>NZ_JAAIYB010000711.1 GCF_010894475.1 Myxococcus vastator
TCATCCATGACATCTCGAAGTGCCTGGTATCGCTCCGCCACGGCCTTTTCCGCGTCCATACCCGGCCAACGCGCTCGGCCCCTCTGGCTATTCCCCTATTCGGCTAACTAATTCCTGAGCGGGCCCTTACCACCAGGTACGGGCTCTTCGGCCATGAACTGGCGACATCCGACAACAGTGGCTTGGCAGAGACGGAGGGTGACGAATTCCTAGTGACCATCCACGGGATGGACTCAGGCCCCTTGGCTCCGCGCGCGGTCGGCGGCACGAAGATGAGCGAGTGTGAGATCGTCAATGGCAACAAGGAGTCATTGACGCGGTGCGCACGCCACGAATTCGAGATCTCTACCTTCATGCACGAACTGGGTCACTCCCTGGGGCTTCATCATGGCGGACACGAGCTTCAAAACTGCAAACCCAACTACGCCAGCGTGATGAACTACCTTTACACATTCAAGTTCAATGCCATGACACGGCAACTGGACTACTCGACGCGCATCCTCCCGACGCTCAACGAAGCGGACTTGCTTGAGACGCGAGGCTTCGACGCAATGCCGGTGGGATGGGCTCTTTGCTGGGGCTACAACGGCCGGGGGCACTGCCAGAAGAATCTCCATCCGGCTCCTAACCAGCCCATTCCGAGCGTGGACTGGAACCGGAACAAGACCACCGACCCCGACTTGCTGCCGACCATCAACCTCAACATGATTCACAAGCTCGACGGCACCCCGCCCACCAAGCCCGAAGAGGGCTGCACGGGTGATGGCTCCATCCACTATGGCTCCTCCGACTGGGACCACCTCAAGCTCGATTTCCACCGCAGGCAGTTTCACAGCTTCGCGTATCAGGGCATGGAGACGGAGGGAGAGCTGGAGGAGCAGGAGTGGGAGGGCCTGACGCCGGGCGCCATGGCTGCGGCCATCGCCACCGAAGACTCCGACGAGGATGGATTGATAGATGCTGTGGACAACTGTGTGTGGGCCGCCAATCCGGACCAAGCCGACCTCGATGCGGACGGAATAGGCGATGCCTGCGAGATTCCGCTGGGCATCGTGGACCTGGACGTGGAGGTGACGCCCGCCACCCTGACCGTGGGCGTGGGCCAGGCAATGACGCTGACAGCGCGAGTGCGGAATATTGGCACACGCGTTGGCTCACTGGGCCAGCTCAGCTGGGTCCTTCCGACGCATGCCACCGTCCAGAGCGCGCAGAGCAGCGGCACCGACTGTGCCCAAGACGAGACGGCGGACGACGTACGCTACGTGTGCGAACTGGGTGACTTGGCGCCCAACGCGGAGGTCCTAGCCACTCTGGCTGTCGCATTCCCACAAACCGGCGTATTCAAGATTGGCATCCAGGGATACATCTACGAACTCGACCTGGACCGATCCAACAACGATGACGAGACGACGGTGACCGTCGTGATGCAGCCCCCTGCGGCCCCCAGCAACCTACAGGGCTCGGCGGTGCCAGCCACGCAGGTGAAGCTGGCGTGGACGGACAACTCGTCCAACGAGACGGGCTTCGAGGTCTACCGTCAGAGCTCCGCCAGCACCGTGTACGCGCTGGTCCAGTCACTGGCCGCTAACGTCAGGACATTCACGGACACGACTGTTCAACCTGGTAACACGTACAGCTATTACGTGCGCGCAATCTCGGACATTGGTCCCTCGGTCGCGTCCAATACAGTGACGGTCATCGTACCGTGACGTAGTCGCTGACAGGTGACGGCACCGGAAGAGGATCCCTATTCCGGTGCCGTCACCTTTCGCGCAGGACTCCAGCAGCAAGAGGTTCCATGCGCAAACGCCGAATAGCCCGCGCATAGCGGCCCCCGTCCAACCATTGATGGGGGACACGAGAGGTTACAGTCGAACGAGCTTCCTGTTCGGAGCGCACTGCAAGGAGCAGTCCGTTCAGACTCGACTTCGCCCTTTTGAGGCGAGGGGGTGAGCGCGGCGGTCTATCCCGCGCGCCCTTGGGATAGGCTCATGGAGCGGGAGGCGGCGCGTAAGTTGGCGCGAATTCGACACTGCGAGTGCCAGCGGGTATGGGCCAGGGTGGATTGAGACAGGTGCAAGACATCCGCGAAGCTGACAGTGGCCCTGGTGGTGTACCAGGGCCGCAACGGCAGCTTCATCTGCTGCCAGTTGGTGACCAGCTCCATGTACCAGAGGACGAGCAGGGTGTAGCTCAAGCCTGCGAAGGGGGCGGTGCGCAGCACTGCCAGACGGCGGTGGGCACGTGAGTCGGCGAAGCCGAGCTGCTGCTTCAAGCCCCGGAAGAGCACTTCGATGCTCCCGGTGAGGGAGGCGTCGGTGCAGAAGAAGACGAGCAGGGGCCGGCTGCCGCCCGTCATCCGTACGATGACGATTTTGAGCATCCGCGCTCCGGCAGCGCTCTTCCACCGAGCCACCAATTCCTTAAAAACAACGAGAAAAGGACGATTGCCTGCTGGCACAACAGAGAGCGGCCGACTCCACCTCGCACTATCGAATGCGACCTTCAAAGAGTTCGAACAAACATTCCTGAGACACCAACGGGCATGGCTTCGCGATGCCAAGACCTCACGGGAGCAACTCGCCATCAAACGAAGGACAGCAGAGGACATCCTCCTGGGCGCTTAGGGCCTGAGATTTTATAACGCGACCGATTGGCAGGGGATCGACAAATAGGCTGAGGCGTGCTCGAAGGTGTCGATGGTCACCGAGGAAGAGGTCGCGAAGAGGTACAAGCTGATGAGCAAGGTTCTG
>NZ_JAAIYB010000712.1 GCF_010894475.1 Myxococcus vastator
GCGCGGTCCTTGGCCGGGGGGGCTGTCCCAGGGGCTCGCGCCGGTGGAAGGGGAGCACCAGCTCATGCTGGTAGCGGCCATCCGGGCCCGTCACGCAGAGCGCGTCCGGCGTGGGGAACAGCTCCTCCAGCGTCACGCCCGCGGGGCGCTTGCGCGTGAGCTGGACGAAGGTGTCCACGCTCAGCACGTTGTCCAGGTCGATGGGGAGCTGGTTGTCGCCGTCATGGAGGCAGACCCAGCGGGGAAGGCGCGCCTCCCGCCGGAAGCGCTGGAGCGCCTCGTAGCGTGCGCCGCCTCGCGCCGCGCCCCAGGCCTTGAGCCGTTCTGGCGCCACGTTCCAGCGCGCCAGCGCGAGCACCGTGCGGCCATGCACCACGCGGGGCAGGAAGGGGGCGGACGTCAGCGGCCCCCAGCTGAAGGCCAGGTTCTGCACACCCTGCTGCTGGAGCTGCCCCAGGAAGCGATAGGCCCCGAGCCCCAGTGAGATGTAGTTGTGGGCGGTCGTCAGCCGGGGAATGACCTCGCGGCCCCGCTTCCGCGAGCGGAGCACGAGCCGCCCCTGCTCCACGGAGAGCCACAAGTCGGACAGCTCGATTTGCTGCTCCGAGGGCACGCCGGATTGCCCCAGGAGGACGAGGTCATGCTCGCGCAGGGCAGGGCGGCAGATGACGTTGCCCATGCGGCCCTGGGGCAGGTGGACGACCTCCGCGAACACGGCGTCCGGCCGCAGGGCCTCCTCCGCGCGCAGGTGGGCGCGCGTCGCCGCCTCCAGCGCGGCGTCCGCGTGGCAGAAGCGGCCCAACATCACCGCGCCCGAAGGGCCGGTGACGCTCTCCAGGAGGATGCGGAAGTCCCCGCGGTCCACGTGCTCGGCGCTGGCCCCCACCACGGTGGCGACGACGGAGAAGGACTCCGGCAGCGGGAGCACGTCCTTCGCCGTCATGGCGCGCAGGTCGTCCTCCGTCAGGACCAGCTCCTGGGCCTGCTCGCGCCAGCAGGACTCCAGCCGCGTCAGCAGGTGCTTCCACTTCGCGCCGTCGGGGTAGCGCCGGTCGCCCTCGCCGAGCGGGAAGGCGAAGCCCTGGAGCAGCGCGCCGGTGCCGCTGCCGGTGCCCCCATCCGCCGCGAAGCCGATGCCGGTGTCCTCGTCCAGCGCCTCCAGCAGCGGGACGGCGCGGTCCTCGTACCGGGCCACGAAGCGCTGCTGGAAGCGGGCAATCGGCGAGTCCGCGGCGGTGGCCACGGCCAGGCGGTGGAGCGTGTCGAAGGCGCGCTGGCACGCGTCCACCACGCCTGGAGACAGCGTGGCCTCCCGCGTGGGGCGGACCATGTCCACCTGGAAGAGGCGCGGCAGCTCGGCCTGCACCGGCAGCCCTTCGAGCATCCGGGCGACGTCGCGGTAGGCCTCCTCGGGGACGCCGGGGCGCGCGGCGTCGATGCGTCCCAGCGCTTCGTGGACGGCGGCCAGCTTCGCCCGCGTGGGGTGGAGCGCGGGCAGCGCCTCCGACCGCGCCAGCAGGTAGGGAACGGGCTCGGGGCCGGTGAGGGTGGGGGCCCAGGTGGAGACCAGGACCTGGGCCTCGATGAGCTCCAGGATGAAGGCGCGGGCGTCCTCCAGGCTGACGTCGGGGTCGTCCTGGGTGAGGGCCAGGGCCAGGGCCTCCACGGACGCGCCGCCACGGGCGCGCGCCAGCGTGGCCTCCAGGTACGACGAGGGCTCCACGGCCACCAGGTGATAGGAGCGCTCCCTGCCGGTGTGCCGCATCTCCATGTAACGGAGGCGGCCCGCGGCCAGGTACAGGCTGGAGTTGGGGACGTACTCGAGCGCGCTCCGGACGCCAGGCTCCTGCTGCACCTTCTCCACGAGCGCGCAGACGTAGTCCATGTCCAGCCGGGTGTGGCGGCGCAGCTCCTCGCGAGGCGCCAGGTGCAGCCGCGTCGCCGCGCCTGGACGACCCACGGAGAGGCCCGCGAACAGGCCGAACGGCGTGCTGCGCCCGGACATGCGCGCGAAGTACCGCACGAGCGTCCGCTCCACCTTCAGGCCCTCCTCGGAGTCGGGCTTCTCCTGCCAGTAGTGCAGGCTCTCCACGAGCGCGGGCGAGGCGATGAAGAGGGCCTCGCGGATGAGCGGCTCCACGACCCACTGGCGCAGCCTGTCTCTCAGCCGTTGCCTGTCTCGTTGGAGCGCGCCTTCCAGCGCGTCGGGCGCGGCGCCGGGGGCCTCCAGGTTTTCGCTCCAGGACGTCAGGGCGTCGAAGGGCAGCAGCGGGGTGCGCAGGACGAAGAAGTCCGCGGCGACGAAGGGGGACGTGCGCCCGGGGCGCGTCCGCCCCGCCGGAGTCTCACGCGCGTCGGACGAGGCTGAAGGTCGAGGGAGCATGGAGCTGGCGTCGTGGCTCGGAGTGGGAAGCCGCTGGGCGCGAGCATACAGCAACGATGCAGAGGCACCCATCGATGGATGGCGTGACAGTCATCAGAGGGGCCAACTCAAGACATGAAACATGTCGTGGCCTCCTTGTGATTTCGAAAGTGTCTGGGCTAGGAGCGTGTCGCGGTAATCGCGGTGGGGCTTGCCCGGAGGGAGGCCCGCGTGGTGAATGCCGGGGATGAGCAAGAAGTTCCGCCCCTGGAATGTGCAGCAGGCCTTCCTGCTGCCGCCGTCGCTGCTGGACTGGCTGCCGGAGCACCACCTCGCGCGATTCGTGCTGGAGGTGGTTGAGGAGCTGGACTTGGGGCCCA
>NZ_JAAIYB010000713.1 GCF_010894475.1 Myxococcus vastator
GCCCTTCCCCGTGCCCCGCCATGCCGCGCGCCAGCCGCTGCTCCTGCGCCGCCACCAGGGCCCGCGCCGCGGCCAGCAACGGCATCCGGTTCTGCGCATGGCGAGGCCCCGGCACCAGCTTGGCCAACAGGGCCCGCGCCGTGGTGGAGACGACGCCGGGCTGCCAGTTGCGGCTCACGGACTCGACGGAGCTCACCTCTTCGGAGGACCCGAGCGCCTGCGCCTCGCGCTCCACGCCGCCCCCCAGCTCCTGCCGTATCCTGGCCAGCGCTTCGTCGAACGCGCGCTGCTCCAGGCGGACGATTTCGAGCTGCGCCCGCTCCCGGGGGTCCACCACGGCCTTGAGCAGCGCCTCCGTCTCCCCCGCGGGCGGACCGCCCAGGAGGAAGAACCAGCGCAGCGAGTCCAGGTCCTCGACGGTGGCCTCCAAGGCCCGCTCGGGGCGCCGGTAGATTTGATCCCTCACCACCGCGGCCTTGAGTGCCCACAGCGCCTTCACCACCGAGCGCTGGGAGAAGTACTTCGTCGGCACGTAGTCCGGCAGCTTCGCCACCTGGGCCGCCAGCGCGCGCTCCAGCGCATCCGCCAGCAGCTCCACGCCCTCCATGACGTGGCTGGGCACCCCCACCTTCGTCACGGCGTCCTGGAGCAGGTCCACCTGCTGCAAGGACAGCTGCGCGCGCAGGTCCGGCCGGGCGCCATGGGAGAAGCGTTGCAGCATGGCCGCCCGGCTCTCCCGGCGTGCGAAGGACTTGGGCACGAAGCAGATGAAGCTCAGCCGGTCCGCGAAGGCCAGGAGCAGCTCCGGCGAGCGCGCCAGCACCTCGGAGAGATACCGATTGCTCGTCATGACGACGCACTCGATGCGCCCCGTCGTCACCCGGCGGCCATGCTTCAGCTCCCGCTCGTGCAGCACGTTGAGGATGGAGCGCAGCAGCATGTCCCGGCCGTCGAAGATTTCGTCCAGGAAGGCGTGCTCGGAGCCCAGCATGCCCTCGTCGGTGAGGTACTCGGTGCGTCCCGTCTCCGTGAGCACCTTGAAGTCCACCGGGCCGATGAGGTCCGTCTGCACGGTGGACTCGGCCAGCTGCTTGGAGAAGAGCGACGGCGAGCCCGTGCGCTCGTCGATGATGCGCCCCAGCACGGCGCTGGCGATGGCGCTCTTGGCCGTCCCAGGGGGCCCCACCACCAGCACGTGCTCGCGCCCCAGGAGCGCCAGCTCCAATTGCGTGAAGAGCGTCTCTCGCTCCAGGTAGGCATCCCGGAGCTCGGTGAAGAAGTGCCGGAAGGCGCGCGCGGCCTGGACGTATGGAGACGTTGGTGATTGCACGGACGAACCCGAGGTGGCGGGGAAACGCCATGCTACCCGCCGCGCGCGGCCTATTTGAAGCGGACCGCGCACGCCCCGTCCGGACACTGACGTCCCGCGATGCGAAACCGATAGCGGGCCACGACGCGGTAGAGCGCGTCCAGGAGCTGCCGCAGGCCCGGCACGTAGTACACGCGGAGCAGCCGCCCCAACGGCCGCCGGCCCAGCGCCAGGACCAGGGCCTCCAACCCCTCCACCACGGCCCCATCCGACAGGACCAACTGAATTGCCCGCTCACAGCGGTCCGCACTGACACCCGGGAAGGACGCCAGCACCCCTTCCTCCCGAAACGAGCGCAGGCGCGTCCCCGTCCCGCCCAGCAGCCGCTGGAGCCGCCGTGCCGCCCCACCGCACAGGCGGCAGTGCCCGTCATAGAGAATCACGTCATGCCCGGGAGGCGTCGTCCTCGGAACGGGCGCCATCAGCGAGGCCTCAGCGTGTCATGCAGGTGCGCATGCACCGCGCGCCAGATGTCGTGCTGCCGCTCGATGGGGTCCATCAGCGTCATGCCCACCGACGTCGCGGGCGAGCTCCCCTGGAAGGCCGAGTACTGCCGCACCTGCGTCCCGCCCGCGCCGTCCTCGTCGAAGACGAAGCGATTCGTGCCGCGCAGCGGGTGCCCGTCCAGCGTGGTGATGTGCAGCGTGTTCGCGGCCGGCTCCAGGCGCACGGTGATGGGCGCCCACACGGGCGGAAGCCCCTTCTCCTCCAGGAACAGCTTCGCCCCATCCACCAGCGCCGCCGTCGCGGGGCGGACGCGGATGCCGGCGGCCTCGAACACCGCCGCCGGATGACGGACGAAGTAGGCGTAGGCCTGGGCGGGGGCCACGTCCGGAATGCTGCTGGTGTAGTCCGTCAAGGACGTGGGCGCGCCGGTGATGGGCGGACTGGGCTTCAGGTGGTCCAGGTGGAGGCGCGCGTAGCCATCCACGGCGGCGCTGTCTCCCATCAACCGGCTGGCAGCGGCGGCTTCGGACTGAGCGGCGGTGAGCGCCCCCTGCCGCACCTGCTCCATCAGGTTGCCCGTGGGCCTGGGCGGAAACGCGCCGCCCACGCCGAAGTCGAACTGGTTGTCGGCGCCCGTGCGGGGCCCCGAGCGAGGCCCAGGCACTTGCAGCGCCGGTGGATGCCCCGTGGAAGGCCCCCGGTAGGGCTCCACCGTCGAGGACGCCGCGGTGGAGGCCGGCCGGCACTGCGCCGTGCGCGTGGGGGGAGGGACGGCCGCCGGCGCGGCGGCGCCCTCTGAGGGCGCGGTACCGGGCGGGAGGAAGGACGGTGACGGCTGGATGCGGGACATGGAACGCCAGCCCCTGCACCCCCACCGCC
>NZ_JAAIYB010000714.1 GCF_010894475.1 Myxococcus vastator
GGAGGTGTGTGGAAGAGAGAGGGCATGGGGGGGGCCGGAGACGGGGACGCGGGAACCGGCGCCGTGAGCCTCCTGACACACCAGGAGGCCCTGCGAGCGCCGGGCCGGACGGCTTGACGCCTCCGGATGGCCGGGAGACCCTTCCAGCCCCCATGAGACTTGCTCCGTCCTCCGAGCCCGTTCGTCCCTTGGAGCCTCAGCCCGCCGTCACCACCACCGAGCTGCCTGCTCACGCCGCCGACGAGGTCAGCCTGTCCCATGAGGCCCGGTTGTGTGTGCTGCGGGAGATGATGGGCGAGGCCTTCTTCACGCTCGACGCCCACGGCTGCGTCCGCGAGCTGAACGCGCGCGCCGCCGCCCTGCTGGGTGCGCCGGCCGAGCAGGTGCGCGGCCAGGAGCCCTGGCATGCCCAGCCCGGGCTTTCGGGCACGGTGCTGCACGAACGGCTGATGACGGCGCTGACCACGCGCGAGGGCGGCCGCTTCCTGGCCGAGCTGCCGTCGCGGACCTGGCTGGAGGTGACGGTCCGCGTGGTGGGCGAGGAGACGTGGGTGCTGGCCGCGGACATCACCCAGCGCCAGCACGCGGAGAATGAAGTGGCGCGCACCGAGGAGCGCTTCCGCCAGCTGGGCGAGCGCTTCCAGGTGGCGCTCGACTCCGCGCAGATGGCCGTGTGGGAGACGAACCTCGTCACCGGCCAGGTGTTCCGCTCCGAGGCCCATGACCGGCTCTACGGCTACGCCCAGCCGCAGGCGGAGTGGACGCACGAGAAGTTCCTCGCCTCCATCCACCCGGACGACCGCGCGGAGGTGGAGGCCCAGGTGTCCTCCCTCTTCACCCGGCACGTGGACGCCTACACGTCCACCTTCCGCACCCGCTGGCCGGACGGGAGCTGGCACTGGCTCACCAGCCGGGCGTCGGTGATTCGCGATGCCTCCGGCAACGTCGCGGTGGTGCGCGGGGCCATCCTGGACATCACCGCGCTGAAGGAGACGGAGGCCGCGCTGCAGCAGGCGGTGCGCACGCGGGATGACTTCCTCTCCATGGCCAGCCACGAGCTGCGCACGCCGCTGACGTCCCTGCGCCTCCAGTTGCAACTACTGCGGCGCCTGGGCGACTCCACGCCTGGCGCGACGCTCGGCTCGGACAAGGTCGCGGGGAAGCTGGACAACACGGAGCGCCAGCTGCGCAGGCTGGGCGCGCTGGTGGACAACCTGCTGGACGTCAGCCGCATCCAGACGGGGAAGCTGGACTTCCAGTTCGCCGACGGGGACCTGGCCGGCGTGGTGTCGGACGTCGTGTCCCGCTTCACCGAGGAGGCGCGTCTGGCGGGCGTGCTCCTGGACTCGCAGGTGGACGCGCCGGCCCCGTGCCGCTTCGACCGGCTGCGCATGGAGCAGGTGGTGAGCAACCTGCTCACCAACGCCTTCCGCTACGGCGCGGGCAAGCCGGTGAAGGTGTCGCTGACGCACGCACCGGACACGACGCGGCTGGTGGTGCAGGACAGCGGACCGGGCATCCCCGCCGCGGACAGGGACCGCGTGTTCGAGCGCTTCACCCAGGGCGACAACGCCCAGCGGCGCGGGGGCCTGGGGCTGGGGCTCCACATCGTCCGGCAAATCATCGAGGCGCACGGCGGGCGCGTCCACGTGGAGCAGGCGCCCGGAGGCGGCGCCGCCTTCGTGGTGGAGCTGCCACGGTAGGGCAGGTGCGGCATCCACTCATGGACACATGCGGGGCGCCGCCCACGCGGTGACACCCGGCCCTTCCTCCGATTTCTTACACCTTGACGCCTTTCGTGAAGGACCTGGCGCCATCAGTGAATCGGGGTTCGCCGAAGACGTGCATCATGTCGTTCCGGTTCGGCGTCCAGCGGGTGTGGGTTCGTTGCCCGTCACGGCCGTTCCGTCAGGAGGCGCCCCGATGTGGATTGAGAGCATCATCATGCCGCGCGAGGACGACTCGGAACCCTACGTCCCCGCGCCACGGAGGGACCGGCGCGGCGGGCTCGCGGCGGCGTTGGAGGAGAGCCACCAGCTGCGCGACACGGTGCAGCGCTTCGTGAGCGCCCACGACTTGTCGGACGGCGTGAGGTGGCTCAGCGAGCCCGGCCTCCTGCCCGTCATCACCATCCACTGCACGGACTTCGCGCTGGCGAAGCTGCGCGAAGCCGCGGACTTCGTGGTGGGCAGCGCGGCGCCCATCGACGTCTACCCCGCGCTGGTCGGCACGCAGGGCCAGGTGGCCCCCGAGGCCCTGCTCACCTCGGCCATGCCCCACCTGCAGCGGCGCATGTAGGGCCGCTTCACGGCGTGGGGATGCGCCGGTAGCGCGCCGCGAAGAGCTGGTAGCCGGCGTAGGCCACCAGCCCCAACGCCACCAGGCCCAGCAGCCAGGGGCCGAAGGGCTGACGCGCCAACGTGCCCAGCGCCTCGCCCAGGCCGCCCGCCTCTCCCGGGTCCGCGCTCAGCGCCGCCTGGATGAAGAACGAGCCCACCAGCAGGAACACCACGCCGCGGGCCGCGACCCCGGCCTTGCAGATGCGCTCCACCTCGGTCCGCCGGCGCGCCGCCAATCCGGACAGGGACAGCTTCTCCAGCATGCGCCCCTTCCAGGCCCGGTGGAGCTGGTAGCCGGCGAACCCCATCACCCCCAGCCCCACCAGGACGACCAGGACCTGGCC
>NZ_JAAIYB010000715.1 GCF_010894475.1 Myxococcus vastator
TGTATAAGAGAAAGCAGTCCCCCCGCGCCGCCGGACCGGAGTGCCCCCGCTGCGGCATCATCTACGCCAAGGCGGAGGCCCGGGCGGCGCGGCAGCGCGAGGAAGCCCCCGCCGGGGCGCCCGAGGAACCACCGCCGCTCGTCGACCCCGCCTGGCTGGAGACGCCCGACCTGCGCTCGGACGTGCTGCCACCGGAGACGCCCGCCTGGGACGTCGACGCGGAGGAGGCCGTGTTCGAGCACCGCCTGCGCACCTGGGCCATCCCCGTGGCCCTCCTGGTGTCCTACGGGGTGCTGAGCGGCAACTTCGGCGCCTTCGCGGCTCGGCTCATCACCATGCCGTTCCATGAGCTGGGCCACGCCATGACGGCCTGGTTCTGTGGCCGGTCCGCGTTCCCCTCGCTGTGGGTGACAGCCCTCTTCGGCCGCTCCTATTTCCTGGCGCTGATGCTCGCCGCGGCCCTGGGCGTGTGGGTCTGGTGGGCGTGGAGGCGCCGTCAGTGGCTGTGGGTCGCCTGCGGCGCCATCCTGCTGGCGCTACAAGCCGTGGGCACGCTGCTGCTGTCACCACAGACGGTGGACATGCTCATCACGTTCAACGGCGATGGCGGGATGATGGTGCTGGGCACGGTGATGATGCTGACCCTCTACGCCCCAGCGGGCAGCTACCTCCACAAGCAGGCCCTGCGCTGGGGCTTCCTGGGGCTCGGCGCGCTGTCGCTCATGGACGGCTTCCTCACGTGGTGGGCGTCGAAGAAGGACTTCAGCGCCATTCCCTTCGGCAGGATGGAGGGCGTGGGCCTGAGCGACGCCAGCAAGCTGGTGGGGATGCCCCACGACTGGGGCGAGCACCAGCTCATCGGCAGGTACCTGACGGTGGCCGCCGTGTGCTTCGCGGTGGTCGCCGGGGTGTACGTGGTGCAGCTCGTGCGCGGCAGGGCCCGGCTCGCCGCACGCTGAGTGCCCGCGCGGCGGACACGTCACGCCGCGTCGCCGAAAGGCCACACGAAGCCGGGGTGGCGCACCACCTCCGGCGTCCGCGCGCCCTTCCAGCGCAGCGACTCCCCCGGCCGCAGCACCAGGGGCTTGGGCGCGTCCTTCATCGTCCGCCGGACCTCGGCGAGCCGCTCCGGATAGGGGTCGGCGTCCGGGTTCTCATCCAGGTGGCTGGCGCCGCTCACGGGCTCGCCGGGGTAGCCCGCGTAGCGAGGCCCCATGCCTTCGCGCCAGTACCAGGGCGCCCCACCATCCGCGCAGGGCACCACGTAGCGCGCGCCCAGCAAGGCGCCATAACGCAGCGCCTCCTCCGGCCCGGCCATGAGCCGCTGCGGCGCCTTCAGCATCGCGCGGGGGACGTTGACCAGGAACGCCTCCAGCGTGGTGAAGCCAAAGAAGATGGGCGCCAGCCGGAAGCCGCGGACGCCGCAGAAGAGCACGTCCACCGGAGCCTCGCGGCGCACGCGCCGGCACACCGCCGCCATGTCCCCGCGCACGTCATGCCCCGAGTCCGCGAAGAACGCCGCGGAGAAGCCGGGCGCCCGCACCAGCCACGCGTTGCCCTCGTTGAAGAGGTCCGGGTACGGGCCTTCACCATCCGTGGGCTGCTCGCCGTAGAACGGCAGCGCGCGCACGGTGACGTCGCCCACCTGCCGGGACTCGCCCCAGCGCAGGGGCTCCACGCGCGTGAAGCCCAGCTGCGCCAGCCGCAGGGCGCAGTCCGTGGAGAAGAGGCTCTCACGCGCCACCGCCGGCACGAAGATGCGCGTGTCGCGCGGCAACTGCAGCAACGAGCCCAGGTGGAAGTGGTCTCCATGCGAATGGGTGATGACCACCGCGTCCACCCGCCCCACGTCGCGCGGCTGCATCGGTGGATAGCCCGGCGCGTCCACCGCGCCCTCGGGCCGGAAGTACGGGTCCACCAGCACGCGCCCCTCACGGCCTGTGACGAGCACCGTGTTGTGCCCCACGAAGAGCGCGCCGGGCGAGGGCACGTCCACGGGCGCTTCATGGCGCACGAGCCAGCCCGCCTGCCCCAGGTCCGCCGCCAGCTCCGCCAGCACGGGCAGCGCCGCGAAGGCCCGAAGCTCCGCGCGCGTGGCGCCGCGCGCGAGCGCCGCGAAGAAGTCCGCCACCGCGGGCCACTCGGACGCGCGCACGGGCACGTCCAGGCCCAGCGCGTCCTGACGCAGGTGCAGCACGCGCGGCCGGTGGCGCGTGGCCTCCGGGAACAGCACGTCGGGACGCAACACGCGGCGTCCCATGCGCCGCTGCTTCCCCACGCACAGCGCGGCATAGCGTGGGGTGTCCTCCAGCCAGCGCACCAGCGCCTCCGCGTCGTGCAGCGCGCCCTCGCGTCCCAGCGTGGCGACGTGCCGCTTCAGCGGGAGGAAGGCACGGCGGACAGGACGCGCGGTGGGCCCCTGGATGCTGCAGCCCAGGTCCTCATGGTGGTCGGCCTCCGTCCGGGCCGAGGCGAGCACGGCCAGGCTGACGCCCCGGTGCAGGGTGAATCGCATGGCGGCGGATGTTGCCACGCGTCACGCGCGGCGCGGCGTTTCTCCCACGTCCGGGCGAGCGGGCGGACCGTCCCCCTCACCCGACGGCCCAGGTTGTGACAGGAGCGTGGAAGGCCGGTACCCTTCGGCGCCGAATGTCATTATCAGCCCCCTCGCTCCCCCCGGAG
>NZ_JAAIYB010000716.1 GCF_010894475.1 Myxococcus vastator
GCTGCGCGCCGGTGGGGGCCGCGGCGGGTTCCTCCTTCTTGGCGCACCCGGCGAACGCCAGACACCCGGCCAACCACAGCGACGTCATCCTCCGTCCGGACCGCGTCATCATTCCCCTCCTGCCAGGGCCTGCGAGTTCGGGACTGCGGCCCATCGTCTCGCACGGGCGGCGGCCCGGGGGCCAGTGTCACGACGGGAAAGCGGGCCAAGCGAACACCCGTGGACGGCCCCGGAAGCGCTGGAAATTTCCACGGAGGGCCGGTTGCCCCGGAGGGCCTCCGTCACCACGAATGCATGACACAGGACGGCGGGGCCGCGACTATCGTCCGCGCCGCAAGTGGTCCGCGCGGCCCCCGAACGCGCACGAACCGGAGAGCACCCTCGCATGGCCCCCCTCGACCTGACCTCTCTTCCCCGTCCCTCCAGGGACGACGCCACCGTGGGAACGATGGCGCGTGGCATCGTCGGCAGCGAAATCCTCCGCATCGCGGCGGAGATTCGCGAGCGGGTCGCCAAGGGCCAGAAGGTGTGCAACCTCACCGTGGGCGACTTCAACCCGCGCGAGTTCCCCATCCCCGACTCGCTGCGGGAGCACATCACCGCCGCGCTCCAGGCGGGCGAGACGAACTACCCGCCGTCGGATGGCGTGCTGGAGCTCCGCCAGGCCGTGCAGCGCTTCTACGAGCGCTCCCTGGGCCTGAAGTACCCGCTGGAGGGCATTGTCATCGCGGGAGGCGCGCGGCCCATCATCTACAGCACGTACCGCAGCGTGCTGGACGCGGGGGAGACGGTCGTCTACCCGGTGCCCTCGTGGAACAACAACCACTACGCGCACATGATGGACGCGAAGAGCGCGGTGGTGGTGACGGACGCCGCGCGGGGCTTCATGCCCACCGTGGAGCAGCTGGCGCCGCACCTGGGCGCCGCGCGCCTCTTGTGCCTGTGCAGTCCGCTCAACCCCACCGGCACCATGATTGAGCCGGACGCGCTGGGCGCCATCTGCGAGCGCGTCGTCGCGGAGAACCGCGAGCGCGAGAAGCAGGGCCGCAAGCCGCTCATCCTCATGTACGACCAGATTTACTGGGTGCTGAGCTTCGGCGCGGCCAGGCACGTCACGCCGGTGTCGCTGGTGCCGGAGGTGGCGCCGTACACGGTGTTCGTGGATGGCATCTCCAAGGCCTTCGCCGCCACGGGCGTGCGCGTGGGCTGGGGCGTGGGGCCGCCGACGATTATCGCCCGCATGCGGGACGTGCTCGGCCACGTGGGCGCCTGGGCGCCCAAGGCGGAGCAGGTCGCGGTGGCGCGCTACCTCGACGACACGGCGGCGACGGAGACCTTCCTGGAGGGGATGCGCGAGGCCGTGGAAGCGCGGCTGGAGGCCTTGCACCAGGGGCTCACGCGCATGCGCGAGGCGGGGCTGCCGGTCCAGCACATCGCGCCGCAGGGCGCCATCTACCTGTCGGTGCGCTTCGACCTGGTGGGCAAGGGAGGCCTGCGCTCCAACGATGACATCCGCAAGCTCCTGCTGGAGAAGGCAAACCTGGGCGTGGTGCCCTTCCAGGCCTTCGGACTGGACGCGGACACGGGGTGGTTCCGCCTGTCGGTGGGGGCCACGTCGGTGAAGGAAATCGAGGAGGCGCTGCCCCGGGTGGAGGCGGCGCTCCGCGAGGTCCTCTCCGCCGGCGCGTAATCCTTGCGACATCTTCCCGCCGCGCTCGTTCCACCATGGAGATCCTGGGAATACATTGCCCGGGGCCTCGTTGGGCCGCTCACGTGAATTCCTCCATGCTCAAGCGATTCGTGGACGTTCGGGACGAGGAAGTTGGCGCCGTCCGCTGGTCATTCCTGTATTTCTTCACGCTGATGTGTGGCTATGCCATCCTCCGGCCCATCCGCAACGAGATGGGCACGGCGGGCAGCGTGAAGGGCTTGGATTGGCTCTTCACCGCCACCTTCCTGGTGATGCTCGCGGCGGTGCCTGCCTTTTCCGCGTTGGTGTCGCGTTGGCCCCGGCGGGTGGTGATTCCTCGCATCTACCGCTTCTTCCTGCTCAGCCTGCTGGGCTTCTTCGTGGTGCTGAAGCTCGGGGTGGCGCGGGAGACGGTGGCGCGCGTCTTCTATGTCTGGTTGAGCGTCTACAACCTGTTCGTCGTCTCCATCTTCTGGAGCTTCATGGCGGACGTCTTCGCCAGCGGGCAGAGCAAGCGGCTCTTTGGCTTCATCGCCGCGGGTGGCACCACGGGCATGCTGGTGGGGCCCTTCCTGGTGGGGCGGCTCGCAGAGCCGGTGGGCCCGGTGAATCTCATCCTCATCTCGGTGGTGCTGCTGGAGGTGAGCGCGCAGTGCGTGCGCCGACTGAGCGGCTGGGCCCAGGACGTCCAGCATCAGCCCGCCGCGGCGCAGGGCCCGGTGGGCGGCGGCGTGCTCGCGGGGCTGCGGCTCATCGTGACGTCGCCGTTCCTGTTGGCGCTGGGGCTCCAGGTGCTGCTCTACGCGGCGACCTCCACGTTCCTCTACTTCCAGGAGGTGCGGCTCGTCGCCGCCATGGGCAACGACGCGGCCAGCCGCACCGCCCTCTTCGGTGACATCGACTTCTACGTGCAGCTGGCGACGCTGGGGTTGCAGACGCTCGTCACGGGGCGCGTCATCTCCTGGCTGGGGC
>NZ_JAAIYB010000717.1 GCF_010894475.1 Myxococcus vastator
CCCCCCACCCGTCCGCGATTCTGACAGGGGCGGGAGATGGCGGTCCCGACGCACGTCGAAGGTGATGCGGCGTGCCGACGAAGCGCCAGGGACCGCACGCCCCGCCGCGAGGAACGCGCCTCTCTCCCATCCGAGGAGGCCCGCTTTTCCTCGCCGGGTCCTTCATGCGGGTGTGGCTCCCATCCTGCTCATGCTGCGCGCCGCACCTCGACCCGCTGCGGCGCAAGCGTGAGGTGCATGGCCGCGTCCCACCGTTCCGAGAGCACCAGGGCGCGCAAGTCCAGGATGTGCTTACCGGACGCCTCCTTCCAGCGGGCACCAGGGCGCTTCATGCGCAGGGTGACGAGAGACTTGCAGGTTGCCTCCACGTTGCCGCTGCCAATGGGCAGCCCCCGCGCTCGCGCCTCCGCGTAGTGCATTCGCTCGCCGTGGTTCTCCAGGTAGGTGAGGGCCTCGTGCATCGGTTTGCCGTCCCTGAGGACGGCGTGCCGCTTGCCGCTGGCGTGCAACGCCATGGCAATGGTCCACGCCGCCCCGGGCGTGTTGAGCAGGGGCAACTTCCACTTCTCGCGCAGCGCGGAGGCCTCCTCTTCCCCAGCCACCACGCGCGCCGCACTTCCGAGCTTCTCCATCAGGTGCCAGAAGTCCACCAGACACACCGGCTTCTTGGCCGCTGGGGCATGGGTGGCCAGCGCCTCGTCCAGCAGGGCGTGCAACTCAGGAGCACCATCGGTGAGGACGACGACGGACAGGCCGCGCCGTCTGGAGACCAGAGCCTGGACGTCGAGGGCCAGGCGCTCGGCAACCTCGCGAGCATCGCCCCACGGCATCCGCCCGTAGCGGAGGGTGCCCAACGCTTCGCCGTGGGCGTCATGGAAGGTGAGGCAGGCGGCGTAGGTCATGCGCCAGACGACGTCCACCGGGCGCGTGGGGGCGCCCTTGCGAGGGCGGCCCACTGGCCGCTTCTTCGGCTCCTCCATCGGCACGGCCACCCGGTCCATGCTGACACTCACACCGCGGGTGCCTCGGGGCACTCGCTGCTTTCGGGCCAGCGCCGCCTCCACCCGGGGCCGCTGGCCACCGTATTGCGCTCCCACCTCATGTCCCACTCGCTCGAAGGAGGCACGGCAATAGGGCAGCACGCCCACCTGACGCGCCGTCGCCTCCGCCTCCCGCGAGGTGCCCAGGGCCAGCAGGTACGCCATGGGCACCGCCGCCTCCGGTAACCAGCCGTCCGCCACGCACCCGGCTTGCACGCTGATGGTGTCCACCGTGGGGCCATTGCTCTCACCCACCCGCCGGTAGAGGCTTCTCTCTATTTCGAGGGGGCCTTGCCGCGTCTTGTACGTCGCCGCGTACCGTCCGACTCGGACGTAGGGCTGGCCGTCGATGAGGACTCGCGCCGCGTCGAGGTCGAGCCCTCGAAGCAACCTCCGCTTCACCAACCGCTCCGTCCGCTCCGCTCCGGCATTCACCTCCTGCCATGCGGCGTCGAACGCGGCCAGGTCCCCTCTGCTCGCCCCCACACCTCGGTGGGCGCACTTCAGCGTCTCCTCCAACTCCTTGACGCTGTCCTCGAACCCTTCCGGCACTTCGATGGTGACCTTTGGCATCGTTGGACGTCCTCCAGTGGCCCAACCCACCAGAAACCTCTCTTTCTGCCGACTACCAGGCTCACAGTGAGCCCCCTGCCTGGCTGCTCACTCGTTGCTCAGTTCCGGAGCCACACCCGCTCTCGACCTTCCGCGCGAAGTCGCCTTCCTGGTCGAACTCGACATCCACCAGGAGGGCATCGCCCTGGATGTAGGCGCGCCCCTTACCGATGGGCAGGACGTCCTTGCGGCCTGTGCCGAAGAGGCCGCCGGAACCGTCATCATGGTTGTAGAGGATGACGGGGTTGGCGTTGAAGGCGTCCAACATCCAGCCCTGTACGCTCAACCGGTCGTTGTAGCGGTCGAAGTCGCCGTCGTTGGCGCGGAAGGTGTCGAGCCGCGGCGCGCCCTCGGTGGGCTCTGAGGCGTCCTTCTGGACGGTGAAGACGCGGGCTCTGGAGAGAGGTGCAGGCATTCACCTCTCTTTATGGGGACACTTTTTACGAATGGCTCGGCACCTCAATCAAGTCCGAACAAATTGCGCCCCCAATGCCACGCGAACCCAGGGCGCCACACACCCAGAGTCAAAACAAACCCATCCTTCACTTGCATCACAGGCATGCCATAAGCGAGCATCCACCAGCCCCTTCGCACCAAGCACACATGAAAACAGAGCTACTATCTCTTTCGAAATTCTTCACTGAAAACCTCTTCCGTATCCCAGACTATCAAAGAGGGTATTCCTGGACGGAAGCACAGCTCAAAGATTTCTGGTCAGACCTGACCCTCCTTGCCCCGGATCGCGCGCACTACACAGGGGTCTTGACTCTTGAGGAAGTCAATCCGTCCGACTTCGAGAAGTGGTCAGACGATCTCTGGATCATTCGTTCAAAGAATTTCACACCGTATTACATCGTCGACGGGCAACAACGGCTCACAACCACCCCTTTAAACATCTTGCTTGACGTAATCGACGGTGCCGGCAGCGAGGACGCGTGACGTCGCGACCTGTCGGCGCACCTCGCTTCCTGATGCGTAGCCCTTCTTCTTCCGTGGCTTGGGCCCGCG
>NZ_JAAIYB010000718.1 GCF_010894475.1 Myxococcus vastator
GGAGGGGCATTGGCGGGGATGGCGCTTGGATGGTGGCTGGGCGGTCTCCCATACACGCTCTCCCTGCGAGCCTTGAGGAAAGACCTCAGCGGGGCCGATTCGGCCGCCTTGAAGCAGCGGCTAATCGACGAATATTACATTTCGGGTCTGATCCTGGATGAGTTGAACAGGCGGGGGGAGGATTGGGAGTCACTCGAGGGGGAGGTGTTTCAGATGATGCGGTCTGATTCGGTCCTCCGCAGGAGCATTGGGTTTCAGAATCTCCAACGCTTTTTTCCGGAACGGGCACGAGCCATGTCTGACTACGACCCAAGCGCCCCCGCCGAGGATTGCCGCCAGCGAGTGGCGAAAATTCAAGCTTCGTCGCTGTGTTGAGTAATGAAACGGGGCCCGACGCGAATGCATCGCGCCGGGCCCCGGAGAATGAATCGCCTTGGAGGGCGCGAGTGACTCAGTTGTAGGTGGCGGTGTAGGTGCCGGCCAGGGCGCCGTCGATGAAGGCGAAGTCCACGCCCTTGATGGTGCGCGTCACCGTCGTCACGGGGGCGCCCGCGCGGGTGACGGACAGCAGCGTTTGGCCCGTCGTGGTGCGGGTGGGCACCATGAGGGACAGGTTGCGCGCGGGGCTCGCGAGGTCGAAGGTGAGCACCGTGCCGGTGAAGGCCACGGTGGACACCTGGGTGGCCTCGCGGGCATCGAGCCACGCCAGCAGCTGCTTCGCGGTGATGACGGGCACGCCTTCACGCTGGGCGGACGCGATGATGGCGGCCGAACCGGAGGAGCCGGCCGACGGCTGCGAGTCGACGTGCATGTTGGCGTTGAAGGCGCCGTAGTAGCCCTGGGTGCCCAGCGCGTTGTCCAGCAGCGTGTCGATGTGCAGCGGGTAGGACTGGCCGGACTCGTCCGTCATCTGCGTGGCGAGCTGGTAGACGTCCAGCGGCGTGCCGTCCAGGTCCGCGAAGCGCATGGCCAGGCCGGAGCCGGTGAACAGGCCGGGGCGGTCCTGCACCCAGTAGTCAGGCCAGTAGTAGTAGTTGGTGTCCAGGCGGATGCCGTGCAGGCGCGACACCTTGGGCTGGGTGGACCAGTCGCTGAACGCGATGCAGTGGGTGCGGTTGGTGACGGGCGCGGGGACGGCGGGGAAGGCGGACGCGAAGCTGGCGAGCTGCGGGGTGAAGAAGTTCGGGTCCAGCGTGTTGGCTGTGTAGTCCGCGCAGCCGGTGTTGATGTGCAGGGCGTACTCGAAGCCCTGGGCCACGTAGTCGTTGGCCTGGGTGGCGGTCAGTCCGCCCACGTAGTCGTAGATGGTGCCGCGGATGCACTCCCAGTCGTCCACGCTGCAGCCGGTGGGGCTGTCCGCGAGGTACTGGTCCCAGCGCTGGGTGGTGGCGCCACCGGGGTGTCCGTCGCCCGTCATCACCACGACGGCCTTGTGGGCGCTGGGGAAGTACCAGAGGCGCGGCAGCGGCGTGGTGCTCGTCTGGTGCAGCACGTTGGCGAGCAGGCGCTGCTGCTCGTCCGCCTGGGGAATCTGGACCTTGGCCAGGTTCACCCAGTCCGGCTGCGGGTCGAAGGACGCGTTGCCGTAGAACATGTCGCTGGCGCGCGCGCCCGGGCCAATGGAGGAGCCGTCCCGGTTCTGGCCCTGCCAGGCCGGGTTGCCCTGCCGCGTGTAGATGACGGACTTCGCCAGGTCATACATGAAGGCGGTGGCGGTGCCACTGCCCACGGTGCGCTGGCTGACGGCGGTGAACGTCGTCGCGGTGGTGGCGTCCGAGTAGAGCGTGGCGACGGTGCGCGTGCCGGTGACGACGGTGCGCTGGTCCGCGAGGCCGTGGTACTGCATCGTCTCCGCGGTGATGCCCGTGCCCGGGGCCTGGGTGTCGTCGACCAGGATGTAGCCATTGGCCTGCGTGCCCTGAGAGGCATTGAGCCCGAGCAGCGACTGGAGGTTCGCCGCGGGCCGCAGGGCGACGAGGCTGCCACCGGCGTTGACCCAGTCGGTGATGAGCGTCACCTGGGCCGCGCTCAGCGTCTGCTCGCCGAGCACCAGCACCTTGTAGTCATCGAGGGAGACGGAGACGCCCAGGTTGCCGGCATCGGTGGTGGCGTAGGCGGCGATGCCCTCGGCCTCCAGGATTTCGCGCAGGTAGTCGGTGAAGGGGTTGCCGGGAGCGGTGGCCACCAGCACGGGGCCCGCGCCGTGGACGCCCGGACGGGGCGGCGGTCCGTAGGTCTCGAAGACGACGTCCACCCAGTAGTTGGAGCTCTGGTGGCTGCCGTTGGGGAACGTGGACGTGGAGGCATAGGCGAAGACGCCGTTGCCGCCCGAGGTGGTGGCGCCGGGCAGGGCGTGCAGCGGAGGGGCGTCCACGCCGGTGGCCAGGCCGCTACTGTCGAACGAGTAGCCGCCGAGCGGCGCGAAGTACGACGCCACATAGGTGGTGCCGGCGGTGATGGCGACAGGGGAGGAGAACGTGACCTCCTGCCAGCCGACGGCCGTCTCGTGGGTGAAGGTGGCGGTGGCGAGCGGCTGGCCCGTGGCGCTCCACAGGTTGCCCACGTGGGTGCCGTGGTTGCCGCTGCCCTTGTAGAAGCGAACGCCCGTCACCTGTCCGTCCACGTCCGCGCGGAACTTCACGCCCACTTCGATGG
>NZ_JAAIYB010000719.1 GCF_010894475.1 Myxococcus vastator
CTCCCCACAGCCCCGCCCCTTCGGCCAACACTCCGAAGCGCGCCGCGTCAGGAAACGCATACACCCGTGCCCCGGCGAGCACCCGGAAGGCCGACCGCCCCAGCCGGAGCTGCGGCTCCAGGAACGGCGACACGACCAGCGTGGGCCCCGGCACGTCCAGCGGCGGCAGGGCCCACGGGTGGATGGGCCAGGACAGCACCCAGCCCTCCTGGGCATCCGGCCCCCACTCGTAGCGGACGTCGGGGATGAGCGGCTCCAGGAAGCAGCCCGTGTAGAGGCACAGCGTGCGCTTCCAGGACACCAGGACGGGGGCCCGCGCGTCCCCGTCGTCGCCAGAGGCCCGGGCCGGCGTGGCGGCCAGGAGACACGTCAGCAGTCCCCCGGCCGCGAGCCCCTTCACCACGCTACTTCCCGGTGAAGGTCGCGATGCGCTTCTCCAGGAAGGCCTTCATGCCTTCGCGCTGGTCCTCGGAGCCGAACAGGTCACCGAAGGCCTTGCGCTCGAGTTCATTCGCCGCGCGCAGGTCCTGGTCGGCGCCGGCCTCGATGACCTGCTTGGCCTTGGAGATGGCCAGCGGGCTGTTCTTGAGCATCTTCTCCGCCACGGCGCGGCAGTGCGCGAGCAGGCCGTCCGCGGGGAGGACCTCCAGCACCATGCCCAGTTCCTTCGCCTTGGCCGCGTCGATGCGGTCGCCGGTGAAGATGAGCTCCTTGGCGCGGGCGCGGCCCACCAGTCGGGTGAGGCGCTGGGTGCCGCCGAAGCCGGGGATGACGCCCAGGCCGACTTCGGGAAGACCGAGCCGGGCCTTCTCGGAGGCGTAGATGAAGTCACAGGCCAGGGCCAGCTCGGAGCCGCCGCCGAGCGCGAAGCCATTCACGGCGGCGATCGTCGGGATGGGCAGCGCCTCCAGCGCGGCCATGACCCGGTGCCCCAGGGCGCCGAACTCCTGGGCCTGGGCGTCGGTGAGCGCGGCCATCTCCGCGATGTCCGCGCCCGCGACGAAGGCCTTCTCTCCGCCGCCGGTGACGATGAGGACGCGCACGTCCGCGGGCAGGGCCTTCAGCGCGGACTCGAGCTCCTGCAGCGTCTTCGTGTTGAGGGCGTTGAGCGCCTTGGGGCGGTCGATGAAGAGGGTCGCGACGGCGCCCTCCTGCTCCAGCCGGATGTTCTCGTAGGCCATGTTCGAGGCTCCTGAGGTGGAAGTGGGTCGCCGCGTGGCGGCTCAGTACTTGTAGAAGCCGCGGCCGGTCTTCTTGCCGTACCAGCCGGCCTCCACGTACTGCCGCAGCAGGGGGCTGGGGCGGTACTTGGGGTCGCCCAGGCCCTTGTGGAGCACCTCGGCGATGGAGAGCACGGTGTCCAGGCCGATGAAGTCCGCGAGCTGGAGCGGGCCCATGGGCTGGTTGGTGCCCAGCTTCATCGCGGTGTCGATGTCCTCGACGGAGCCCAGGCCCTCCATGACGGCGAAGCAGGCCTCGTTGAGCATGGGGATGAGGATGCGGTTGACGATGAAGCCCGGGTAGTCCTTGGAGACCACCGTCGTCTTGCCCATCTTCTCCGCGAGGGAGCGCGTGGTGGCGTAGGTCTCATCGGACGTGGCGGCGCCGCGGATGAGCTCCACGAGCTGCATCACCGGCACCGGGTTCATGAAGTGCATGCCGATGACGGACTCGGGGCGCCTGGTGTACGCGGCCAGCCGGGTGATGGGGATGGACGACGTGTTGGTGGCGAGCACGCCGCCCGGGCGCACGACTTCGTCCAGGTCCAGGAAGATGCCGCGCTTGAGGCCCTCGCTCTCCGTCACGGCCTCGACGGCGAAGTCCACGTCCTTGGCGTCGGTGACCTTCGTCACGGTGGTGAGGTTGGCCTCGGCGGCCTGCTGCTTCGCGGCGTCGAGCTTGCCCTTCTCCACCAGCTTCTTCAGGCCGGCGCGGATTCGGTCGGCGCCCTTGGCGAGCCCCTCCTTGGAGACGTCCGCCAGCGTGACGCGGAGGCCCGCGACGAGTGCCACCTGCGCGATGCCCGCGCCCATCTGCCCTGCCCCGACGACGACAATGTGTTCCGTTGCCATGGCGTGTACGCACCTTTTGGGTCGGAAAGCGTGAAGTACGGCGTGCGGGCGGCCTTAGCCCACGCCTCCGGGTCGGTCAACGAACTGCGGCGGGCAACTGGAGCTGCCGGACGATGTAGCGGTCCTCGCCGACGACGAGCGGCGTCTCCAGGCGCACACGGGCGTCGCTGCCCTCACGTTTCACGAAGAGCGCCGCAGCCCAGGTGCCCTCGGGCAGGTCCACCTTGTACGCGAGCTCGGGCGGCGGCCCCGAGGGGAAGAACCGCTCCTCGCGCTTGAGGAGCTGGCCCTCCGGGTCGGAGATCTGCAGGTCCACGGCGCGCACGGAGGCCCAGCCCGGTCCCGCGAGCTGGAACGCGACGTCACGCTCGGGCGTGCCCGTCACCTGCCACAGGTAGAGGCCGAGGGCGGCGAGCAGGAGCAGCGGCAGCCGCTTGGCCAGGGCGCTCTTGCGTTCGTTCGGGCGCGGGGCCGGTGCGTCCACCGCTACTCCTTCTTGGTGCGCTTGGCGCCGGGGCGCTTGGCGTTGAGCTCGGAGATGACCACGCTGGGTGCGGCGTAGCGGCGGGGCTTGGA
>NZ_JAAIYB010000071.1 GCF_010894475.1 Myxococcus vastator
CCCATACCCCGCTCAGCACCTCCTGCACCGGCGTCCTCTCCTCCCCCTCCTCCTCCTTCTCCCGCTCCCACTCCGGCTCCGGCAGCGCCTGGCGGTCCACCTTCCCGTTCGCGTTCAGCGGCAGCCGCTCCAGCACCACGTACACCGCGGGCACCATGTACCGCGGGAGGCGGCTCGCCACATGCTCGCGCAGTGGCTCCGCTCGCAGCGCCTGTCCCTGCGCGGCCACCACGTAGGCGACGAGCTGCCGGTCTCCCTGGCGCCCGTCGCGCGCGACGACCACGCACTCCCGGAGCCCGGGATGCTGGGCGAGCACGGACTCGATCTCTCCGAGCTCCACCCGGAAGCCCCGCACCTTCACCTGATGGTCGACGCGTCCCAGGTACTCGAGCCGGCCATCTTGGCGGAAACGAGCGATATCCCCTGTGCGGTACATGCGTGCCCCGCTCCGCGTGGAGAACGGGTCCGGCAGGAAGCGCTCGGCCGTGAGCCCCGCCTGGTGGAGGTACCCGCGCGCGAGCCCCTCTCCCGAGAGGTACACCTCCCCGGGAGCCCCGAGCGGCACCCGCTCCAGCTCCGCGTCCAGGAGGTAGACCTGGGAGCCAGGCAGGGGGCGGCCCATGGGCGAGGACGCACTCCCCCGCTCCATCAGGGCGAAGGTGGAGTACGTCGTGTCCTCGGTGGGGCCGTACAGGTTGTACACGCGCTCCACGAAGCCCAGCCCATGCAGCCGCTGGACGAGCACCGGGGGCAGGGCCTCTCCGGCGAGGTTCACCGTCCTCACCGTGGGAGGCACCCTTCCGGCCCGCACCAACTCCGCCGCTGCCGACGGCACGGTGTTGAGCAGCGTGGGCTCCCCGCCGGGCACGGCCTCCAGCAGCGACAGCGCGCTGTCCACGAGGATGACGGAGCCGCCCCAGCTGAGGGGCGCGAACAGCTCGAAGACGGACAGGTCGAAGCAGACGGACGTGGCCGCGATGACGCCCGCGAGCTGCCCGTCCGCATAGGTGTCTCGCGCCCACTGCAGCATCGCGATGACGCTCGCGTGCTGGATGGCCACGCCCTTGGGCTTTCCCGTGGAGCCGGAGGTGTACAGCACGTACGCCAGGTTCGCGCTCCCGCAGCGGACCTCAGTGGCCGGCCCGCCAGCCTCCCCTTCCAGGGCGTCCAACCGCAGCAGGCGCGCGTCACAGGGGGGCAGCTCCTGGGCGAGCCCAGAATGCGTGAGCACGAGGGAGGCCCCTGACTCCCCCAGGATGGCTTCCACGCGCCCAGCCGGGTACGCGGGGTCCAGCGGCACGTAGGCGCCTCCCGCCTTGAGCACCGCCAGCAGCGCGACCACCAGCTCCGGGGTCCGCTGGAGGAACACACCCACCAGCACCTCGGGCCCGACCCCGAGCCGCCGCAGGTGGTCCGCGAGCGCGTTGGCGCGCCGGTCGAGCTCACCGTACGTCATGCGCTGCTCACCCCGGCACAGCGCGAGGCGCTCCGGGTGCGCGGCGGCGGCGCGCTCGAAGAAGGCGTGGAAGACGCTGGCCTCCGGCCTCGGCGTCCCGGTGTCGTTCCACTCACGCAGCAGCCGCTGCTCGCCGGGCGAGGCCAGGGACAGGCGGGACACGCGCTGCTCCGGCGCCGAGGCGATGCTCTCCAGCAGCGCCGCGAGCTGCTCGAGGATGCGCGTCACCGTCCGGGCCTCGAAGAGGCCGGTGTTGTACTCCACCGTGGCGACGAGCCCCTCCGGCAGCTCTCCCATGTACAGCGACAGGTCGAACTCGGTGGAGCACCGCTCCCGAGGAAGGGACTCGGCGACAAGGTCACCCCACTCGAGCACGCGCCCCGACTGGTGGAGCGCCAGCGCCGTCAGCCCTTCCATTCCCGGCAAGTGCGACCGCTGGAACACGAACATCGTCTGGAAGAGCGGCGCGGCGGCGACCTCGCGCTTCACCTGGAGCCGCTCCACCAACAGCGGCAGCGGGAGCGCCTGATGCTCTAGCGCGCCCAGGACCCAGCCCCGGACCCGCTGGAGCAACGTCGGGAAGTCCACGTCCCCGGCGACCTCGACCCGGATGGGGACCGGGTTGACGAAGTAGCCCATGACCTTCTGGAACGCCGCCGACGTCCGCCTCGCCATGGGCGTTCCGATGACGACGTCCGTCTGCCCCGAGAGCCGGGAGAGCAGGATGCCGTAGGCGGCCAGCAGGGTGGTGTAGAGCGTAACGCCGTGCCGCTGCGACAGCGCCTTGAGGCGTCCGGTCAGCCCGGCCTCCAGCCGCAGGGACTGGATGGCGCCCTGGAATGACGGCTGACGGGCGCGTGGGCGGTCCGTGGGGAGGTCCAGGATGGGAAGCGCTCCCCTCAGCCGCTCCCGCCAGTACTGCCAGAGCCGAGCCCCCTCCGCCCCCGCCAGCAGCTGCTCCTGGTGGCGGCAGAACTCCGCGTACAGGGGCAGCGGCGCCTCGGCGGCAGGGGTCTCTCCGGAGGAGACCTGGTCATAGAGCGCGCGGAGCTCGCCCGCCATCAGCCCCAGCGACCAGAAGTCGGTGATGGCGTGGTGGAGCGCGACGGCGAGCACGTGCTCCGTCTCGGAGCACCTCCAGAGCGTCACCCGGAACAACGGCCCCTGCTCCAACTGGAAGGGCCGCTGCGCCTCCTCCTCGACAAGGCGCGACAGCTCCGCCTCCCCCATGCCCGAAGCCTCGTGCAGGGTGAACATCTCCTCCCGCCACGCCTGGGTCCGCTGGAACAGGTCCCCTTCTCGCTGGACCAGCGTCGTGCGCAGGACGGGGTGGCGCTCCGCGAGGAACTGGAAGGCCCGCCGCAGCGCGCCGGCGCTCAGCGGCCCCCGGAGCCGGACGGCCTGGAAGACGTTGTACAACGCGCTCCGCGGGTCCAACTGGTGCATGAACCAGAGCGCGCGCTGGCCATACGAGGCGCGCGCTTGCAGCTCCGGTTCCGGCACCGGGAGCGCCGCGGGGGGCCGCGTGCCCTCGGTGGCGCCGAGGAGTTGCTCCGCCAACTCCTCCAGGGACGGTCCCTCCAGGAGCGCCGCCGCCTGCAGCACCACCCCGCACCGCTGCTCGATGTCCCCGAGGAGCTCGAAGCTCGTCAGCGAGTCCAGCCCGTAGTGGGTGACCGGCCGCCCGGGGTCGATGTCCCGGGCTTCCATCTGGAGCAGCCTCGCCAGGCGTCCGCGCAGCCAGCTCACCAGCTCCTGTCGGGAGCCGGGCTCCGGCTCCGGCGCACCCGGAGCCTGGGGGACGTCCTCTCGCGCCTGCATGGCGCCCTCGCCGTCTTCGCTCCGGGAGAAGGTGCCGACGGCCTCCAGCGTCCCCTCCAGGAACCATTGCCGGCAGAGCCGGCGCTGGATCTTCCCGCTCGACGTCTTGGGAACGGTGCCCTGGCGGACGAGCACCACGGTGTGGACCCGCAGCTCGTGCTCGCGCGCCACCGCCTCGCGGATCTCCTCCGCGACCTGCGCGGGCGAGGCCTTCGTGTGCCGGTCCAGCTCCTGGACGATGACGAGCCGCTCCTCGCCATCCTGCTCGACGGAGAAGGCCGCTCCGCACCCTGGCCGCACCGCCGCGCTGCCGCGCTCGGCGGTGAGCTCGATGTCCTGGGGGTAGTGATTCCTACCGCGCAGGATGATGAGTTCCTTGATGCGCCCGGTGATGAAGAGCTCCCCCTCCCTCAGGAAGCCCAGGTCCCCGGTGCGCAGGAAGGGCCCCTGGGCCGAGTCCCGCAGGCGCGCGTGGAACGTCTGCCCGGTCGCCTCGGGCTGCTCCCAGTAGCCCTTCGCCACGCTCCCGCCCTGGACCCAGACCTCGCCCACCGCGCCCGGAGGAAGCGGCGCGCACGACTCCGGATGGGCGATGACGACGGCGGCCTCTGGCGGGCAGCGTCCGCAGCTCACGAGCGCCTGGGACTCCGGTGCCGAGTCCTCGACGGGGACCGCCTGGTGCTGCTGGATGGCCGGGGCGGAGAAGGCCTGGATGCGGGGGGCGACGCCCCGCGGTCCTCCCGTGACGAAGAGGGTGGCCTCGGCGAGGCCGTAGCAGGGGAAGAACGCGCGGCGGTCGAACCCGTACGGGGCGAATACCTCCGCGAAGCGCTGGAGCGTGCTGCCGCGAACCCGCTCCGCTCCGTTGTACGCCAGCTGCCAGGAGCGCAAATCGAGCGAGCCGGCGTGCTCCGGCCGGAGCTTCTGGATGCAGAGCTCGTAGGCGAAGTTCGGCCCGCCGCTGATGTCGGCCCCCACGCGCGAGATGGCCTGGAGCCAGCGCAGCGGGCTCTGGAGGAAGGCGGCTGGCGGCATCAGCGTCACATGGCTGCCCGCGAACAGGGGCACCAGGATGCCTCCAATGAGCCCCATGTCGTGGTACGGCGGCAGCCAGCTCACGGACCGGGAGCCAGGGGCGACCGCGAACGCGCGCTGGATGAGGCGCATGTTCTCCAGCAGTTGCCCGTGGCCCAGCATCACGCCCTTGGGCACCGCCGTGGAGCCCGAGGTGTACTGCAGGAAGGCGAGCGCGCCCTCGGCGTCCGAGGGAGCGCGCCACGCCTCCGCCTCGTTCGGGTCGGCCTGGGTGGGGTCCACCCAGCGCAGGGGCCGGAGCTCGGGGTGCGTGGTGAGGAAGCGCTCCAGGTTCTGGATGAGCTGCCCGCTGGCCATGGCGGCCAGGGGCCTTGCGTCGGAGACGATGGCCAGCAGCCGGGAGTCGCGCCGCTTCCAGGAGGGCGGGTACGCCGGCACGGCGATGGCGCCCGCGTAGAGGCAACCGAAGAACGCGGCGATGTAGTCGAGCCCCGGAGGAAACAGGAGCACGACCCGCTCCCCTGGCCCTACGCCGAGTGCACGCAGCCGGGCGGCCACCGCGCGCGCGCGCAGGTCCAGTCCGGCGAAGGACAGGGAGACCCCGTCCCCCTCTCCCTCGGGGAGGAACGTGTAGAGCGGGGTCTCGCCGTACGCGTCGCTGCGCGAGCGGAGCAGATCAATCAGCGTGTTCATGTCCCCTCCGGATGTGAGGCGCTACCGCCAGCCAGCGGCCACCCGCTCGAGGTACTCCCGAATGCGCCTGCCCAGCACGGGGATGTTGACCTCGGACAGCAGCGTCCGGTGGGCGCCGGGAACCGGGCACCGCTCCAGCTGCTCGGGGCGGATGACGTCGAGCCAACCCAGCGCGCGCGCGCGGACCTGCGGCGGCGTGCCACCCTCCGCCTCGAAGAGGACCACCCGCCCCTCGTAGGGCTGGGGGACGTACTTCTCGGCCGCCGAGGTGTTGGCCTGCATGACCTGCAGGGCGCGCCGGAACCGCACCGGGCCCATCGCCGCGGCGAGCGCGTTGGTGGTTCGGGCCTGCTGCCAGATGAACTCCCACTGCTCGTCCGACGTCACCTGCTCCAGCACCGCCGTGGACATGGGGATGCCCAGCGTGTTGACGACCATGGCAATGGCCTCGGCGTCGTTCTTCACCTCGGGGGACCAGTCCGGGCGCCGGGTCGCGTCCTGCATCGGCCTGTCACTCGCGCTGCGCAAGGCCTCGGGCGTCCACGTATCCAGCAGGGCCACGAGCCCCACGTCCCTGCCGGCCTGCCTGAGCAGGCGGGCCATCTCGAAGGCGACCAGCCCGCCCATGGACCAGCCTCCGACGCAGTAGGGGCCCTCGGGCGCATCCTCGAGGATGGCGTCGACGTAGTCACGCGCCATGGCCTCGATGGACTGGTGCGGCTGCTGCCCGTCCTCCTGCCCCCGGGCCTCCAGGGCGAAGAAGGGCTGCCCAGCGCCCATCGCCCGCGACAGGTCCACGTACCGCATGATGGAGCCAATCACCGAGTGGACGCAGTAGAAGCGGGGGTTGGTACCCGCGCGGTGGATGGCCACGATGGGGGAGCGCCTGCCCGCCCGGACCTGGTCGCGGAAGTGCTCCGCGAGGGCTTCGATGGTCGGGCGCTCGTAGAACGAACCCATGGGCGGCTCGTGGCCGAACTGCTGACGCACGCGGCTGCCGAGCTGCACGGCCAGCAGCGAGTGCCCTCCCAGGTCGAAGAAGTTGCTCTGCACGCCCACCGGGCTGACGCCCAGCAGCTCCTCCCAGAGCTTCTGCAGCTGGAGCTCGAGGCCGTCTCGCGGGGCCACGTAAGGTTGGCGACGGTCCGCTTCCATCAGCTCGCGGGGGAGCGGGAGCTTCGCCTGGTCGACCTTGCCGTTGTGGGTCAGCGGGAACGCGTCCACGACGAGCACCGCGGAGGGCAGCATGTACCGGGGCAGCTTCGTCTCCAGCCAGCCCCTGAGGACACCGGAAGACAGCTCCACCCGCTCCGCGGCCAGCACGTAGGCCAGCAGCCTCTTGTCTCCCGGGGAGAACTCGCGCACCACCGCGATGGCCTGCGCGACGGCGGGATGCGCCAGCAGGGCGGCCTCGACTTCTCCCAGCTCGATGCGGAAGCCGCGCAGCTTGACCTGATGGTCGGAGCGACCCATGAAGACGATGGCGCCGTCCTTGCGCTGGCGGGCGATATCCCCCGTCTTGTACATCCGCGCGCCGGGCTCGGAGGACAGGGGGTTGGGCAAAAACCGCTCGGCGGTCAGCGCCGGGGCATGGAGATACCCACGGGCGAGCCCCTTCCCGCTGATGTACAGCTCGCCCGCGACGCCGACCGGAACCGGCTCGAGCTCCTCGTCGAGGACGTGCAGCTCGGTCTCGGAGATGGCGGTCCCAATGGGAATGGCGGAGGTGCCGTCCGTCACGTCGGTGACGGCGTGGGTGGCCGCGTAGGTCGTGCACTCGGTGGGACCATAGGCGTTCAGCAGGCGCTTCGGGCCGCCCGCCTCCATCGCGGCCCGCACCCGCTTGGGCTCCAGCGCCTCGCCGCCCAGCAGCAGGTTCGTCAGGGGTGCGAAGGCGTCCGGGACGTCGAGCACGACCTGGTTGAAGAGCGCGGGGGTCAGGCACAGCGTCGTCAACCGCCGCTCCCGCAGCTCCCGCGCGAGCGCTTGCGGCGCAACCACCACCTCCCGGTCCAGCACGACCAGCTCCGCCCCGTTCAGGAGCGCCGCCCAGATCTCGAAGGTGGCCGCGTCGAAGGAGACGGTGGACGCCTGCGCAATCCGTTCGTCCGGCCCCAGTTGGATGTAGTTGGGGTTGCACACCAGCCGCACCACGCCCCGCTGCGGGATGGAGATTCCCTTGGGGCGGCCGGTGGACCCGGAGGTGTAGATCACGTAGGCCAGCTGGTCGGGACTCATCCGCGTCCCGAGGTTGCGCGGGGACAGGCCGCTCGCGGCCTCGAGCAGGTGCTCGGCCACCAGCCGCTGCCCGCCCCCTTCTGGCAGACGCGCCACGAGGTCCGCCTCGCAGAGGACGAGCGGCAGCCGCGTGTCCTGCAGCATCAGGCCCAGCCGCTCCTGCGGGTAGTCCGGATCGAGCGGAACGTAGGCGCCTCCGGCCTTGAGGATGGCCAGCTTGGAGACGATGAGCCCGATGGAGCGCCGCATGCAGAGGCCAACCAAACCCTCGCGCTCCAGGCCCACGGCTTGCAAATGGCGGGCAACCTGGTTGGCGCGCTGGTTCAGCTGCGCGTAGGTCAAGGCCTGATTGCCATGCGAAATGGCAATCCGCTCTGGATGCAGCTCCGCCTGGGCCTCGAAGATCTCGCTGATCGCGCGGTCCTGAGCAGCGTTCCTGGAGTCGCGCGGGACTCGTAGCTCACTCAACCTCGTCAAGGCGCTCTCCGAACTTTATTCGATGCGCGCGTTCCCTGCACACCATGCCTTCCAGGGAATATTTGTGTGCCATGGCATGACTGCCAAGTCAACACTGCTCGCTCCGCGCTCCGCCCGGCACTCCTCGATAGGAAGAAGTGTGAGCAGCAACTCGTCTCAATACCTGCACTGTCTGCGTGCACCGGACCAGGCCGAGCAGCCATTCCGAGCAAGGCAAACACCGGCTCACTTGAAGCCGTTCCCCTCGGACCGCTTGTAATACCTCATTGGTTTATGAATATTAGACCCATGACCGATGACAGCACGCCGACCCACGAAGCGCAGTTCGAGGACCCGACGCCGGAGAACAGCTCCGACCTGGAGCGCGCCCGACCCCAGCTCCGGTTCACCCTCGACACCACCACCTACGCGGCCCTCCGCACGCTGGACCGGCGCGGCAATGGCGAGGTGGTGCTCCTGGCCGAGCGTCACCTCCCCCATGGGCTCGCCGGGCACGTCACCATCAAGCGCCTGCGCAACCCCGTCGCCTTCGAGCGCTGCCAGCGACTCATCGAGGAGGTTCAGCTCGCCTTCCGCCTCCACCACCCGGCCATCGCCCAGGTCCATCACCTGAAGATCCACGCCGACCGGCCGCACATCATCGCCGAGTACGTGGACGGCCCCACGCTGGACACCGTCATCAGCCTCGCCACCATGCGCGAGCAACCGCTCCGCGCGCCCTTCGCCCTCTACATCGCCGCCGAAGTGGCCGACGCCCTCCACCACGCGCACACGCTGAGGGATTCGGAGAACCGGCCGCTGGGCATCATCCACCGCGACGTCGCCCCCCGGAACATCCGCGTGGCCCGGAGCGGCGAGGTGAAGCTGACGGACTTCGGCGCCGCGTACTCGCTCATCGTGGGCCGGGAGGAGACGCCGGCCCTCCTGCTCAAGGGCGATGTGGCGTACGCCTCCCCCGAGTACCTGCTCCGCAAGCCCATGGATGGCCGGTCCGACATCTTCTCCCTGGGCCTCGTCCTCCTAGAGCTGCTGACGTGCAAGCACCTCTTCGACCTGGAGGACGCGCAGGCCCCCAGCGCCGCCCTGGACGTGAAGACGGAGGAGGCGCCCTCCGTGCCCCTCACGCAGATGATGGCGCTCGTCAGCCGCTACCGCCCCGAGGACGTGGAGGACGCGATGGCGGGTCTGCCGGGCGCGCTCAAGGCCATCCTCCACAAGGCCCTCCAGCGCAAGCCCGCCGAGCGCTACACCTCGGCCGCCGAGCTGCGCGATGCCCTGCGCGCGGCGCTCGCGGCACAGCCCCAGCCCTTCGGACGCAAGGAGGCGGCCGAGGAGCTGGCGCGGATGCTGTCGGACGCGTCCGTCCTGCGCGACCGGGTGGAGCTGGACGAAGCGGGCATCTTCCCCGAGGGCCTGGACGCCGACGAAGCCACGCCCGCGCCGAACGCGAAGTGAGCCCGGGCGGCCGGGCGCCACTTCAACGCAGCAACACCTGCGCCACCTTCACCAGGGCGTCGAGCTGCTCGTCGTCCATCTTTCGTGCGAGGCCGTTGAGCTGCCGCAGCCTGGGCGCTCCGCCCTGCCCTCGCGCCCCCTTCCCGTCCTCCGCGTCCTCGAGCCCCAGCAGCGCGTCCGAGCCGATGCGCAGCACCGCGCACATCCGCAGCAGCGTCTGCACGCTGGGCAGCATCTTCCCGCGCTCCAGGCGGCTGTAGACCATGTGCGCCAGGCCCAGCCGCGCGGCCACCTCCGCCTGCGTGAGCCCGAGCTGCGTCCGCGCCTCGCGGGCGGCACTTCCAATGCGGGTCGCCAGTTCTTCGTTCATGCGTCGGGGTACCTGGAACACCGAGGGCCCAGTCTGCCGCGGGCTGGAGGCCCGCGACTCGGGAACGCCCTTCCTGCCGCATCTTGACGGCCGTGTCGATGCGCGACGCACCCCTGTCACACGGCGGCGCCCCACCTACCGGCCGGCCCCCTCGGGCGCGGGACACGCCAGGGCCTCGCCGCTCAGGAGGAGGTCCACGGAGACGCGAAGGACGCCGCACAGGTCCACCAGCGTGGGGAGGCTGGGCAGCAACCTGCCGCGCTCCAGGCGACTGAGCACCAGCGTCGGCACGTGGATGGCCTCGGCCACCTGCGCCTGCGACAGGCCCGCCCGATGCCGGGCGGCGCGGACCTGGGTTCCAATCCGCTGGGAGAGCTTCGCGTACATGAGGTGACCTGGGAAAAGAGGAGAATGCCGCGGGGACGGCACTCCGAGCATATACCTCAACAGGTCCAACCATGGTATCCGTTCCAGGTCTATCCTCCTCCCGCGCTGCTTCGCGGGGGGAACTCTCACGCGTTCCATTGCCCGGACGCCCCGCCGAAGGAGAGGACTCGTGAGCCCGCGTCTGCATCCCGTCGTGCCCCCAGGCACCGACATTGGCGGGTACGTGGTGGAGGAGCGGCTGGGCGCCGGGGGCTTCGGCGCCGTGTACCTCGCCCGGCGTGGCGCGCGGAGCGCCGCGCTCAAGCTCATCCCGCTGTGGGGGCTGGCCGAGTGGGCGGAGCGCGAGGTGGCCATCCTCCTGCGGCTCAAGCACGCCAACCTGGTGCGCCTCCGGGGACACTGCCAGTGGCCGGACGAGGCGCCCGAGTCCTTCGTCATCCTCATGGACTACGTGGAGGGCCGCCGCCTGGACGTGTGGGCCTCGGAGGAGAACCCCTCGGCCCGGGACGTGGCGCGCAAGGTGCTTGGCGTGGCGCGCGGGCTGGGCGCCGCGCACCTGGAGAAGGTGGTGCACCGGGACTTGAAGGAGAGCAACGTCGTCGTGCGCGACGCAGACGGCGAGGCGGTGGTGGTGGACTTCGGCGCGGGCGGGTACGAGAGCGCCCCCAGCATCACCGGCGGCGTGCTTCCGCCGGGCACCCAGCAGTACCGCGCGCCCGAGGCCTGGCGCTTCCTGCAGGAGCACGGGGACGAGCGTGGCCGCTCCTACCAGGCCGGCCCCTCGGATGACCTGTACGCGCTGGGCGTCGTGCTCTATGGACTCCTGACGGGCAGGCAGCCCTTCCTGCCGGACGAGGCCGAGGGCGTGGAGGCCGTGCTCAACCGCGCGCCTCCATCGCCCCAGGCGCTCAACCCGCGCGTCCCCGGGGCCCTGAGTGCCGTGTGCATGCGCCTGCTGGCCAAGGTTCCCGAGGAGCGACACCCCGACGCCGGCACCCTGTGCGCGGAGCTGGAGTCCCTGCTGGCCCACGCGGACGAAGCCTGGGACGTGAAGCTCTGTGATGCCCATGGCGCGGACACCGCCACCACGCGCGCGGAGGCGCCGCACGCGGTTGAGGACGAAGTGGCGCAGTGGCTGAAGCGGCGCAAGGCCCGGCCTCGTCGCGGGCCTCGTCCGCCGCGCGGCAAGGGCGCGCACGAACCCGCTTCCAACGCAGCGGACCTCCCGCCCGAGCCACGCGCCGGTCATTTCAAGACCCCACGTGTGGCTGCCTGGATGGCGTTGCTGGTGCTCCTGGTTGCGGGCGGGCTGGTACTCGCGCGCGGATGGATGCCCTCCGCTCCTTCTGCCGCACGTCACGGGCTGGAGCCGCATTCCCATGTCACCGTGGGCTCTCCCTCCGCCGCTCCCGCGTTCGCCTTCACGTCCGGGACTCCCGGTCAGGAAGTGGCGACACCCTGGAGGCCACTGGAAGCTGACGAGGCCGCAGGCCCGCTCGATAGAGCATCCACCCTTGCGGCCGTCGCCGTTCCCGCGACGTATTCCAAGGAGAAGGCCTCCGTGAAGATGAAGAAGGACACCGGCATGCTCCCCCAGCCCGCGCCGCAACGCCTCCAGGGCACAGCCGTTGGCAAGGCGCTTGGCCTGGGTGTCGCGGCCTGCCTTTCGATGGCGTGCCCTGGCTCCCAGGTGCGCCCGACGCCGCCTCCCGAGGACTGCCCTCCAGGGGCCGTTGAGACGATGGAAGAACTCGGCCTCTTCGCCCCCGGACTTGAGCGGCCTTCAACCACGTTCGATCTGGGTCCCGGCCCAGGAGGCAGAAACATCAAGGTCCACGAGGGCGCGACGACGGTTCGCATGGGAGTCCCTTGGGGAGGCCTGCCTTCGCAGACCCTGTTTTCCGGGCAGCTCCTCGTCGGTCCGGAGCGGGTCTACGGACGGCTCACCGAGGCGCGTACTCCCCAGAACGAACGCATCCCTGTCTGCGTGCAGTTCGTTGAACCGGAGGACGGCCGCATCGGACTCCTGAAGATGAATCCCACCCGTGCTCCCGGCACGGCCATCGTCTACTCCGCCTTGGATTTGAAGGCCGTGCGCCGCTTCGATTGAGGACCGACCGTGCCCGCGTCACCCATCGCCGTTCTTGTGGTGCTCTTGCTCGCGTCTGGAGCCGCGACCGCCAGACCGTCGCCCACGGCCTCGGGCTTTGGGGTGCGCCGCGTCGAACTCTCGGCGGAGCCATCCGAGGCGGTGCCGCCCCCCGAGGTTCAGATAAGCCCACGCGTATCCACCACCTTCGAGTTCGACGCCATCCTGGATTCAGCGAAGGTCGTGCTCGAAGGCGAAGCGCGCTTCTCGCTCGTGGATTTCGGGCGAAGCACGCTCCGGCTGGTGCCCTCGGAGCAGTTCCTGCCCGGCGAGCGCCTATTGCTGACGGTGCGCTTCCAGGATGGCTCGGTCCCCGTCGGTGCGACCTTCATCCTCGTCGCCCACCCAGCGCGCGGCGAGCGCATCGTCGAGGTGTGGCGACAGGCACGCACGGCGGAGTCCTACCAGCAGGAGGCGAATGAGGCCCGCGCCGAGACCCAGCAGTGCCACGCGGAGAACACGCGGCTGAGGGCGGAGCAGCGGGAACCGAGCGGCATCGCGGGCCTCCTGGCCAACGGTGTCATCCAAAAGGAGGAGGGCGTCGCCGCGAAGCTCCTCCGCGTCAACGAAGAGGTCCGGCAGCATCCAGGCAATGCACTCCGGGCACACCGGGCATGGAGTTATCGCGCCCCTGTTCGCGTGGCCGTAGCGGTTGAGTTCGAGAACCCGGACGCCGCGAACCCCTGGACCGCGGAAGGTGCATCGCTGGTGAGCAAGCCGGGCACATCGCTGAAGATTCTGACCGTCTGGCAGAAGGCCCCCATCTCGCGCGATCCGCTCGGCCGCGTCGTGGTGGAGGCGGAAGCGACGCCGGATGCGGCGCAGGGGCCGTTCACCCTGAAGCTGTGGGGGCCGGGCGGGCTGCGCGCCATCACGCTCTCCGGCGTGACGTTCCCGTAGGAGCGCCGTCAGCCTCACGCACGCGCCTCAGCGCGAGGAGGGCTCCGTTGGGCTGCTGGCCATTGAGCATGTGAGGAAGGGGTTCTGGTGACGACGCTGGAGGAACTGGTCGAACAATTCGCACTGAACGTCGCGGCCCAGACCGATGCCATCCGTCGAGGAGATGCCAGGACGGGGAATCGCCACGCCAGGCAGTACACCGCGGCGCTTCAGCAACTCCGAGCGCAGGGTGATGCGGGGCGGGAAGCTCTCGCCGTGCTGCTGACGCATCCCCGCACGGACATTCGCGCCATGGCAGCTGGGTTCCTCCTTCGCTACCGGACGGCGGAAGCCAAGGCCGTGTTGGAGGCTGCGGCGACGGAAGGAGGCATCGGCGCTCTCGGCGCAATCATGACCCTGAGACACTGGCAGAACGGAACCTGGGCGCTGGATCCGGAATAGACGTGGATCCCCAATCCGCGCCGGAACCACCGCCGCGACCGAAGCGCTCATCGGCAATGCGGAGGACTGCAACGTGCTCAGGCGCACGCCTCTCGCTGACGCGAACTCCCGCTGCGTCTGCCCACTGGCCTCGAACGCTTCCGCGACGCGGACCCACTCCTGCTTCTCCACCTGCTTCGACATGCCCGAAAGCGTCCGCCGCTACCGCCACCCCAGCAATCCCGCACGGCACGTCGTTGGCCGGACGGTTACCGAGAACACCTCGATGACGCGTCTGGAGCTGATGCGCCCGGCCACCTCGATGGCCATCAACCAGCCGGATTATCCGACCATCAACAAAGATGCGCGGCAACACTCACGACCGACCTGCCTCCTGGCCGCGATGACATTCTCACGCTTCAGCTGGTCCGAAAATCGGGGAGCAGACCAACCTCTTCGTCGGCCATGACGACGCTGGAGAGAACCTGGCGAACCTCGCTTCGCTGGTGGCCACGTGCGAAGCCAACGGCGTCAATCCCGAGGCGTACGTGGCCGACGTGCTGCTACGGCTGGGAAGCCACCCCGCCGCCCGCCTCGACGAACTGCTGCCGCACCGCTGGCGAACTGTGTCTGCGCTTGACTCGTCATGAGGCGCATCAGACGACAGCGACGTGGCCTCCAGCAGGCGGGCGGGACGACCACGATACGTCGAGGCACCGGAGTGCTCGCCGAACGCCGGCCATCGGTCGGTTACGCCGAACGGGTACGACTTCAGCTTTCTTGCGGCCAGAATGCGCTCATTGTTGAGTCGAGTCCACGTAGCGCATCAAGCCACGTTCGAGCTCTGCCATCCACGACCCGCGCACGGGCATCGACCAGCAGCCGACCGATACCATCCAACGTCTCACTCCAGAACCACCAGACAAGGTCGCCAGGAACTGGCTGAACGGCGACCTGTTTTCCACCTCCGCTCGACCTTCCAATCTTGAACAAATAAATCTGCGACCCGACCGAGAGCGTTCCGCGCAGGCCGAAAGAAGTGACTTCTGACTCGATCCCTTGCGACCGAAGCCACGTCTGCACATCTGAATATGTCTTAGTCATGTTCATTCATTCGATCCAACGAGCTCAATGCTCGGATTGCTACGGTCGAACAAAGCACAAGCCGCATTTGTGCAGACCGCAGTCTGATCGCCCCGTCCGCGAATTGGTGTCGCAGACATCGGCCTTCGCGCAACCTCAGGGTTTGTAGCATATGGCCCTTCAACAAGGTCGAAATAGTGGTGTTCCGGCCCTGAGCCATCCCCTCAAATGGAGCCGAGCGTTTCTTGGAAAACCCGATGGCCGTGAAGGAGCTCGGCGAAGCGTTCGACGAGAGGACGTAGGCGCTCCTCCTTCATCATGGGAATGGCTTGGTAATACATGCAGCCCTGACGGAAGAATCAGGAATGCACTCTCCATTTTCCTCCAGCCCCACCGTGTCCGCGCTCGCTCCAAAGATGGTCAATGCATCATCAACCATTTATTTCTTATTGACAGAATTCTCGGAGACAGAAAACGCTCAATTTCCTCATCCGACCACGTTCCGCCAGGAAACAGGCTCCATGCACCAATAGCAGCAGCATCCCCCGCGGACAGAAAGTATGTCTGTTGAAGGTATGCAATCACGTAAATTCGATCTCTGGCAGCATCGAGCGACAACTGATCAAGCAACCAATGCGCCATCTCGACCACGTCACGGTTGGCCGAAGCCATCTTTCGAAGACCGTCAAGCAGGTCCGGTTCAAGCATCACGAGTCTCTCCCTCCCTTTCGAATGGAAAAGTGCTCCATCATTCCGCGGAACAACTCCGCCCCATGTGTCCCTCCGCCCGAGCGCGCACCCGCCGAGCCAGGACATGACGGCGGCGCCGTAGCTCACGCTGGCGGGAGCCAGAACCAACTCCCATTCGAGCGGAGCGCGCCAGCGAGGAATTCAGAAAACGAAACCGCAATCTGCGGGCAGTAGTCCGGATCCGGGAACGCCTCGCGGTAGCCATCGCGAAGCGAATACCGGCCCGCGTCTTGGTGGCTCACGTCGAGGAGTATGTAGTTGCTGTCAACCAGCTCGCACAGCGCGTACCAGGACGCTGGCCCGGACCTGTCGGTATCGTCCTGAAGGAGCACCCTCCGCGCGCGACGGATTTTCGCCAGCGGGTAGAAGGCGAATTCAGGGTTGATGCGGTCGAACAGCCTGGCGCCATCGCAGTGCAGGTAGAAGGCGCGAAGGTCCGGGTCCAGGCGCCACCCGACCCTTTGCTCGAACGCATCGATTTGTGCCGGGGTCGCAGGCGGGTTGGGGAAGTGGCGGCGCGACACCTCTTCGAGCAATGCAGGGAGAGTCCACCCCAGCAGCCGTCCACGGCGGGTTGTTCGCATAGCACTGGTTGTAGAGCCCCAGTAGGGTCTCGTGGCGGCCCTTCGGAAACGGGATGATGATTCAGCCCGGAGCGCCTGTCAGCTCTATCTGGTATTGCAAGACTTCGTGTCGACAATGGGCTCCCGGCAAAGGGGGCCAGCGCCAGAAGGGCTCCGCATGCTGCCACGATGGTCGATTCCCCTCCTGCTGGTGTTGCTGGCCGGATGCAGCGGCGCCACGAAGTCCGTGCGCCTACACACGGGCCACGGCGAGCCCATCGTCCTCACCCCACGCGGCGGCGATGCCGCGCCTGTGGACCTGGACGCAGACGACTTCGTTGAAGCCGTAGGAGCGCTGGCCCGGAGCGTGCGGCCGTCCACTCGCCCCCAGGAAACGGCCCGGCGCTTGTTCGAGGTCGATTCGCGCAGCGGCTCATACCTGTACGAGCCACGCGGCCATCGCGTCATCCCGCTGGGACCGGGCGAACACCTGGAGGGCGAACCACCCGCGACAGAGGTGGCGTTGACTCGCGCCTACCTGCGCTGGTGCGAGCGCACGGACAGGCCCGGCGATTGCCTGCGCCTCCTCGTGGAGAGTCCCACTGTCACCGGGGATGGCCGTTACGCCCTCGCCATGGCCCTGGCCCAGGGCGCCGTGTGGGACGAGATGATGGACGCCTTCAAGGACCTGGCCGACCCCCAGGCCATGATGTCGGCGGTTCTTTGGACGTGGACCACGTACTGCATCTTGCTCACGGTACCCGAGCCATTCTCGAAGGGCGTGGCCGCAGTGATGACGGCCTCGCTCATCGCCTACGTGGGGGTCGATACGTTCTGGACCCTCATCGTGGGCTTCAAGCGACTGGTGGAGGAGGCGGAGCGGGCCACCACGCTTGACGAGCTACACGCGGCGGGAGCGCGCTACGGCGAGGTCATGGGCCGCAACGCGGCGCGCGCGTTCGCGATGTTGGCCACGGCCGCCATTGGGAACACGGCAGCGGGGCTGGGAGCGAAGGTGCCAAGACTCCCCGGCGCAGCGCAAGCGGCGGTGCAGGCCGAAGCGCAGGTGGGCATCCGGCTCGCGGCGGTCGCGGAGGTGGGAACGGTGGCCGTGAGCGCCGAGACAGTCACCATCGCCCTCGCGCCCGGCGCGGTGGCCATGGCGGCCCGAGGCACGGGCGGCGGCACTCCGGCCAAGGCGCGTCCCTCGGGCTACAGAGCCTGGGGCTCGTTCAGTGGCTTCAAGAAGGCCATGGGCCCCGCGGGCACGAACAAGCAGTGGCACCACCTCGTCGAGCAGACCCCGGGCAACGTCAAGCGCTTCGGCCCGCAGGCCCTCCACAACACCGAGAACATCATCCCGCTGGTGAAGCCCCTACACGTCGATGTCAGCGCGTTCTATTCGTCGATCCGGCGTACTCTCACGGGCTCCACCACCTTGACCGTACGGCAATGGTTGAGCACGAAGTCCTACGAGGCTCAGCGCGAGTTCGGGCTGCTGGCCATTGAGAACGTGGCGAATGGAGTCTGGTGATGACGTTGGAGAAACTGGTCGAGCAGTTCGCGCTGAACGTAGCGGCGCAGACCGATGCCATCTTCCGAGGAGATGCGAAGACCGGGAACAAGCACGCCAGGAAGTACGGTGCTGCCGTCGACAAGCTCCTGGCCCGTGGAAACACAGGGCGTGATGCCCTTCTCGTCCTGCTCAAGCATGAGCGCATGGATGTGCGCGTCATGGCCGCCGCCCACCTACTCCGCTACCGGACGAGCGAGGCGAAGGCGGTTTTAGAGGAAGCCGCCAAGGGAAAGGGGCTCGTGCCCTTCGAAGCCGGGCAGGCATTGAAACGCTGGGAAGAAGGCACCTGGGCGCTCGATCCGGAGTAGGCCAACGCGAGTTCGGGCTGCTGGCCATGAAAACGTGAGGACGGGGTCTTCGTGCTGCCAACCGATCCCCGCACGGACGTTCGCACGGCGGCATGCAGCGAAGACACCAGGCCCAGGACCAGCAGACGTCCAGGGCGCTGTCCCCTCCCGTGGCGGAGATGCCTCCCGCTGTCGGACTCGTCAGGCCACCGCCCTGACGACTCGGCGCCCTCGTTTCGTGGGGGATGAAACGCGCGGCGGGGCCCGTTGGCCGCTCTCACGCAGGCCCAGGGCCTCCGCTCTTCATTCCATGTCGCACCCCACTCCCTCCGAACTCCTCACGCCCGCCGGCTCCGCCTCGCTCGAGGACAACAGGGGCTGGCTCCCCGTGCTCTGGGACGCCCTGAGGGGCGTCAAGCACGACCTCACCGTCGGCTCCGTGGACCGGGCCTTCCTGCTGCTGTCGGTCCCCATGGTGCTGGAGATGGTGATGGAGTCCATCTTCGCCCTGGTGGACGTCTTCTTCGTCTCGCGAATCGGAGCGGAGGCCGTGGCCACCGTGGGCATGACCGAGTCCCTGCTCACCGTCATCCAGACTCTCCCCATGGGCCTGTCCATCGGCGCCACCGCACTGGTCGCCCGGCGCATCGGTGAAAAGGATTCGGAGCGCGCGGCCAGCACGGCCATGCAGTCCCTGTGGCTCGGCCTCTTGCTCTCACTGCCCGTGGCGGTCAGCGGCGTCCTGTTCGCCCGCCCGCTGCTCTCCGTCCTGGGCGCCTCGCCGTGGGTGGTGGAGCACGGCGCCGCCTACACGCGGGTCATGCTGGGCAGCAGCCTCGTGCTCACGCTGCTGTTCCTCCTCAGCGCCATCCTCCGCGGCGCGGGGGACGCGGCCACCTCCATGCGCGCGCTGTGGCTGGCCAATGGCCTCAACATCGTCCTGACCCCCGCCCTCATCTTCGGCGTGGGCCCCATCCCCGCCATGGGCGTGCTCGGCGCGGGCGTGGCCACCACCTTCGGGCGCTCCGTGGGCGTGCTCTACCAGCTCCGAGCGCTCAGGCGCGGCCGTGGCCGGCTCGTCATCCGGCGCCGCCACCTGCGGCTGGCGCCCCGCACCCTGCTCGCCCTGCTGCGGCTGTCGGGCAGCGCCCTGGTCCAGTCCCTGCTGGTCATGTCCAGCTGGCTGGTGTTGATGCGCCTCGTCTCCAGCTTCGGCAGCGCGGCGATGGCCGGCTACACCATCGCCATGCGCATCCTCCTCTTCGCCCAGCAGCCCGCGTGGGGCCTGAGCCACGCCGCGGGCACCCTGGTGGGCCAGAGCCTGGGTGCGCGAAATCCCCAGCGCGCCGAGCGCGTGGCCTGGCGGGCCAGCGTCCACACGCTGTTCCTGCTCGGCGCCATGGCCCTGGGCTTCCTCGTGTTCGCCGAGCCGCTCGTGCGCGCCTTCACCTCGGAGGCCGAGGTCGTCCGCCACGCCACGCGCTGCCTGCGCATCGTGAGCTGCAGCATGGGCTTCTACGCCTTCGGGACGGTCCTCCCGCATGCCTTCAACGGCGCGGGAGACACCACCACGCCCACCCTCCTCAACCTCCTCTGCGCCTGGGTATTGCAATTGCCACTGGCCTACGTCCTGTCCACGACGCTGGGACTCGGCCCGTCCGGCGTGTTCCTCGCCATCGCGCTCGGCTACGCCGCGCTCGGCACGCTCAGCGCCCTCTTCTTCCGGCGCGGACGGTGGAAGGCTCGCGCGCTCTAGCTTCCTGCCGCGGACGTAAAGCCAGCCCTTCAGTGCATTCGGCGCTCTCCCGCTTGAAAGGGCTCCTCCCCGTGACGATTCATTGCGCGGGTCCGTGAGGAATTGCTCCGGGCCGACACGCGGTGAGACTGGGGGGATGGCTGGCATGTCGGGCGAGCGTCTGGGAATTGCGATTGTGGGGATGGGTGGCGCCGTCGCGACCACCGCCATCGCGGGGATGGAGCTGCTCAAGCGCGGCCTGGTGGACACCACCGGCCTACCGCTGGCCGGGGTGAAGGGCGCGGGCCTGGTGGACTACGGAGCCCTGACGTTCGCGGGCTGGGATTTGTACGATGATGACCTCGCCAAGGCCGCGCGCACCCATGGCGTGCTGACCGAGCCCCAGCTCCAGGCGGTGGAGCCCGTCCTGTCGAAGCTTCGGCCCTGGCCCGCCGTGTCCAACAGGAACTTCTGTCGCAACGTGTTGGGCTCCTCCAGCAAGACGCTGAGCGGCCTGCGCGCCCAGGTGGCGGCCATCCACCAGGACCTGGAGCGCTTCCAGCGAGAGCAGCAGGTGGAGCGGCTGGTGATGATCAACTGCGCCTCCACCGAGCGCGCGGTGGACCTGACGCTGCCCCTGTTCGCCACGCCGGACGCCTTCGAGACAGCGATTGACGCCAATGCGCCGGAGCTGAGCCCGGCCATGCTCTACGCCTACGCCGCCGTCTCGCGCGGCCTCCCCTTCGCCAACTTCACGCCCAGCATCGCGGCCGACGTGCCCGCGCTCATGGAGCTGGCCCGGCGCAAGGGCGCGCCCGTCGCGGGCAAGGATGGGAAGACGGGCCAGACGCTGCTCAAGACGGTGCTCGCGCCGGCCTTGAGAGATCGCGCGCTGCACGTGTCCGGCTGGTATTCCACCAACATCCTCGGCAACCGGGACGGCGAGGCCCTGGAGGACCCGGCCTCGAAGGCCGCGAAGCTCGACACCAAGGCCGCCGCGCTGGACAGCATCCTCGGCTACAAGGTCCAGGACCACGTCGTGCAGATTCAGTACTACCGGCCGCGCGGGGACAACAAGGAGGCCTGGGACAACATCGACGTCCTCGGCTTCCTGGGTCAGCCCATGCAGCTCAAGCTCAACTTCCTGTGCAAGGACTCCATCCTGGCCGCGCCGCTGGTGGTGGAGCTGGCGCGCACGCTCGACCTGGCCAAGCGCCGCGGGGAGCGCGGCATCATCGAGTCCCTGGGGTGCTTCTTCAAGGCGCCCATGACGCAGGACGGCCGCACGCCCGAGCACGCCATGCCCGAGCAGCAGCGCCGCCTGATGCAATGGCTGGGCGCCGGGAGCGTGCGGCCCGTCGTCGGCAAAGAGCGGCTCAGGGGCTAGCCCATGAAGGTCTCCGTCCAGGACACGGCCGCGATTCCGTCGCGGCTGGCCACCCTCCGTCCGCTGCTGGGTGAGCTGATGGACCTCAAGCGGGTCCGCACCGCCGACCACCCGGACGGCCTGGCGGCGCGAGGCTTCCGGCGGGCCTGGGCCGCGCTCGTCGCGGGCGTGGACCTGGAGGCCCTGGCCCTGCGCGAGACGGCGCTGGCCCTGGTCGCGGTGCGGCTCGGCGGCATCGACGCGGCGATGCTGGCCCGGGCCGGGCTGCCGCCACCGCGCGCGTCCGAGTTCCTCCACCGCGCGCTGGACGCGGCGGCCAGTCCCTTGGAGCCGGGCCTCCGGGAGCGGCTGCACGCCGCGCTCTCGGAGCCGCTCGGCGCCGGGGACACCGCGCCGCCGCCTGTCGTGGAGCGGCTGGTGCGCCAACCTCGCGCCGGAATCACCCACCCCGGCCGTCCCCGCATCCTCCTGGAGACCGCGGAGAGCCACGCGGACCACTGCTACGCCGTCGCCGTCGCGTCGGTGCTCGTGGCGCCCCTCTTCGACGCCGCGCCGGCGCTGCCCTTCGTGGCCGGGCTGAGCCATCACCTCTTCAACGGCGTGCTGCCGGACTCCGGCCACGCCGCGGACGTGCTCCTGGGGGACGCGGTGGAGCCCATGGTGGAGCGGCTCACCGAGGAGGTGCTGGCCACGCTGCCGGCGGGCGTCGCCGCGCGCATCCGAGAGGCCCGGCGCGAGCTGCCCCGCACGGACACGCCGGAGTCCCGCGCCTTCCACGCCGCCGACGTGCTGGACCGGGTGCTGGAGATGGACTTCCACGCCCGCGCCGCGCGCTTCACCCTCCGACAGGTCCTGGAGCACCTGGAGCTGGTGCATGCGGGCCCCATGCAGTCCTACGAGAACGCGGTGCTGGTCGCGGCGGGCCTCCGGGCCTGAGCGTCTTCGCCGTCGAAGCCGGATGAGGCCGCCGCCCGTCGCGGGTGGGGCCTGCTGCTCGCGGAGGTGTGCGCATGGAGCGTGGAGTCCAGGGCTCGCGGAGGCTCGGATGGGCCATCGTGGGTTGTGGCTGGGTGGCCCGGGACTACGTGGCGCCCGCCTTGTTGGAGGCGGGCAACGCGCGGCTGGTGGCCCTGTGTGATTCGGATGAGGCGACCCTGGCGCGGATGCCCGGTGACGGCGCGGCCCGGTACACGCGGCTGGAGGAGCTGCTGGCGCACCCGGAGGTGGAGGCCGTCTACGTGGCCACGCCCAACCACGCGCACGCGCCCGTGACGGTGGCCTGCGCCGCCGCCGGCAAGCACGTGCTGTGTGAGAAGCCCATGGCCATCCGCCCCGAGGAGGGCGCCCGCATGGTGGAGGCGTGCCAGCGCGCGGGCGTCCAGTACGCCACCGCCTTCGACCAGCGCCACCACGCGGCCCACCGGAAGCTGCGCGCCCTGGTGCGCGAGGGCGTGCTCGGCACCGTCACCCAGGCGCGCATCCACTACGCCTGCTGGCTGCCCCGGGACTGGGCGCCGCGCAACTGGCGCATCGACCCGCACCAGGCGGGCGGTGGCGCGATGATTGACCTGGCGCCGCACGGCGTCGACCTGCTGGAGGTGCTGCTCGGAGATGAGTGGACGTGCCTCACGGCCCTGATGCAGCGGCGCGTCCATGACTACCCGGTGGATGACGGCGCCGTCCTCATGGGGCGGTTCCGCGGGGGCGCCCTGGGCCTGCTCCAGGTGGCCTACAACTGTCCCGACACGTACCCGCGCCGCACCCTGGAGCTGATTGGCACCCGGGCCCGCGCGCTGGCCAGCAAGACGATGGGCCAGACGCCGGGGGGCACGCTGACGCTCACCGACGCGGCCACCGGCGTGGAGACCGCGGTGCCCCTCTCGCCCGAGGAGGACCGGAGCCCCTTCCTCCACCAGGTGGAGACCTTCTCCACCTGCGTGCTGGAGGGCCGCCCCTCCCCCTTCGCGCCCGAGCGGGACGTGCGCCTGCTCACCCTGCTGAGCCAGGCCTGCGAGCCCCGCTCCTGGGAGGACGCGGCATGCCGCTGACGCGCTACGCCTGCTGCAACTGCGGCGCCTGGCAGCCGTGGTTCTCTCACGAGCCCCCCCCGCACTGTCCCATCTGCATGGACGTGCGCAACGCGCTGCCTGAGGACGGCTGGACGTTCCGCTCCGCCGCCCAGGTGTCCGAGTCGCTGGAGACGTCCTGGTCGGAGGCGCTGCCAGGCGTGCTCGGCTTCCACTGCGCGCCGCGCTTCGGGCTGGGCGGCACCGGCTGGCTGCTGCTGCGGCCGGAGGGCCACGTGGCCTTCGAGGGCGCCCCCTGGTACTCGCGCGGGGCGCTGGAGCACCTCGCCTCGCTGGGGGGCATCCGGGTGCTGTCCGCCTCGCACGTGCATGGCTTCGGCGCGCTGTGGCAGTTGCAGGAGCGGTTCGACCCGCTGCTGGTGCTCCACCGCGACGCGGTGCCCTACACCAAGGCCTTCCAGGTGCGCTGGCCCGTGGACGACGAGCACGCACTAGCCCCGGGGCTCACGCTGCACTGCGTGGGCGGCCACTACGAGGGCCAGTGCGTGCTGTACGACGCGCGCACGCGCTCGCTCTTCTGTGGAGACGTCCTCAAGGTGGAGCTGGACGACCGGGGGCGGCCGGTGGCGCTCTCCAGCCACAAGGGCTTCCACGCCGCCATTCCCCTGAGCCACGGCGAGCTGCGCCGCTACCGCGCGGTGCTCGAGCGGCTGCCCTTCGAGAACGTCTTCACGCCCTTCGAGTCCGCCCGGGGCGTCACCCGCGCCCATGCGCTGGCCCTGTTCAATCGGCTGCTCGCCGGCATGCCGCACACCCGTCCCATTCCCCTGGAGGAGCTGTCATGAACGCGAGCGAAGCACGAGACGCCTATGCCCGGGCCCTGCCGCCCGGAGACCTGCTGCTGTTTCGCGACGACGCCATTGACCGCGTCGGCGTCCCGGTGGTGGCCTCCAGCCTGCGCATGAAGGACGGGCCGTGGATCACCTCTCACGGCTACGGCGCCACCGAGCCGGAGGCCATGGTCAGCGCCATTGGCGAGCTGGCCGAGGAGGTCTTCGCCGAGCGGGCCCTGGCCATGCTCCCGCGCTTCCATGGCAGCTACAACGAGCTGGTGCGCGCGCACGGGACCTCCGGCGTGGCGGACCCGCTCACGCTGAGCCTGCCGGCCGGCAGCCCCTACCACCCCGACCAGCGCCTCACCTGGGCACCGATGCAGCGGCTGTCCACCGGCGAGCGCGTGCTGGTGCCGGAGGAGTTCGTCGCCATCCACCCCGGCCAGCTCCACGGCCGCGCGCCGCTCATCCTCCCCATCACCAACGGGCAGGGCGCCGGACTCACCCGGGACCCGGCGCTGGCCCACGCCCTGCTGGAGCTGCTCCAGCGCGATGGCAATGGCCTGTGCTTCCGCGCCATGGACCAGGGCGTCGTACTCGACCTGGAGGGGGCGAACCTGCCCCCCTCCATCCGCGTCCTGCTGAAGCGCTACCGCCAGCTCGGCATCGAGGTGATTCCCAAGCTGGCCACCACCGAGTTCGGGCTGGTGAACCTGTACGTGGTGGCGAGAGACGCGAACGTGGGCGAGCAGCCCCTGATGGTGACGGCCTGCGGCGAGGCGGCCGACCCGGACCGGGACCGTGCCTTGCGCAAGGCCCTGCTGGAGTACGCCGGCTCGCGAGCGCGCAAGGCCTTCATGCACGGGTCGCTGGAGCACGTGGCCCGCGTCGCCCCACCCGGCTACCTGGAGCAGTTCCCC
>NZ_JAAIYB010000720.1 GCF_010894475.1 Myxococcus vastator
CTGCTGCTGCCAGGACTGGGCGCGCGTGGCTCCGGCTTCCAGGCGCTGGCCCACCAGCTGTTGCCCTGGGCCCGTCCCCTCCTGGTGGAGTACCCCGAAGGCGAGGCGGCGGCCTGCGGCGCGGGCGCGTTGGCGCGGCAGGTGCTGCGGGCCGTGGGGGACGTGGACGCGGTGGTGGCCAGCTCCTTCGGGGGCATGGTGGCCGCGCACCTGGCGGCGGCCGGCGCGGCGCGAGGCGTGGCCTTCCTGGGCGCCTTCACCCGCACCGAGCACCTGGGCGTGCGCGGGCTCGCCATTGGGATGATGGGCCCCATTGCCCGGTGGGCCCGGCCGGGCGCGGTGGCGGCGGGGCTCGCGGCCTGGACGCCGGTGGCCTTCGCCCGGGTGCCCGAGGTCGTCCCCACCACGGCGCTGGAGCGCAGCTCCACGTGGCATCGCGCCCTGGCCATCCGGGGCGAGGCGCCCCCGCCGGAGCTGCGCAGGCTGCCGGTGTCCTGCGTCTGCATCCAGGGCACGCGGGACGTGCTGGTGCCTCCGTCCACGGTGGAGCGGCTGGTCGCGTCGCTACCGCCGGGAACGCCCCGGCACCTGCTGCGGGGCGCGGGGCATGTGCCCTACTTCACGCACCCGGAGGCGTGCGCCGGGCTCCTGCGGCCCTGGTTGGCGGCCCTGGGCGCGGCGGCGCACCCCGAAGTGGAGACCAGCGCCGCCTGACGCAGCCCGGCAGGGGCGGTGCGGGGCCGAGCCGAGCCGAAAGGGGGGATGTACGGATGGCGCGGGGCTCGCTACCTTTCGGGCGCCAATGCAGAACCGCCTCACGCGATTGCTCGTCACCCTCTTCGTTGTCTCCGCGACGCCCGCGCCCGCTGCCTCCGTGCAGGAGCCGGCGCCCTTCACCGTGCCGCCCTTCACCGTGCCGCTGCCCGCCACGGTGCTGGCGCCGCCCGCCGTGGGGCCGGTGTTGCCTGCGCCGCCGCCCGAAGTGGCGCGCAAGCACAAGGTGCTGCTGCTGGGGGACAGCCTCATCGCCACCGGCTTCGGGGAGTACCTCCAGGCTCAGTTGGATGCGCACCCGCGCATCCAGTCGGCCCGCCGCGCCAAGTCCTCCACAGGCCTGGCGCGCCCGGACTTCTTCGACTGGATGGACGTGGGCCGCGAGGAGGTGGAGCGGCACCAGCCGGACGTCGTCGTCGTCATCCTCGGGGGCAACGACGGGCAGTCGCTCCAGGACACCCAGGGCGGCAAGGCCATCCGCTGGGGACAGGCGGAGTGGGAGGCCGCCTACCGCCAGCGCATCAACGACTTCCTGGCCGTGCTCGCCTCACCTGGCCGGAAGATTGTCTGGCTGGAGCTGCCGACCACGGGGCTCAAGCGCTTCGAGCAGAAGCTGCGCATCATCCGCGCCCTCCAGCGTGAGGTCATCTCCTCCCGGCAGGACGCGGTGCACCTGGACACGCGCCCCTTCTTCACCGACGCGAAGGGACGCGCGCTGCGTCAGGCCCGGGTGGATGGCTTCCGCAGGCCCATGCGCCTGCGCATGGCGGACGGCGTGCACTTCACCGTCGCGGGCGGCCGTTACTTCGCCAACAAGGTGTACCCCGAGGTGCTGGGCGTGCTGGGCCTGCTCCAGCAGGGGTAGCGGCGCGGCGAAGGTCGCGTCAGCGTGGGCTCAGGGCGGTGACGAGCCGCTCGGCCTGCTCGCGGATGTCGCGGTGGGTGCTCGCCTGGGCGCGCTGGGCGTGCGTGAGCGCCTGGGCCTTGTCGCTGTCCGCCAGGGCCAGCGCCAGGTTGAGGTGGACGCCCGCGTCCTCCGGGTGGTGCTTCAAGGCCTCGGTGAGCACGGCGCGCGCGGCGGCGGCGCCACTGGGACGCGACAGGTGCAGCACCGCCAGGTCGTTGGCGGCGCCGGCCTCGGAGGGGTCCGAGGCCACGGCGGCCTCCAGCAGCTTCTGGGCCTCCGCGTCGTCACCCAGCTTGCGGCGCACCTTGGCCAGCGCCACGCGCACGGGCACGGACTCCGGGGCCTTGGCCAGCGCCTCGCGGAGGATGCGGTCCGCCTCCTCGTCCTTGCCGGCCACGAAGGCGGAGATGCCGTGCAGGTAGATGGCGTCCGCGCTGTCGGGAAGCTGGAGGCGCAGCTCGATGGCGGCGCGCATCGCCGCTTCGGGCGCGCCGGCCATCAAGCACAGTGAGGCGAACTCCCGGAAGAGGGCCGTCTCCCGGGGGCTGCGCAGGATGGCCTGCCGGAGCGTGACGATGGCCGCGCCCACGTGCCCTTGGAGGAGCTGCACCCGCGCGGCGAGCTGGAGCGGCAGGTGCTCCGTCTTGCTGGCCTCCGCGGCTTCTTGATAGCGGCGCAGCGCCCGGTCCAGCTGCTTGTCGCCCTGGAGCGCCATGCCCAGGTACGTCAGCGTCTGGGCGTTGCCGGGCTGCAGCGCCAGCGCGCGCTCCAGCTCCGGGATGGCGGCGGCGTACCGGTCATGCCCCAGCAGGGCGCGGCCGTGATTGATGACCTCGAAGAAGCCCGCCTTGGGCTGCGCGGCGAGCGCGGCCAGCAGGTCCAACTGGCGCGCATCACCCTTCTCCGCGTCCATCCGGGCCAGGTGGCTCAGGGCC
>NZ_JAAIYB010000721.1 GCF_010894475.1 Myxococcus vastator
GTCCGACACGATGTGGTGCATCACCAGCACCAGCACGTGCTCCTCATCCCCCTCCTTCAGCAGCGTCGCCCTCAGCAGCGGGCCCACCTCCAGGTTGAACGGACGAAGTGTCTCGAGCTCCGTTCGACGCTGGACCTCCTGGGACTTCTCCGTGCCCTGGAGTGAACTCAGGTCCACGAGCTCCAGCGCGCCCATTCCCGCAGGAGAGATGACCTGGGTGGGGACGCCTGCCTCGGAACGGAAGGTCGTGCGCAGCGACTCATGGCGGAGAACCAGCGCTTGGAAGCTCCGTTCCAGCGCGGCAACATCAAGGGCCCCCGAGAGCTTCACCGCCACGGGCACGTTGTAGAAGGCGCTGTCGGGTTCAAGCTGGTGGAGGAACCACAACCGTTGCTGCCCGAACGACAAAGGAAGCGCGCCGTCGCGTGAAGCGCGAACCAGCAGAGGACCGCTCAGCGCAACAGGGGCTCCCGAGGCACCGTCCAGCCGCCTCGCCAGCGTCTCAACAGACCGGGACTCGAAGACTGTCCGAAGTGGCAGTTCGACCCGGAAGGCCTCGCGCACGCGAGAGACCAACTGTGTTGCCAGCAACGAGTGGCCGCCCAGCTCGAAGAAGTCTTCTTCGACACTGACGCGCTCGACATTGAGCACCTCGCTGAAGAGGGACGCCAGCTTCTCCTCTGTCGGTGTCCGTGGCGCCTCGAAGTGCGCTGGCTTCTGGCTGTGTGTCTCCGGGGCGGGCAGTGCCTTGCGGTCCACCTTCCCGTTGGGCGTCAGCGGCAGCGACTCCAGCACCACGTACGCCGACGGCACCATGTACTCCGGCAGCCGCTGCTTCATGTGGCTTCTCAGCGCACCCGCGTCCAGCGAGGCAGCGTCCCGGGCCGTCACGTAGGCCACCAGTCGCTTGCCTTCACTCCCGTCATCGCGGGCCACCACCACTGCTTCGTTGACGCCACTGTGCTGGGCCAGCGCCGCTTCCACTTCGCCCAGCTCGATGCGGTAACCACGCACCTTCACCTGCGTGTCCGCGCGGCCCAGGAACTCCAACGTCCCGTTCCCCAGCCACCGCACCACGTCGCCCGTGCGGTACAGCCGCGCTCCCTCACCGTATGGGCTCGGTACGAAGCGCTCCGCCGTCAGCTCCGGACGTCCCACGTACCCCACTGCCAGTCCGTCTCCGCCCACGTACAGCTCACCCGGCACGCCCACCGGCACTGGACGCATTGCACCGTTCAGCACGTAGGCCACCGTGTTCTTCACCGGCCGGCCGATGGATACCGACGCCCCGACTTCCTCGGGCTTCTCCATCCGGTACGTGCTGGAGAACGTCGTGTTCTCCGTCGGGCCGTACCCGTTGATGAGCACGCCGCCCGCTGCCAGCCGCTCCTTCACGCGCGACACCGGCAAGGCGTCGCCACCCGCCAGCAACTGACGGACACTGGCCAGGGCCTTCGGCTGCCGCGCCTGCATCTGCTCGAAGAGCGCCGCCGTCAGCCACAGCGAAGTCACCCCCGAAGACTCCAGCTTCCGCCCCAACTCCTCTAGCGACGGCGTCCCCGCCGGGTACACCACCAGCTTCGCGCCGTGCAGCAGCGCGCCCCACACCTCCAACGTCGATGCGTCGAAGGAGATGGGCGCCAACTGCAGCCACACCTCCTCCGGCCCGAAGTGTGCGAAGTCCGTTCCCATCACCAGGCGCGACACCGCTCGGTGCGGCACGCCCACGCCCTTCGGCTTCCCCGTGCTTCCCGACGTGAACAACACGTACGCCAGGTTGCCCCCGCTCACATTGGCGCTCGAAGTGCTCACGGGTTGGTGGGCAATCTGCGTCTCCCACTCCGTGTCCACACACACCCTGGACTCGGTGCCGGATCGCCCCATGGACTCAAGCAAGTGCTGCTGCCCCACCAGCAGCGTGACGCCCGCCTCTTGCTTCATCCACGCCAGCCGCTCCAGCGGGTAGCTGGCATCCAGCGGGACGTACACGCCTCCCGCCTTCAGGATGCCCAGCACGCTCACCACCAGCTCCAGTGAGCGCTCCACGCACAAGCCCACCCGCACCTCTGGCCCCACGCCCATGCCCTTCAGATGGTGTGCCAACTGGTTCGCGCGCCGGTTCAACTCCACGTACGTCAGTTGCTGGTCCTCGTACTCCACCGCCACCGCGTCTGGCGTCCGCTGCGCCTGTGCTTCAAACAACTGCGCCAGCGACATCTCCCGTGGGTAATGCGCAGCCGTCCCGCTCCACTCCTTCAGCAGCCGCTGCTGCTGCTCACTGCTCATCAGCGACAGCTCGCTCAGCCGCGTCTCAGGCCGAGCGACGGCTGCCTCCAACAGCACCCGAAGATGCTCCAGCAGCCGCTCCATCGTCTCGGCTTCGAACAGGTCGCTGTTGAACTCGAGGCCGCCAGAAAGGCCCTCATCCGTCTCACTCAACCCGAGCGTCAAATCGAACTTCGACGTCTTCCCGGACGACTCGGCCGCCTCCAGCTTCAGCCCCGGCAGGCTCACCGCACCGCCCGGCGCGTTCTGCAGCACCAACATCACCTGGAACAGCGGGCTGCGGCTCAAGTCCCGCTCCGGCTGCAGCTCCTCCACC
>NZ_JAAIYB010000722.1 GCF_010894475.1 Myxococcus vastator
GCCGCGCTCCGGAGCACCAACCCCACCTCCGGGTCCGTGGGCAAGGGCAGCAGCTCCAGCGGCTTCCCCACGGGGAGCGGAAGCGCCACTCCGTCCGCGAGCGCGGCGGCGAGGTCCGGCGCGACATGCCGAATCACGGGCAACAGCTCGCTCGCGTGCGCCGCGTCGCGAGCGTCCCGGGACACGCCACGCACCACACGCAGCGAGAACGGGCCATGCTCGGGTCGCACTCCCGTGAGCCGCACCCGCACACCGGTGGGCGCCCGGGCAGCCAGCACGGCTTCCACGACGCCGGTGACGGCCCCCTCCTCGGGCACCACGTCTCCCAGCCAGAACGTTCCATCCGCTGCCCAGGCCACCACCCGGTAGAGCGGCGCCACTGGCACGAGCACCGGCCCCAGCACCCCACCCGCCGGCGACGGCGTCACCTCCACGGGCCGCCACTCCGACACGTTGGCCAGCTCCTCCAGTCGCTCAGGCCCAGCGCCCTCGCGCCCCTCGCGCTTCGACACTTCCCACAGGTGCCGGTCCGCGTCGGTGATGGAGGCCACGCCCACGCGGGCCTCTCCCTGGAAGGGCACATCCCCTCGCAGCACCACGCGCAGACGCAGCCCCTCTGGACGCGGGGGCTCCGGCGTCACGGGCGGCGGCTTCACCGGGGTCGCGGCCTCCATGCGCTCAGCGGGTGCGCGGGGAGGTGCCACCGGCGCGGCGACATCCGCGGGCCACAGCCACCACATCGCGAGCGCCGCCAATACCAGCGCGGCGCCCCCCACACCCCATGCGCGGTGTTTCAAGCGTCTCAGTCCGTATCGCTGGTGGAATACAGCGTCAGGTAGATGGGCGCGTGGTCCGACAGGCGGGTGACGAAGTCCCGCGTGTTCCCGATGTAGTCGCGCCCCGCCGAGGAGAACTCCGTCACGTAGGTCGGCTGCATCCAGAAGTGGTCATAGGCATTCACGTAGCTGCCACTGAGGTTGATGGTGGTGGCCACGTTCAGCCTGCAGGTCACCGTGGGAGACAGCGCCACCAGGTTCGCCCACGACGACGCCGTGCACGCCATGTTGTGGTCCCCCACCAGGATGACGTCCTGGTCGGTGCGGCTGGCGTCCTGCACCGACTTGAACACCGCGTCGATGCGCTTCACCTCGGCGTCGCGGTCCGCGGCGTTGCCCCAGACGGTGTGCCAGTTGATGAACGTGTAGTCCGCGCTCGTGGGCTTGTGCCGCACGCGGACGATTTGCGGCTCGCGCTCGAACACATCCCCCGCGTCGTTGTACACGCTGGAGGACAGCAGCGACACCGTGTCCTCCCGGTACAGCACCGCGTAGATTTCCTTGTACGACGAGCGGCCGATGAGCGGCGTCTGCGCATACCGCCACGTCACGCCGGAGACCGCGTTGAGCTCCGCGACGAGGGCCGGAACCACGCTGGTGTTCATCACCTCCTGCAGGAACACCACGTCGCAGCCGTTGTTCGAATTGCTGTTCGCGCCGTACTGCCGCCAGATCTGCTCCGCGTCCTCGCGATACGTCTGCTCCGCGGTCCATCCCTCGTGACGCAGGTTCCAGCTGACGACGCGCAGATATGAGCCCGCATGGGCCAGCGTCGGAACAGCCAGGACGACCAGCACCACCACGCGCAACAACAAAGACGGCAATCCCATGGAGTGACCTCGGCGTGAGAGGGCAACGGTCCTAGTGGATGAGGTCCCTGACCGGCAACCCACTTTCCCGAAACACGAGAAATAAAGGGTCTCCAGGGACCCATGCCACGGCGTGATGCGCCCGTCGCGCGGTACGCGACGCCACACGCCTGCCCGTTAAATGCAACTTGATTGCATGTGAATCCCAATGGCAGATTATGGCGGGCGTTCCTGGAATGGGGACCTGGCGGGGACGGCGGAGCTTTGTCCTGTCACGAAGGAGGGCGCGTCATCGTGAGCCGACTCATCTGGAGCATGGGATTCGCGGGACTGGCGCTGGCCTGCGCCGTTGCCTCCTGGTTGCACCGGCCCGTGGCGCTTCCGCCGCGGGCCCCGGAGCCCGAGGCTTCAGGGCCCCGGGCCCAGGCGCCCACGCCGAGGCCAATCCCTGTCGCGCCACCGCCTTCCGCCCCTGTCCTCCAGGCGATGCCGGACTTGCGCCCCAGCGTCGAACCCACCTTGGCGCCCGCCGCACGCTCACGGCGTACGCCTCCCGCCGAGCGCCTCCCGTTGGTGAAGGCCCTGCGCGGCACCTACTCCGCGCCCGAGGCCCGCCGGGACGCGGTGCTGGCGGAGCTGGCGGCCTCCGGAGAGAGCCACGAACCCTGGACGGCGCGGGCCCGGGCGGCGCTGGCGGAGTGGCACGCCCAGGTGGAGGCCGACGTGCTGCCCGTCCAGGCCGAGCCGCCTCAGTGCTTCACGGCCGGCTGCGTCGCGCGCGTCACCTTCCCGGACGGCGACTCCTTCCAGGAGGCCTTCCGCCGCACCGCCGACCTTCAGCTCGGCGACGGCACCACGCACATGCAGTTGCCTCCCGAACGCCGGGCCTCGGGAGAGGTCGTGGCCGCGTGGCTCGTCCTGCGCCCCGCCACCCCCTGAACGCCCACACCT
>NZ_JAAIYB010000723.1 GCF_010894475.1 Myxococcus vastator
GGACTGGGGTTGCTTGAGGGGGCCTGCGGAGCCGGCGCGGGCGGACGCTGTACGGGGGCGGCCTGCGGCGTCGGCACGGAAGAACGATGCACGGGGGCCGCGGCCTGCGGAGTCGGCGCGGACGTGGAAACCACCGGCGCTCCCGCGGGGCCCACTCGCCCTTGCACAGGCCCCACCGGACCAGCCCCCTGCGCGAGCCCGACAGTCACCGCCTGCCGATTCACAGCGCCCACGGCCACAGCCGCGTGAGCGGGCTGCTCGACCGCCGCCACCGGCGCCTGAACCGCCGCGGCGACAGGCACTGCTGGCGCGACCGCGTGCACCAAAGCCGCCGCCGGACGAGGCTGCTCCAGCCGCGCCCGCACGGGCTTCACGGGCAGCGTCGCCAGCCGGCGAATCTCCCGGCGGCGGTGCGTCTCGTCCAAGGCCACCACCGACGACACGTCCTGCCCCAGGATGCGCGACAGGCTCTGCGCGGCCGCCTTGCGCACGCGCTGCTCACGGTCGCCCAGAGCGCCCAGCAGCAGCGTGCGCGCGTTCTCCCCAGCACCCGCTCCGAGCGCCAGCGCGGCCAGCGCGCGCGCCTCCGGATCCGCGTCGTGGATGGCCTCCTCGCCCAGCCGCCGCGCCGTCTCCCCTTCCAGGCCCAGCGCCAGCAGCGACGCGCGGCGGCGCACCGAGCGGTCCGGGTCCTTCATCGCCTGCGCCAGGTGCGGCGCCGCGTCCGTCGGGGCCAGCGTCAGGAGCGCCTTGAGCGCCGCGATGCGCACCTCCGGCACCGGCGACGCGAGCAGCGGCGACACCACCGACGCGCCCTCTTCCTGGCACAGCGACGCGAACGCCTGGAGCAGCGCAACCTGCGCCGTCGGATCCGTCTCCGCGTGCAGCGCCGACGCCAGCGCGGGTGCGGCGGCCGGCTGCGACAGCGCCTTCAATCGCTCCGCGGCGCGCACCCGGGCCGCGCCGTCCTGCGCGGACAGCTCGCGGACGGAGAACCCGAACAGCGTCTCATCCGTCGTCCCACCGAACCCCGCGTGCGAGGACAGCTCCGCGTGCTGCGCCGCGCTCACGCCCAGCCGTCCCGCCTGCAGGAAGCGCTGCGCCTCACGCGCCACCGGAGACAGGCCGTCGCCCTCGACGACAGCGGCCACGGGCGGCTCGCTCACCGGCGCTGGCGTCAGGGGAACACTGGTCGCCGTCTCACGCAGCGGCAACGACGAGCGCCGCGTGGGGACCACCAGCCCGCGGGCCACCGGACCCGCCTCACCGCGCAGCAGCACCTCGCTGCGAAGCTGGGAGATGAACGACGCCAGGTCGAGCCCCAGGTCGTCGTCCTCGTCGTCACGCTCCTGGGAGGAGGCGCGGATGCGCCCCACGTCCAGCAGCTTGTCCATCATCTGGTTCCGCTCGCCGCGCAGGGCCTGGTTGAGCCGGGCCAGCTCCTCGCGCTCGGCCTGGAGCCGACCCGCGCGGACCTCCAGCTCGGCGACCTCACGGCGCAGGCCCAGCTCGCGCTGATGCGTCTCCGCCACCTCGCGCTTGAGGTGCTCCATCTCATCGCGTGTCGAGGCCAGCTCGCTGTGGAGCTGTTGGGCACGCGCCTCGAAGTAGACGATTTTTTCGAGTGCGCTCTTGAGCAGCGCGTCCGGACGCTCGTCGCTCACGACCTCAACAGCCTCCCCGCGAGGCACGCGGCGCGGCCTGCGGATCCGAGTCACCGGGGGTTTGCACCGGATTCCCGGTACCTACCGGGGGGCCCACCCTACGTCAGACGTCCTCACTTCGTAAACCACGGAAACACCAGGGCTTTTCCCAGCGCGTCCCGGGCCGTCATTGACAACGCCGCCCAGGCCGAATTTTCGGCTTCCGAGCGCTCGCGGGGGCCGCGCGAGCCACCTCCGTCTCAACGGGTTGAAGCGCTCGATTCCGGACGCTCCACCACGGCCTCCCGGAAGCCCCGGAATGTCAGACCCCACTCGTAATCTGTGTTCCACGAGGCAGCCAACGGCCGTCACTTCTCCCCGGTGCCTCTCCGCCTGGATGCGGGGGGACGAAGCCCTCTTTTCGACAGGTTTTCCGCACGCCATGGAACAACGACTGGCAACCCTCATTGGAAACGCGGTCCGCGCGGCGCGACAACGGCTGGAGCTGACCCAGGCCGACGTGGCCGAGCGCGTTGGCATCGCCACCGAGGTGTATGGCCGCCTGGAACGCGGCCACATGCTTCCCAGCGTCCGCACGTTGCGCAAGCTGTGCCTGGTGCTCAACTGCTCATCGGACGTGCTGCTGGGAATGGCGGGCGTGGAAGGCGCGCCCGCGCTGGCGGAGGACCCGCCGGAGTACCGCGAGCGCCCGGAGGTCCGCCGGCTGCTGCGCACGGTGCGCAAGCTGGACGCGCCGCGGCTGCGCCTGCTCGGGCAGGTGGCGAACGCGCTCGAGACGTAGCGATACAGCGAGGACCCAGCCGGGGCGGTGGAGACCCTGGCTGGGACCTGAAGGGGGGTGAGGGGCCGGACGGATTGCGCCCTGGCGCAAGCGCTTGGCGCGTGGAGTGAAGCAGCCGCTGCTGGGGGGG
>NZ_JAAIYB010000724.1 GCF_010894475.1 Myxococcus vastator
GCCCACTGGTTCGCCCGCGCCTCCAGCTCCCCGTACGTCAGCACCTCCTCCTCGCACCTCACCGCCGCGGCGGCCGGGCAGCGGCCCACTTGCGCCTGGAAGAGCCCCAGCACCGAGGCCTGGTCCGCGAACGCCGTGCGCGTGTCGTTCCACGCCACGAGGACCTGGTGACGCTCGGCCTCCGAGCTCAAGGCCAGCGTGCCCAAGGCGCGCTCCGGACTCGTCGCGATCGCCTCCAACACGGCGCGCAGCCGTTCGAGCTGCGCAACCGCGAAGGCCGCGGAGAACCGCTTCCGGTCGTAGCGCAGGTACAGCGGCAGCCGCGTCCCGTTCGTCGAGATGAGCGTCAGCGGGAAATGGTCCGCCTCAACGGCCCGGATGTCCCGGACCTCCAGGGCCCGGGAGGCCGACGTGAGCGCGGCGTCCAGCGGGTAGTTCTCGAAGACGACCAGGGTCTCGAACAGCGGCGTCCCCGCGGGCACGCTGCTCCAGCGCTGGACCTTCACCAGCGGCGCGTGCTCGTGCTGACGCGCCTCCAACTGCAGCTCCTGGATGCCGCGCAGCCACGCCGACAGGGGCGCTTCGGGTGGCAGCCGGACACGCACGGGCTGGGTGTTGATGAACAACCCCACCATGTCCTCCACGCCCGCCAATCCTGGCGGACGCCCGGAGACGGTGGTGCCGAAGACGACGTCCTCCGTGCCACACAGATGGCCGAGCACCAGGGCCCAGGCCCCCTGCACCAGGGTATGCAACGTGAGGCCCTGCCGCCGGGCGAAGCCGGTCAACGCCGTGGTGAGCGGCTCCGACAGGTACAAGGATTGCGACGCCTTCCCCGTCCCCTCACCACTCCCGAGCACCTGCCGCGGATTCGTGGGCGCATCGAAGCCGTCGAGCCCCTGACGCCAGAAGGACTCGGAGACCGCCAGGTCCTGCTCGCTCAGCCACTCGACATAGTCCCGGAAGGGCCTGGGTGGGGAGAGCCGGGCCGGCCGTCCCGAGAGCGCGCCCTCGTACAAGGTGAAGACGTCGCGGAGCACCAGCGGCACGGACCAGCCGTCCAATATCAGGTGCGAATGGCTGAACACGAAGCGGTGTGAGTCGTCGCCACACCGGAACAGCGCCAGCCGCACCAGCGGCGCGGAGGAGAGGTCGAAGCCCTCGCGCCGGTCCTCCGCCAGGAAGGCCTCCAACCGCGACTCCCGGGCTTCGGCCGGCACGTCGCGCCAGTCCTCGACGCGCACGGGCAGGTCCACCTCATGGAGCACGACCTGCATCGGCTCGTCGACGTCATCCCAGACGAGCGCCGTGCGCAGCACGGGATGCGCGGACACGACGCCATTCCAGGCCCGGGTGAAGGCGTCCAAATCCAACCGGCCCCGCAGCTCGCAGACGAGCTGGTTGAAGTACAGGCCCCTGCCGGGCTCGGCGATGGCGTGGAACAACATGCCGCCCTGCAGCGGCGACAGGGGGTACAGGTCGTCGATGTTGTCGCTCATCGCGTCTTCTTTCCGAACCGTGCGGCCAGCTTGTCGAGCTGCGCCTGCTTCACCTTCGCGAGCGGGAAATCCGAGGGCGAATGGCCCCCCGCCTCCGGCGCGCGCGACGCCTCCACCAGCTCCCGGAGCCGGGCCAGGAAGTCCTCCGCCAGGCGGCTCACCGTCTCGCGACGGTGTACGGCCTCGCTGAAGGTCCAGATGGCCTCCAGCCGCCCGTCACGTACCGCGCTCGTCACGTCGAGCAGGTACGGCCGGCGCGCGCTCGGAGCCCGCTGACGCAACGCCTCGCCCTCCGGAGCGAGCACGAAGGGGGCCCCCGCGCCCACCGCGCCATCGACCTGTCCCAGGTGATTGAAGCCCACCTCCGCCAGCGGCAACGCCGCCAGCGCCGCGTCCTTCGCGACGTAGCGGAGCAGGCCCCACCCCATGCCGTGCGAGGGCACCGCGCGCAGGCCCTCCTTCACCGCGCGAAGCGCCTCACCGGGCGTCTTCGTTGCGCGCAGGTCCAGCAGCGCGGGGAACACCCGGGTGAACCAGCCCACCGTGCGGGACACGTCCACGCCCGGCAGCACGTCTTCCCGTCCATGCCCCTCCACGTCCACCAGCGCGACGGCGCCACCCGACCACGCCGTCAGCGCCTGGGCCAGCGCCGTCAGCAACGGCTCTTGAGGCTGTGTGTGCCACGCCTTCGGCACGTCGTGCAGCAAGGCCCGCGTGTGCTCGGCGTCCAGCGTCACGCGCACCACGCTCGCGGTGGCCTCCGTGTTGGCCCCACCCGCCAGGTCCACGGGGAGCCGCGGAGCCTCGCGCCACGGACGTTCGAGCCACCATGCCCGCTGCGCCGCCAGCGCCTCCGAGCGCGACAACGCCTCCAGCCCCCGAGCCCACGCCTGGAACGACGTCGTCTTCGGCGGGAGCACCACGGCCTCGCCCGCGGCGAGCTTCGCGTACACCGCCGCCAGGTCCTCCAGGAGGATGCGCCACGACACCGCGTCCACCACCAGATGGTGGACCGCCAGCATCAGCCGGGAAGGACGTCCGGCGCCCCCCTCCAGCACCACCCCCTGGACC
>NZ_JAAIYB010000725.1 GCF_010894475.1 Myxococcus vastator
GGGGTCCCCTCTTCCAGGGGTACGCTCTTGCGCAGCGCCGAAGCGGGGGGCTCGCTGGCGGCGCGGCGCGCCTCGCGCTCCTTGTAGCGGCGGATGGCGGGGGCCATGATTTCGCCGATGAGCCCCCGGTAGTCCATGCCGGCGCCCTGGGCGATGAGCACCAGGTCGCTCCAGCCCGGCGTGAGGCCCGGCAGCGGGTTGCACTCGATGAAGTAGATGCGCCCCTTGTCGTCCATGCGGAAGTCGATGCGCGCGACGTCGCGGCACCCCAGCGCCATGAACGAGCTGCGCGCCGCCGTGCGCAGCCGCTCCAGCAGCGCGGCTTCCAGCTTCGCCGGCGCGTCGTAGCGGATGCGGTCCGTCCAATCGAGCTTGTGCTGGAAGCTGTAGACGGGGTTCTTCTCCTCCCGGTCCAGGAAGACGATCTCCATGGGCGGCAGGACGCGGGGACGCCGCTCGCCCAGCAGGCCCACGGTGAACTCACGGCCGCGGATGTACTCCTCGATGAGCGCGGGCTGCTGGTACTTGCCGGCAATCTCCCGCACCACCTCGCGCAGCTCCGCCTCGCTGTGGCAGACGCTCTTGGTGACGACGCCCTTGGAGCTGCCCTCCGCCACCGGCTTCACGATGAGCGGGAAGCTGGTGAACTCCTTGTTGAGGCGCTCCTTGCCCGTCGCCATGAGCTGGAAGTTGGGCGTGAGGATGCCGGCCTGCCGGACAATCTTCTTCGCCAGGCCCTTGTCCAGGGCGATGGACAGCGTGGCCGGGTCCGAGCCCGTGTACGGGATGTCCAGCAGCTCCAGCAGCGCCGGGACCTGGCTCTCGCGGTTGCGGCCCTTGAAGCCCTCCGCGATGTTGAACACCACGTCCAGCGGCGTGCTCGACAGCACCGAGGGCAGCTCGGCCGTGGCCTCCAGGTCGATGACCTCGTGGCCCCACGACGCAATCGCCTCGCGGATGGCCTGGAGCGTGTTCGGCGAGTCGTACTCCGCCTCGCTGTCCTCCACCGCCTCCGCCGTGGCCGTGGGCTTCACGCGCTTCACGTTGAAGCTGAAGCCCACGCGCAGCGGACCGCTCTTGCGCGCCGGCTTGCCCTGGCGGCGCGACGAGTCCTTGATTTTGTACCGCTTCGCCGCGCTCGTAATGATGGAGTTGATGACCCCATCCAGGTGCAGGCCGTCCAGCTCCGCCGACGCGTAGATGCCCGCGCCCGGCTCCAGGCTGGGGAGCGCGTTGATCTCCAGGAAGTACGGCACGCCCGCGTCACTGAGGCGCACGTCGATGCGGCCCAAGTCACGGCAGTCCAGCGCCTGGTACACCTTCTGCGCCATCCGCCGGATGTCCTCCGCCGTGCGAGGCGGAATCTGCGCCGGGGCGCGCACGCTGACCGCGCCCTCCCGGGACGTCTTCAGCGCGTAGTCGTAGATGGCGTACTTGCGGCCCTGCGTGGCGGCCGGGTCGATGACGTACTCCACCGGGGTGAGCACGCCGTCGTAGTCGTTGTCCACCGACTCCAGGAACGGCACGGCGAGGTCGCGGCCGGAGATGTACTCCTCCACCAGCACGCCGGACGGGTACTTCTCCAGCGCGGCGGCCACCTTGGCGCGCACCTCGTCCAGCGTCTCCGCGATGGAGTCCTGGGTGATGCCCTTGGAGGAGCCCTCGAAGTTGGGCTTCACGATGACGGGGAAGCGCAGGTTCTCCGCGGACAGCTCGCTGAGCTTCTCCACGTACTGCCAGCCGGGCGTGCGGATGCCCTGCTTGGACAGCACCAGCTTGGTGAGCTGCTTGTCCAGCGTCAGCGCCAGCGCGTACGCGTCCGAGCCCGTGTACGGGAAGCCCAGCTCGTCGAAGAGGGCCGGATAGAAGGCCTCGCGGAAGCGGCCCCGGCGCCCCTCGGCGGTGTTGAAGATGAGGTCGGGGCTGTAGGCCTCCAGCCGCGCCACGGTGCGCGAGGCCGGGCCGCTCACCTCGAAGCGCTCCAGCCGGTGGCCAATGCGCTCGATGGCCGCCGCGAGCGCGTTGACCGTCTCCTGCGTGTCGAACTCCGCCTCTTCTTCCAAATCAGACAGCCTGAGGTTGTGGGTCAGCGCGATGCGCACGGGTACCCCCTTCGCTTCCTGAACGACGAGCGTCCACGGCGCACCTTCGCCGCGGACATGAGCCTTCCGGAGGCGCGCTCATGCGCGACCGGCGTGCGAGCTGCAACGGTTACGCCCGCGACAACCTTCCCGTCGACCACCTGCGTCTGCGCCCAGGTGTCGCCCAGCCGCCAGCCCAGCGGATCCCTCAGCACGCGCCACGCCTCCACGCCGCCGATGACGAGCAGCCCCGCCGCCGCGGCCACCGTCCCATGCGGCGCGGGCATCATCCCCAGCAGCACGATGAGCGCCAGCGGCGCGTTGCGCAGGGTGCTGTCGCGGTGCCGCGCCGCCGAGCGCGTGGGCAGGTGCATCACCTTCACGCCGAAGATGCGCTTGCCCACGCTCTGCCCCTGGAGCATCCCGTCCGCCAGCAGCAGGAACAGCAGCGCCACCACCGCGCCCGCCGCTCCCCCCACCACGTACAGG
>NZ_JAAIYB010000726.1 GCF_010894475.1 Myxococcus vastator
GTGGTGGGACGCCCCTGGACGGAGACGTGGACGCGGCGTGCGCGGGGCTGCTGCCCGGTGACGTCGTCATCACCGAGTACCTCAACGACCCGGTGGGGACGGACACGGGGCAGGAGTACGTGGAGCTGCACAACCCCACGCGCGCGCCCGTGGACCTGTACGGGCTGACGCTCTACGCGTCGCGCTCGGATGGCTCGCAGGAGAAGGCCTACGCCGTCATTGAGGAGCTGACGGTGGCGGCGGGGGACTCCGTGGTGCTGGGCGATGTGCGCGACGGACCGGTGCCCGCGCATGTCGACCATGCCTATGGCGACGGGCTGGGAGCGCTGGGGAACACGGGCGGACGGCTGGGCATTCGGTGCGGGGAGCGGGTGCTGGACGAGGTCCCGCTCTCCGCGCCCGCGAAGAGCGGGGTGTCGCGCATCTACGACGGCCGACTGGTGCCGGACATGGCGGGGAACGACGACCTGGCCCGCTGGTGTGACTCGCCCGACGCGGGGGCCGGTGGGGCGTTCCAGGGCAGCCCTGGCGCCGCGAACGCGCCCTGTGGCCCCGTGGGTGACGCGGGCGTCCCGGAGGACGCGGGCGTGGTGGCGACGTGCAGGCCCGCGGGCGCCGGTGCGGTGAGGCCCGTCCTGCCGCCGGCGCCTGGGGACCTGGTCATCACCGAGGTCATGGCCAACCCGCGTGGCGACGACACGATGGGGGAGTGGGTGGAGCTGCGGGCCACGGCCCCCGTGGACCTCAACGGCGTGACGCTGGTTGCCGAGGCGGGTGAGGCGACCGTGAAGGCGGAGGGGTGCCTGTCGCTCGCGGCGGGGGAGTACGCGGTGCTGGCCCGCCGCACGGATGCCACCCTCAACGGAGGGCTTCCTCCGCCCGTGGCGACCTTCAGCATGGACCTGCGCAACGCGGGCGGCCGGCTGCAGGTGAAGGCCGGGGGCGTGGTGGTCGACGCGGCCGACTACGGTCTGGCGGTGGATGGCGTGGCCACGCAGGTGTCCGCACCGCTCGCGGACGCCGTCCAGAACGACGCGCCCTCCGCATGGTGCGCGGCCACGGCCGCCTATGGCTCGCGCGGCAACCAGGGGACACCCGGCCGTGGGAATCGTGTCTGTGAGGGAGACGCTGGCACGCCGGGCGGCGACGGCGACGGTGGAACCGCTGATGGCGGCGTGGATGCCGGGACGCTCGAGGACGGATGTATTGACCGGACCACCGGGAGGACTCGGGCGCGCAGGGTGCCTGATGCGGGCTCGCTCGTGCTCACCGAGTTCATGGCGGACCCCCAGGCGGTGGCGGACGCCACGGGGGAGTGGGTGGAGGTGCTCGCGCTGCGCGACGTGGACCTCAACGGGGTGTCGCTGTCCAACGAAGGCGGGGGCCGCTCGACGTTCGACTCGGCGCTGTGTCTGGCCGTCAGGGCTGGAGGCCGGGCGGTCCTGGCGCGCAGTGAGGATGTGTCCCGCAATGGCGGGCTGCCCGCGGTGCTCGGCACCTTCAACTTCAACCTGGCGAATACCGCGGGCAGCCGGAAGCTCCAGCTCTCGGTGGAAGGCCGCGTGCTTGACGATGTGTCGTGGACGGGGGCGGCCATCCCAGGTGTGTCCTCGCAGCTCGACCCCGGGCGCGGCGACCCGCAGCGCAATGACTGGCCCGGGAGCTTCTGCCCCACGCCCGAGTCGGCCCGTTATGGCCGGGGCGACCGGGGCACGCCGGGAGGGGTGAACCGCTCATGCGCGCTTTGATGAAAGGTGCGGTGGCCTGCTTGCTGGCGGCCTGTGGTGGGGGGGACGCGGACGTCGCTTGCGGCCCCGCTTCGGGACGCGTGGCGGAGGTCCTGGATGGGGACACGGTCGTCCTGGAGAGCGGCGAGCGTGTCCGCTACCTGCTCGCGGATGCACCGGAGCGCACGGGGGCGGGCGGTGACTGCTTCGGTCCGGAGGCCCATGCCTTCAACCGGGGACTCGTCGACGGCAGGCGGGTGACGCTGACCTATGGCGAGGCGTGCGAGGACCGCTTCGGTCGGCTCCTTGCCTACGTGTCCGTGGACGGCCGGGAGGTGAACACGCTGTTGGTGGAGAGAGGCCATGCCTGCGTGCTCCACGTTCCTCCCGCGGGCCGTTCGAGGCGCGCGGAGTTCGAGGCCCTGGAGGCGCAGGCCCGGCTGGCGAGGCGCGGTGTCTGGGGGGCTTGCGCGCCCGTTCCCTGTCAGCGGTGAACCACCTGTCGGAAGAGGCGCCAGCGTGGTCGCCTCTTCCACGAGGCATCATCCGAGCCTGACTCGGAGACGGGCAGCCCGGCCGGGGGACGGGATGTATCCCAAGTGGTAACAGCCACGCGCGGCCCGCATGGTGAGGGTGGGCGTTCCTGGCTGGGAGGCTGGTAAGGACATGCCAGGGCAATCATCGACCACGACGGCGCGCGCATGAGCCCACGCGTCATGGCGACGCTCACGCTGCCGGATGCGCTGGAAGTCCTGAGGGAGGACATCACCCGGCGCTGGCTGGCGGAGGTGGGCGCCGCGCTCGGGGCACTCGCTCCGCTGGCGAGCGCGGAGGCGGGGGG
>NZ_JAAIYB010000727.1 GCF_010894475.1 Myxococcus vastator
CCCCTCGCCCACCACCGTGGAGATGATGGGCACGCGCAGCCGGCTCATGACCTCCAGGTTGACGGCGATGGCCTCGGCCTGCCCCCGCTCCTCGGCGCCGATGCCCGGGTACGCGCCCGGCGTGTCGACGAAGGTGAGGATGGGCTTCTCGAAGCGCTCGGCCAGCTCCATGAGGCGGCGGGCCTTGCGGTAGCCCTCCGGGCGCGGCATGCCGAAGTTGCGCGCCATGTTCTCCTTGGTGTTGCGGCCCTTCTGGTGGCCCATCACCATCACCGGCTTGCCGTCGAAGCGCGCGAAGCCGCCGACGATGGAGGGGTCCTCGCCGAAAGCCCGGTCACCACACAGCTCGACGAAGTCGGTGAAGAGGTAGTGGACGTAGTCCAGGAAATAGGGGCGGTTCGGGTGCCGGGACATCTGCACCACTTGCCACCGAGACAGGTCGCTGAAGATCTCCGTCTGGAGCTTCTTCGCCTTCTTCTCGAGCTTGGAGATCTCCGAGGAGAAATCCACCGTGCCGCTGGTGGAGAGGACCTTGAGCTCGTCGATCTTCTTCTCCAGCTCAATCAGGGGGCGCTCGAACTCGAGCACATAGCTGGTACCGGTTGCCATGGCGCGGGACTAGCACCAGGGTAAGGCGGCTTTCAACGCGCAAGCGGTTACGCACCCCACTCTGGAGGCCCATGCACCCGGCCCTGCCCCTGTTGCTCCTGGCCCTCTCGGGCGCCGCGTCCACCCCCCATGCCCGGGGACTGAATACCCAGGGCTTCCGGCTGTACCAGGCGGGGCGCTACCCAGAGGCCCTGGAGCGCTTCCAGGCGTCCGCCCGGGAGTCCCCGGGCTATGCGCTGGCGCACTACAACCTGGCCGCCACCCTGGGGGTGCTCCGCAAGCAGGGGAAGGTCTGCGAGTACAGCGCCCACCGGGACGTCATCGTCGAGCACCTCACCCAGGCGGTGAAGCTGGATGCCCGGCGCCTCACCCGCGCGAAGGAGGACGCGGACTTCACCCCCATCCGGGACACCCTGGGCTGGCAGCAGCTGCTGGGCCGCAGCCCGGCGCGGGAGGCGGATGTCCCCGTGCTGCTGCGCGAGGTCTCCTGGTTCGGCCCGGGCGTGGGCGTCTACGGCACCACCCAGGGGCTGCGCTTCGGCCCGTCCGGCGAGGCCACCCTGTGGACGAAGGAGATCGACCCGGAGGGAACGCCCCGCCAGAAGGAAGCGCGAGGCCGCTACACGGTGCGCGGCAGGCAGGTCACGCTCCGGCTGAATGGCCGGGCGCCGCTGGAAGGCACGCTGACCAAGACGGGCGCCCTCACCTTCCCCGGCTTGGAGACGTTCATCGACGCACCTTCGGAATGCGAGGCGTGAGCCCCCGCGGGCCGCCGTGCCTTCCAGCCATCAGTCGCGCGGCGGCACTCGCTCGCTTTCAGATACGGCCCGCGCAACACCCTTGGCACCCATGATGCGCTTCGTCATGGTGCGCGCGGGGGCAGGTGGGAAGGGATGATTCTTCGGGGTGGAATCAGGGCGTGAGGCGGATGTGGCGGCGGCCCCCTCTACTGCTGCGAAACGGCCGGGACGCTCCCGCCGGGCGGAATGAAGCCCGGCGGGCCCCCATTGGGCCCGCTCCACGACGAACCTGGACCTCAGGCCGCCTTGATCTTCGCGGCCGGCGGCGACAGCGCGTACCACGCGGTGCGGAAGGCCTTCAGCTCGCGCAGCCCCGCGGGGTGACGGCCCAGGGCCGGCGCCATGGTGACGGGCAGGCCCAGCTTCTTCTCGATGGCCTTCGCCGCGTTGAGCTCCAGCTTGCGCCGGTTCTCACACTTCTCGCAGGTGGACTTGGGGCCCACGCGGTTGACGAGCACCCGCTCCACGGGGAGCTTCTTCTCCTTGAGGTACTCCACCAGCCGCTCGGTGCGGGCCGCGGCCAGCTCCTCGCCGCGCGTGACGACCACGAAGCGCGCCTCGCTCGGGGAGGCCAGCGCGTCCTCGAAGCGCTTCACGTGCTTGATCATCCCGGCGATGTCATCCGCCAGCTCGCCCAGGCCCTTGGCGCGGTGCTTGGTGAGCACCCCGTGCAGCGCGCCCAGCCACGTCTTGGCCGTCTCCGCCAGCTCCACCACGCGCACGGACGTCACCACCGGCGACGAGTCCACCACGATGCGCTTGAACCGCTCCTGCACCAGCGCGTCCGTCAGGCAGGACATCGCGGCCAGCTCGTCGATGCCCGGCGGCGCGCACTCCAACAGGTTGCGCAGGTAGAGCAGATCCGCGGGCACCTCGCTGCCCGACCGGGGCGCGCCCTCGAAGGCCTTCTCCGCCTTCTCCTTCACCCGCTTGCGCAGGGCATTGAACCAGCCGGCGATGTCCAGCTCGCGCGCGTACAGGCCCTTGGTGCCCTTCACCTGCGTCTCCGTGTCCGTCAGGCGGCTCTGCAGCACGTCCGACAGCGAGTGCGCTGGATCCGTGGAGATGAGGAGCACCGGCCCCTCCTTCTCCGTCAGCGTCACCGCGGCGGCCGCGGCGCAGGAGCTCTTGCC
>NZ_JAAIYB010000728.1 GCF_010894475.1 Myxococcus vastator
GAGGAACCGGCGGGCCGGGGCGAGGAAGGCCGCCACTGCCGCCCGTCCCAGGACGGCTCCCGGCCACGGGCACGCTGCCCCGGCTGGGCGTCCGTCCATCCATGGGCGCGGACATCTCCCCACCGCCGACGTTGCCGCTGCCCGTGCCCGAGGGCACCGGGCGCGGGTGGCTCCCTGTCCCGCTGATGGCGGACGGCGCGAACTCCACCAGCCGGTCCCCCAGCGTGTCGCGGAAGAACTGGGCCACCGCCGCGGGCGACGAGTTGAGCCGGTGATGCGCCATCACCGCCTCGATTTCCTCGCGCAGCGCGGCGGCGGACGGCGTGCGGCGCGCCGGGTCCTTCACCAGCGCGCGGAGGATGAGGTCGGAGACGTCCTGGGGGATGTTCGGCTTGAGCTGCGAAGGGACGGGCGCCGGGTCCCTGACGATGGCTTGCAGCGTCGCCGCGTCGTGGTCCCTGCGGAACGGGAGCGTGCCGGTGAGCAGCTCGAAGAGCACCACGCCCAGCGCGAACACGTCGTTGCGCGCGTCCAGCGCGCGCCCGGACGCCGCCTCCGGGGAGATGTACGAAATCTTCCCCTTCAGCACGCCCGCCTGGGTGTGCTCCTCGCCCGCCACCTTGGCGATGCCGAAGTCACTCAGCTTGATGGCGCCGTCCAGCGAGATGAGGACGTTGTGCGGGCTGACGTCCCGGTGCACCACCGGGTGCGGCGTGCCCGCCGGGTCCACGTAGGCGTGGGCGTAGTGAAGCCCCGCGGCCACCTCCGCGACGATGCGCAGCGCGTGCTCCAGCGGGAGCGCCAGGCCCTTGCGCCGCAGCTCGATGACCAGCTTCTTCAGGTCCGGCCCGCGCACGTACTCCATGAGGATGTACGCGACGCCGTCGGACACGCCCACGTCGAACGTCTGCACGACGTTCGGGTGCGTCAGCCGCGCGTTGGCGCGGGCCTCCGCGAAGAGCATGTCGACGAACTCGGGGTTCTCCGCGAACTGCGGGAGAATCTTCTTCATCACCAGGAACTTCTCGAAGCCCTTCACGCCCACCTGCTTGGCGAGGAAGACCTCCGCCATGCCGCCCTGCCCCAGCCGCCGGATGATGTTCAGCTTGGTGCTGCCCAGCGAGTTGGAGATGTCCGTGGAGGCGCCCTGGCGGGCCGCCGGGTCGATGTTCGTGGCGCCGAAGAGGTACTGACTGAGGGCGCGCGTCTCCAGCGACTCCAGCTCCTCCAGCGGCCGGTCCGTCAGCTGCAGCCGCGCCAGCAGCCCCTGGAGCTGGGGCATGTGGGGGACGCGCGCGTTGCCGCCGCAGATGGGGCACGGCACGTCCACGCCGGCCGCCTGCGCCCGCAGCTTCGCCAGGTAGTCCGCGGCCTGGAGGCGCTGGTGGCTCACCTGCCCGCAGTTGCGGCAGTCACACGGCAGCCACAGCGTGGCCAGCCGCACCGGCAACACCTTGGCCGAGCGCGCCAGCACCGCCAGCGCGGGCGGCGGCACTCGGCACAACACCACGTGCGCGCCCTGCGCCGCCGTCTCCAGCACCTGCTCCAGCTTCGGCAGCGCCTCCGGCTCCACCGAGCTGACGTGGCTGAAGTCGAAGCCGACGCGGCCCTCCAGGCCCGACGCCAGCCGGCGCACGTTCAGGTCGCCCTTCAGCGCGCTGGCCAGGGTGATGTACGTGACGTCGTCCTGGATGATTTTCAGGTGCTGCGTCAGCTCCGGCTGCTCCGCCGGCATGCTGGCGCGCAGGTAGCGCATGACGACCGGGTCCACCTGGCCGAACTGCTGCCGCCGCGCGTAGTCGAAGAACTCCCCCGGCAGGTCCGCGAACTCCAGCGGCCCCTGACACACGGGGCAGGCGTGGTCGGGCGCGCGCTCCTCGGAGATGACCTGCGCCTCGTCCAGCAGGTTCACCAGCCGCAGCCGGTCCTCGTTGCAGGCGCGGCAGGCGTAGGGCGCCAACACGGAGAGGACGCGGGCGACGCCGGCGAAGCCCTCCACCATGTTGAGCTGGTCCACGATGACGGGTGGCGCGTGGACCACGTAGAGGCCCAGGGCTCCCTGCGGCAGCTTGGCGGCGAACTCAATCCACCGCCGCACGCCGAAGGAGCTGATGCGCTCCACCTGCCCCAGGTCCACCACCAGCAGCCCACTCAGCTCCGGGCTGGCGGACGTCAGTGGGAATGTTTCGTCGATGACGCCGGAGATCCGGACGTGGGTAATCGTCCCCACGCGGAGCCGGCTGATGATGGCGTTGGAAACCTGGCTATCCACCGGCCCTGACCTCATTGGAGACAGAACAGCAGCGACTTGGGTTGTGCGGCGCGGCGGCGGGCCTCCCCCAGGTCCACCACGCACAGGACTCGTGACTCACGGCCAGCAGCCACACGGACGGCCACCACATCGCTGTGCTCCAGGATGCGCCGCAGTCCCAGCCCCGCCCCTCCTCCGGATGCATCCACCTGGACCTGTCTCTTATACGCATCTCCGAACCCACGTGACAAGAGGCGAACTCGTATGCC
>NZ_JAAIYB010000729.1 GCF_010894475.1 Myxococcus vastator
CGCCCAGCCCATCCTGCGCCCGCGCGGTGAGCAGCGCTCCGCGAGCACGCAAGGCCGCGCCCCTCAAGCCGCGCTGGTGCTCCGCGAAGCGGCGCGTGTACGTGGCCAGCACCTCGTCCGTCAGCAGCTCCTCCAGCGCCGCGCCGCTCTCCGAGTCCACCAGCCGGGCCCCCTCCCCACCCGCAGGGTCCAGGTCCTCGGCGTCCAGCACCTGCGCCAGGAAGAGCCCGGACGCGCCCCGCGCCAGCCGCGCGCACAGCGCCGGCAGGTCCGCCTCGAAGAGGAAGTCACTCACCACCACGCGCAGCCCACACGGCCGCAGCGGCGGCAGGCGCCCCAGCGCCTCCGGCAGCCCATCCCGCGCGTCGAAGTCCGCCGCGTCCAGGGCCGCCCGGCACGCCTGCCCCTGAGCGCGCTCCGGCCGGGCACCGGCCACCATCAACGTGGGCGTCAGCCCCTGCCGCGCCGCCACCTCCGCCGTCAGCAGCGCCACTTCCCGCGCGCACGCGGCCTTGCGCGGGGACAGCGCCATGGAGCGCGAGCCATCCAGCACCACCTCCACGCGCGGCGACACCTCGTCCTGGCGGATGCGCAGCACGAGCTCTCCCGTGCGCGCCACCGCGTTCCAGTCCACCTGCCGCAGGTCATCTCCGGGCTGGTACGCACGGAAGTCATGCAGCTCCAGCGCGCTGCCCGCGGACGTGGCGCGGACCTCCCCCAAGAGGCCCCGGTGGGGCCCCCGGGGCAGCGCCAGGGCCAGCCCCGGAACCAGCCGCGCGACGGCGGATGCGTCCAGCCGCTCGCTCACGACGCGTGGGCCCGCCGCTCACGCTCCACGAGCATCCGGTCCGTCCCGAAGGCGGCCACCAGCGCCAGCCCCACGACGGCGCCCAGCAAGTCCCAGGACATCTTCGGCCCGGACGCCCCGTAGTCGTACGTCGCGAAGTTCGCGATGCCCACCACGGGGTTGAAGAGGTTGAGGACAGGGTCATCCCCATCGAACCCCATCAACACCGCCACCAAGGGAGGCAGCGCCGAGGCCAACGCCACGGAGGCCACGAACATCAACCGCACCGCCGCGGGCGTGGCCAGCCGGTCCGGGCGCACCTTCCGTCCCAGCCACACCGCCAGCGACAGGAAGAGCACGCCGTACGCCGGCAGCGCCAGGGTGGCCATCCGCAGGGAGGTGCCCTTCAGCGGCAGGTCCGAGGACCCCACCTGCAAGCCCCAGAACAGCGCGCCCCAGGCGCCCAGCAGGAACACCATCCAGCGGAAGCCCCGCAGCGCGCCGGGCCGCAGCACGGACCAGGGCCGGGTGGCCGCGCGCAGCGGGCGCGCCTGTCCATCCACGTCCGCCACCACGAACATGCCCACGCCAATCAGGTGGACGCCGCCCAGCAGCGCGAACATCTCCGGCACATTGTGCGCGCGCCCCGTCAGCCACCAGATGGCGATTCCGGCGAGCATGCCCACCAGCACCTGCACCCCCACCGCGCGACGCGGCCCCCGCGTGTAGTCCTCCGTGGGCAGGGACAGCCGGGATGCGGCGGCCTCGAAGAGCAGCCAGCCGTCCATGAGCATCAGCAGCAACGCGAGGACCACCAGATAGAGGAGGTCCGAGTCACGCAGGAACCGGTCGCCCATCTCCGATATCGCGTAGGCCGCGCCCATCCCCTGCAACAGCGCCATGCCCAGCGCGCCCAGCAAGCCGAAGTGGACGAAGGCGCGCCCCATGCGGCCGTCGGCCAGCGTCGCCGCGCACACGCTGGCCACCGTGAGGAACACGAGCCACGCGCCGCCCAGCGCCAGCACCGCCAGAATCGTGGGCAGCGCGATGCCATTGAGGAAGTAGCTGAAGAGGAGGAAGGGCCCCGCCGCGGAGGCATACAGGGCCGCCTGCACCAGGAACGACGCCACCTTGCCCCGGAGGATGCGGCGCGGCCCCAGGCCGGTGAGCACCAGCAACACCCACGTCTCGTCCTCGCGCTCACGCGCCAACGAGCGGTAGGCGCTGTACGGGATGACGAAGAAGTGCGCGACGCCCAGGCAGATGAAGAAGGCGAAGAAGTAGCCCTGGCCACGCCGCGAGGAGGCGCCCTCGCGCGTCTCCACGTAGGCCACCAGCGCCACCGCCAGGCACGCCAGCAGCATCAACCCGAAGCACACCCAGAAGACGCGCGTGCGCAGTCCCTGGCGGAGCTCCTTCACCACCAGCGGGTTGAGCCGGTCTCCCCACCGCTGAGACCAGGGCTCCGCGCCCGCGACCCGGGCGCCCCCCGAAGCCGTCGGCTCCTGGGCCGGAGGGCTCATCGCCGTATCCACGGGCGCGCTCACGCCACCCTCCCCTTCGTCACCGTCATGAAGGCATCCTCGAGGTTCCGCTCCCGCGCGCTGAAGGCACACACGGGGAGCCCCGCGGACACCAGCGCCGCCAGCACCGCCGCCGCCGCCGCGTCCACCTGCGCGGGGCCCGCGCCCGCCTCCAGCTCCAGGCGCACGCGCAGCGCCTCCCC
>NZ_JAAIYB010000072.1 GCF_010894475.1 Myxococcus vastator
CGTCCGAAGTCCCCATGGCCCTCCGCGGGCGTGGCTACGCCGTGCTCAACCGCGACGGGCTCTGCGAGCTCGCGGGCATTGACTCGCCCGCGCTGAACGCGCTGCGGCCGTCCTGGGACGCGCTGCCGCAGGATGGCTTCCTCCGGGATGGGGGCCGCTACCGCTCACGGCGACACGCCTGCTTCATCGTGGACGGCGGCTCGGTGACGCAGGTGCCTCACCGCGCGCACTGGCAGCCCGTGGAATACAACGCGCTGCACGGCGGGCTGGAGCGCTGGTTCGAGCCCGTGCAGCCCGACGTCGTATCCCAGCCGGTGTGGGCGGGGCTGATTCGAGGCCTCGCCGCGTGCTGCTCCCAGCTCAAGGGCGAGCGCCCCTGGTTCGTCGAAGCCCACCAGTTCCGCATCGACACCACCGACGGCATCGGCCGGCCGACACCGGAGGGCGCGCACCGCGACGGCGTGGACTTCGTGGTGGTGCTGCTCGTGGGCCGCGAGGGCATCAAGGGCGGTGAGACGCGCGTCTTCGAGGCCCACGGCCCCAACGGCCTGCGCTTCACGCTGACGGAGCCCTGGTCCGCGCTGCTGCTCGATGATGCCCGCGTGATTCACGAGAGCACGCCCATCCAGCCGCTGGGAGGCACCGGCCACCGGGACACGCTCGTGCTCACGTTCCGGACCGGGGGATTCCAGGGCCCCGGGTAGCGCCCGGGAGCGCCTCTGCTCGCTCCAGGACACTTGCAGCTTCGGTCCGCGTGCTTGCCTGACACACGCGCGCAGCCGAGCGGGGTGCGTGTGTTGCCAGTGCGCGCCGGCGTCACTAGACGCATGGCGCGAGGCGACCTCACCCACCCTGGAGCATTCCCCGAATGATTGTTGGCCGGAGGCTGTCCTGGCACATCATCCTGCGCTACACCGGCAGGGGCGTCGCGATGCACGTCCTCTTCGCCCTGGCCGTCATCGTGGGCTACCGCGTGTTCGACGCCTGGTGGATGGCGGTCCCCGCCATGCCCGTGTCGGTGCTCGCGGCGGCGCTGGGCGTGCTGCTCGCGTTCCGCAACGGCTCCGCCTACGACCGCTGGTGGGAGGCCCGCTCGCTCTGGGGCGGCGTGGTGAACTGGTCGCGCACCTTCGCCCGGCAGGTGTTGACGCTGCTGCCGCGTCCTGAGCGTGGGGCCAGTGAAACCTTGACGGAGCTGGAGCTGGCGCCGCCGGCATCGCCCCTGCTGCGCACGGCGGTGGAGCGCACCCGGCCCTTGTTGACGGTGTCGGGAACGCGAGCGAGCGACGGCGCCGTCCGCGACCAGTTCGGCCAGGCGCGCGTGCACCCGGAGCAGGGCAGCCCTCGGGAGAAGCTCGCGGCGCTGGGCACCGCCCCCCAGGCGGAGGGCGAGGCCCGCGGCGCCCTCACCGGCGGCATGGTGGAGGACATCACCGAGGACGCACGCGAGCTGGTGTACGCGCAGATTGGCTTCGTGAACGCCATGCGCTGCCACCTGCGCCGGCAGGACCCGCTGCCAGAAATCGTCCCCTTCTTCCGGCCCGCCGTCATCGAAGCGCTGCGCGAGGAGCAGAACGTCCCGTCCGCCCTCCTGCTGTGGATGGGCACGCGCCTGCGCCGCATCTACGGCCAGGTGACCGACACGCAGCAGGTGCTCTTCCTGCACGTGACGATGGACCGCACGCTGTCCGAGCTGACGAACCTGCTGGGCGCGTGTGAGCGCATCAAGAACACGCCCCTGCCCCGCCAGTACGACATCCTGCTGCTGGCCATGACACGGGCCTACCTGGTGCTGCTCCCCCTGGGGGTGGTGGAGGACCTGGGCTGGCTCACTCCGCTCGTCACCGCCGTCATCGCGTTCCTCTTCATCGGGCTGGACGCGGTGGGCAGGGACATCGAGACGCCCTTCGAGGACGACGTCAGCGATACGCCCATGACGGCGCTCTGCCGGACCATCGAAATCAACCTGCGGCAGATGCTGGGAGAAACGGAGCTCCCCCCTCCCGTTCAGCCTCGAGATGGGCTTCTCTACTGAGGTTGTGACGACCGCTGGCCGCATCCCGCTGTTCGAGAACGTGCGAGGCCTCCTCATCACCCTGGTGGTGATGGGGCATGCGCTCGAGCCCCTGCTTGGCCGGGAGCCGCTGGCGAAGGCGCTCTACTCCGGCCTGTACCTGTTCCACATCCCCGCCTTCGCGTTCCTCTCCGGGCAACTGTCCCGCGCGGACAGCGGGCCACGCGCGCTGGGCGCCATCGCCTGGGGGCAGCTCGCGCCGCTGGCCGTGTTCCAGGTGCTGTATGTCGCCTTCGACGCGTGGGTGCTCGGCCGGGGCTGGAGCTCGCACTGGCTGGTGCAGCCGTACTGGCTGCTGTGGTTCCTGCTGAGCCTCGGGTGCTGGCGGCTGGTGCTGCCCCTGCTCCTCCGCCTGCCCCGGCCGCTGCTGTGGGCCGTGGCGCTGGCGCTCGTCGCGGGCCTGCTGCCCTGGGTGGGCTACCTGTTCGGACTGTCGCGGACGTTCGTGTTCCTGCCCTGCTTCGTCGCCGGCCACCTCACGCGAAGGGAGTGGCTGCTGGCCCCTCGAGACACCCGGGGCTGGCGCGTCGTGCTCGCGGCGTCCCTGGCCGTGGGACTTGGGGCCTGCGTCGGAGCGGTGGCCGTGGGCGCGCTGTCCGCGCCCGCGCCGCAGTGGCTGTACGGGAGCAGCGGCTACGCGGTGCTCGGCGCCACCGCGCTCACGGGCATGGCGGCGCGCGCGGCCCTCTTCTGCGGTGCGCTGGCGCTGACGTGGGCGCTGTTCACGCTCAGCCCCAGGCAGGCGAGCGCGCTCACGCGGCTGGGTGGCCGGAGCCTGGCGCCCTTCCTGCTGCACGGCTTCGTCGTGCGAGCCGCCGAGCACCTGGGCGCGTACACGTTCCTCCAGGGGCCCGTCGGCGTCGCCCTCGCGCTGGGGGCGGGGGTGCTGCTCACGGTGCTGCTGGGCCACCCTCACGTCGTCCAGGCCACGCGCCCGCTATGGGAGCCGCGGTGGCTCTTCCAGCGGACGCGTGACGCCGTGCCGGGCCTGGGGCGCTGAGCGGGCCTACTTCTTCCCGTACTCCAGCTTCACGCCCTTGCGCTTGGCGTAGATGTACGCCTCCATGGCGCGCATCCGCGGGTCACCATCCGCCAGCGGCCTGCCGCGCACCGGGTTCTCGATGCACCAGTTGATCATGTCGCGAAGCAGCGCCACGCGGCCCAACTGTACCTGGTACTTCGGATACGTCTCCGGGTGCGTGTTGGACGCGTCCGGGTGGCACATGTCACAGGAGATTCCCACCGTGCCGCCAATGGCCTTGGCGTCGTGGAAGACGCGGTGGCCTTCGTCCACGAACTGCTCCGTGGAGGCGGCCCAGATGGCCTCGTCCCGGTCAGAGAACGCGCCGTAGGTGTGGCCGTCCTGGATGGGCGTGGCAATCTGCTTCTTCACCTGCGAGCCGCCGCTCTCCGGTGTCACGCCGCCCGGACGCACCGTGCCGCTGGCCGAGGGCGCCTGCGCCACCTTGGGCGCCGAATCCCAGTGCGCGTTCGGGTTCTTGCGCAGCCACTCCTCCATCAACGCGCCCGACACATGCTGCGCCTGCGCGCGCGTCAGCGACTGGCCCGCCTTGACGCCCTTCACCTCCATGGACGTCTCGCCGTCACACAGGCCCACCACGAGGTTGCCGTCCTTCGACACCGGCAGCGCGTGCTTCTTCACCTCGGCGCCCTGGGCGGCCGCTTTCGGCGGCGGCGGCACGGGGCCAGTGGCCAGCGCCGCGCCTCCCACGAACGACAGCACGGCGCCCATTCCCACAATCAGCTTCATCCGGAAGGTCATGGTGTCCCCTCGCGCTCAGTAGCTCGGCAGCCTGGTCCGGGGCGGCACGTCCTGCTTCCCACCCGACGCGAGATAGCTCGCGCGCACGGTGATGGGGTTGCGCTCCCAGAGGTTGTACAGCTTGTCCACCATCCCCGACTCCAACACGTCCATCCGCCCGTCTCCGCAGCCGTCGAACTGGCTGAAGGGGTCCGCGCGGTTCATCTGCACCGTCAGCCGCGGCAGTCCTTCGGGCGCGTAGGGCCAGGGCCACGCGGTGGACAGCATGCCGTGGAAGCTCATGTTGCCAATGCGGTTGCTGAGGAGTTGGTGCGTGTGGCCGTGAATCACGGTCACCGTCTGGAACGGCTTGAAGAGCGCCTGCACCTCGTCCGCGTCGTCCGTCCAGAAGTTCCAGGGCCGGTAGTACTTGTAGAGCGGTGAGTGGCTGAAGACGATGATGGGCGTCGCCTTGTTCACCTTCGCCAGGTCCTGACGCAGCCACTCGCGCTGCGGCGCGCCGACCTCGAAGCGGGACTGGATGCCGTTGTCCAGGCCGGCGACAATCTGCATCCGCTCCTCGGGCGTGAGCTTGCGCTCCGTCCAGAAGTCCTTCTCCAGGATGGAGTTGAGCACCACGAAGTGGACGCCCTTGTGGTCGAACGAATAGTTCGGCGGGCCGAAAAGGTCCGTCCACAGCTCGCCCATGTCGAGGAACCAGTCGTGCTCGCCCACCATCATCCGCACGGGCGCCTTCACGGCCTTCAGAATCTCCGCCCCCAGCTTCAGCTCGCCCGGCTTGCCCAGCTGCGCCAGGTCGCCGCCGAAGAGGACGAAGTCCGGCTGCGGGTCCAGCCCATTCACGTCATCCACGGCCTTGAGGATGGCGCGCACGAAGCGGTCGTTGAGCTTCTTCTCGTACAGGTGCGTGTCGGAGATGTACGCGAAGGAGAAGCGCGGCTTCGTCCCCTGCGCCTCCGCCACGTTGACCAGCTGGAAGCTGTGCGGTGTGCGCAGGCCCATGCCCGCGGCGATGCCGGCGGAGATGCCGGCCACGCGCAGGAAGGCGCGGCGGTCCAGCTTCTTGAGGTCGTCGAAGAAGGCGTCGCGCTCTGCGTGGTGCTTCGTCTCGATGCTGCGGAACTTGTTCCCCATGGCGGCGGCTCCTAGGGCCTGGACGTCGAGGCGGGCTTCACGAGCGTCTCGGTGCCGTACACACCGATGTCCGCCGGGTTCTTCACCGACAGGTCCGGGTTGGGGGCCAGGTCTCCCAGGTTCCCCTTCTTCCCCATGGCCACCGCGGTGTCGCGCTCCGGGCGCTTGTGCTTCAACCCGCGCTGCCGGGCCTGCTCCTTCGTGGCGTACTTCGCGAACTGCGCGTCGGTGAGGGTGTGGAGGAAGGCCACCACGTCGTCGATTTCCGCCTCCGTCAGCCCCAGCCGCTGCATGCCGCCATCCAGGTATGGGTTGGGCACACCGCCCTTGTTGTAGTGGTCCAGGACGTCCCACAGCGTCGTCAGGGAGCCGTCGTGCATGTACGGACCGGTGATGGCGATGTTGCGCAGCGTGGGCGTCTTGAAGGTGCCCACGTCGTTCTCCTGCTTCGTCACCAGGAAGCGGCCCAGCTCGGAGAAGCGCGTCTGAAGCGCCAGCTCGTCAATCTGCTGCTCGTCGCCGGTGCGGACCACCTTCAGGGCCTCGCGGGCGAGCTTCACGAAGTCCTGCTTGTGCGCCGCGATGCCGATGTTGTGGAACTTCTGGTCGCTGAACAGCGGCGACACCACGTTGCCCGCGTGGCAGGTGTTGCAGCGGGCCTTGCCGTTGAAGAGCGCCCAGCCCCGGCGCTCCGCGGCGGTGAGCGCCTTGGAGTCCCCGGTGATGAAGCGGTCGAAGCGGGCGTTGCCGGAGTAGAGCGTGCGCTCGAAGGCGGCGATGGCCGTCGCCAGGTCGTCGAAGTTCACCTCGCGGCCAAAGACTTTCTGGAAGTCCCTCACGTACTCCGGGATGGCCTTCACCTTGGCCACCACCGCCGCCTCGTCGGGCATGCCCATCTCCCGCGGGTTGAGGATGGGCAGCTTCGCCTGGTCCTCCAGCGTGGACGCGCGGCCGTCCCAGAACTGAGAGGCATTGAAGAGCGCGTTGAGGAGGGTGGGGCTGTTGCGCGTCACCTGCTGGCCCTTCACGCCCTCCGACACCGGCTTCGCGTCCGTGAAGCCGAAGCGAGCGTCATGACAGGTGGAGCAGGACACGGTGTTGTCCACCGACAGGCGCTGGTCGTTGAAGAGCTTCTCGCCCAGCAACACCCGCTCCGGCGTGGGCGCGAGGCTGGCGGGGACGGACAGCTTCCACAGCACCGCCGACACGCCCGGTGGCAGGTCGGCGGGCGGAGGCGCCGCTTCCTTCGCGGCGGTCTGGGCCTGCCCGGCCTGGGCGAACAGCAGGACGGCGAGCGACAGTGCAACGCCACACGGCGGGCGCATGGTCTCCCCTCCCCACCAGCCACGTTGCAAGCCACGAGGAGTCGAGGCGCCGGACTGGGGTCAGTTCTTTCCAGAAAAAACCACTATCCCCGTGCCGCGGTCCAGCTTGCGTTCACCCTTGCGTGGGCTGCCGAACATCCCGGACGCGCGCATCTTTCGCAAAAGGAGGGCGTCATGTGGGACCCGGGAGAGCTGCGCGAGGGCATGGCCGTGAGGGACGAGCACGGGCGGAGGCTCGGCACGGTGGTGCACATCGGAGACACGCACTTCGAGCTGGAGCAGGGCTGGCCACCCAGCCGCGACTTCATGGTGAGCTTCCACCTGGTGGCGCGGGTGGACCACGGCGACGTGTTCCTCCATCCCGGCCACGGCGCCACCGTGCCCACGGAGGACGAGGCGCCCGACAGCGGCGCGTACATCTGACAGCTAGCGTTCGGGCAGGCGCAGGTCGCGGGAGCTGAAGAGCAGCCCGGACGCCGACGCTGGCGCGAGCACGGCCAGGGCGATGATGGCCCAGTCCAGCGGGCTGCGGGCGAGCGGCACGTTGTAGGTGACGGCCTGGACGAACGTCAGACACGCGTCGACCGCCGTCAGCGCGCCCAGCACCGTGGCCAGGGAGTCCCGCCAGCGGCGCACCAGCGAGAAGAGGCCCACCGTCAGGCCCACGTCGAACAGCACCCACGCCCACTGCACCTGGACGGACGGGAACCAGCGCGCCGTGGAGGGCAGCGCCAGCAGCGCGGTCCACGGAACGAGCAGCACGGCGAGCGCGTGCACCAGCAGGCGTGGACGCCGCAGCAGCGTGGCGATGCCGAAGCGCAGCAGGCCGCCCTGAGCGAAGGCCCGCAGCGCGTCGTACACCGCCGCCAGCCCGCCTCGGGGCTCGGGATAGGACAGGTGGATGGGCACCCAGGCGTCGGGGCGGAACTTCCCCTTGAAGGTGCGCAGCCCCTCGAAGTCGAAGAGCGGCCGGCCGCACGCCCGCGCCAGCCGCAGCCACGGCCGCACGGGCCCCGCGAGCGGCGCCAGGCCCAGCGTCACGTAGCGCCGCCCGGTGGCGACCGCCGCGCGCATGGCCGCGTCCACCAGCGCCTCCGCGGTGCCGTTGGGCGCCTCCGGGTCCCTGAGCAGGTCCTGGAGGAACCAGCCTTCGCGGGCATACACGGGCGACACCGACAGGAAGCCCACCACCTCACCGTCCACCTCCGCGACGAAGGCGTGCCGCTCGCTCGCGAAGGCGTGGGGACGGAGCTGGACCAGGAAGCCCATGGGCGCCATGCGGCGGGACGCCAGCCAGCGCGCCTTCAGCAGCTCCACCGCGCGCCGCGTGGGGTGCCGCGAATCTCCCAGCTCCGTGACGGGCACCTCGCGGACCTTCACGCCTCGCGCGCGGGCACGGCGCAGTTGCTCACGCAGGCCGCGGCTGCTCCGCACCACGTCGTCCCAGTGCGCCGGGTCCCAGACGGGCTGCTCGCCGATGGACAGCGACGCCATGGGGGCCAGCTCCAGGAAGCGCGGCTCGGTGGCGAAGAAGCACACGCGCCGGCCGACGGCTCGCGCGGCCGCGCGGAAGCCCTCCGTCACCGAGGCCAGCCGCTCCGGCGCGGCGATGGGCGCTCCGGCCGCCACCCAGGCGCCGCCCGTGTCCACGTACGCCACGCACGCGTCGCCCGCCGGGTCGAACCAGTAGCGGAAGCCGGGCTGCAGCACCTGGAACGAGGTGGCGTTCCAGCCGTACCTGCGCAGCAGCGCCAGCACCTGCTCGCGTGGCTCCGGGCCGGTTGGGGCCTTCTCTGGGGAATGTCCTTCCACGCGCGGCAGAAGGTATGTGCCCCACCCCATGGACGGCAAACGAGAACGCCCTCTGTCCGGACCAGAGCCGCGTGCCTCATACGGCGCGCATGAGCGCACGCGACGCAGCGAGGTCTCCAGCGACCACACGCGCGCGCCAGCCGACAGTTGCAGCACACGAGGGCAGGCGAGCACTCAGGGAAAGCGAAAGTCAGCCTAACGTGCGGGGCACTCCCTCCAACTGGAGCCCGTGGATTGAAACCTCCTTCACTCGCGGCCTGTGCGCTCGCGGTCCTGTTGTCCCCCTGTCTGGCTGCCGCCAATGGAGACGATGCCGATGGCGTGCGAACCAACACCGCGCGCCTGCTGACGACAGACGCCGCGGAGGTCATCGACGCGCCCGTGCTGGGACTCCAGCGCACGGCGCTGCCGCTGTTCTCGGGACTGGCCGTGGACACGTCCATGTATGCCAATGCCTTGCTGGCGCCCAACGTAGGGCTGCGCTGGGCGATGGCCGCCGGGCCACACCGCATCGTGCTGGGCGCGCGCTACACGCACTTCGTGGGCGCCTCCGTCTATTCGGACGTGGTGACGTCGGAGGCGGACACGCCGGCGCTCCAGCGCTTCGAGCCCGAGCTGTCCGGCCCCTCCTTCTACGGCGTCTATGGCCTGGCGCTGGGCCCCGTGCTGGTGCAGGGCGAGGCGCGCTACGGCCACTATACGTCCGACTACCTCTCCTTCACCGGCGCGCTGGCGTTCAACTTCGCGGGCCCCTGGTCCGTGGTGGGCGAGGCGGGCGTTCGCGTGAAGGGGGGCACCACCCTGCGCGCCGCAGCGGGCATCCGCTACGGCGGCGAGCACTTCGGCCTGGGCCTGGGCGCCACCTACGTAGACATGAGCGACCCGGCCCTTCCGGGAGAGAGCCTGCCCGTCCTCCCTGTCCTCGACGTGTCGTGGAGCTTCCGATGATGATGCGCGCCCTGCTGCTTCCCTGCGTGCTGCTGCTGTCCGCGTGCTCGGCGGAGATCGCCATCCAGACCGAGCCCTTCGACCAGGTGGTGCCCGTCACCTCGCTGCTCGAGCCCGTCTACGCGGAGGTGGCGCTCGACCTGCCGGAGGAGTCCGTCAACACGCAGGACCTGGACATCATCGTCAACGAGGTCTCCGCCACCCTCGTGGTGGTCAACCCATCCCCCACGCTCACCCTGCGCACGTCCGCGCGCCTGTCGCTCACCGGAAGCGCCACGCCGGACAACCCGCGGCTCTACACGGACTTCAACCGGCCGGCCTACTACGACAGGGCGACGGAAATCCTCGCCGAGCGGACCTTCCAGCCCGACTCGCGCACGCCGGTGCGCATCGATTCACCGGCGCTCAAGGAGGCCATTGGCCAGCGGCGCGTCTGGGTCATCGTCAGCAACACGGTGGTCCGCTCCGGCCTCACCCTGCCCCAACTCCCGGCGCAAGTCCGGCTGGAGGACATCGTCTTCCAGGCCCTGCTCACCAAGCCCTTCCCCGGGCTGGGCGGCGCGCTGGAGGCCGGCGGCCTGTAGCCAGTGGCGGGCGCGGGTGGGAAGCTTGTGCAGGACCCACGCACCCGTGCCCTTCGCCTACTACGACACCCTCACCCACGCCCAGCAGCGCGTCTACCGGATGAGTGACTCGGTGAGCGCGCTCCGGCTCCGCGAGCCCAAGACGCTGGAGCCCCTGGTGGCCGCGCTGCGCGAGGCCCTGGCGACGGGCCGGCAGCCGGACACCGAGCGCGCCACCGCCCGGCTGAGCGACGCCCTCTGCGAGCGGCTGGACCTGTTCGCGCCGCGGGTGGAGGTGCTGGAGGTCCGCCCGTCGTCGACGACGGGGGAGCTGCACGGCATGTACAGCCTGGAGCGGGGCCGCCGCCCTCGCATCCAGCTGTGGATGCGGACCGCGAAGCGCGCGCGGGTGGTGGCCTTCCGCACCTACCTCCGCACCCTGCTGCATGAGCTGTGTCACCACCTGGACTTTCTTCTGCTGGAGCTGCCCGCTTCCTTCCACACGGAAGGCTTCTTCCAGCGCGAATCCAGCCTCTTCCACCAGCTGGTGCCCCGCCCGGCCCGGCCACGGCGTTCCGGGGTCAGGAAGGGTGTGACGGCGGACACCCCCGACATAAGTCCAGGCAGGCGGCGGCGCGGAGGCTAGATTCCGCGTCCCTATGGCGCATCCGACCGAAGACAAGAACTTCCGCCTGCCGACCTCCATCCGTCCCCGCCGCTACGCGGCCACGCTGACCCTGGACCTGGACGCGAAGTCCTTCTCCGGCCAGCAGACCGTCGACCTGGACGTGTCGGCGCCGTCGAACGAAATCATCCTGCACGGCATCGCCCTGACGCTGAGCGACGTGACGTTCCGCGCCGGTGGCCAGCAGCGCAAGCCGGCCTCCATCCAGCCCGCGCAGGAGAGCGAGACGGTGGTGCTCCGCTTCGAGGAGGCGCTGCCCACGGGCGCCGCGTCGCTGGACGTCGCGTGGACGGGGCGCTTCACCGAAGGGCTGCGCGGCCTGTACCAGGCGGGCAAGGTGGCGGCCACCCAGTTCGAGGCCGCCGACGCGCGCCGCCTCTTCCCCTGCTTCGACGAGCCCGCCTTCAAGGCGCGCTGGGCCCTCACCGTGCGCGTGCCGCCGGGGCTCACCGCGCTGGGCAACGGCCCGGTGGTGAAGGACACGCAGGAGGGCAACCTGCGCGCGGTGACGTTCCAGGAGACGGAGGTGCTCAGCAGCTACCTCATCGCCCTGGTGGTGGGCCCGCTGGTGGGCACCGACGCGCAGGACGTGGAGGGCGTGCCGGTGCGGACCTGGGCCCTGCCGGAGAAGGCGCACCTGACGCGCTTCGGCCAGGACGTGGCGCTGGCGGTGCTGCCCAGGCTCCAGGACTACTTCGGGCTGCCGTATGCCTTCACCAAGGTGGACCAGGTGGGCATCCCCGACTTCGAGGCCGGCGCCATGGAGAACGCCGGCCTGATTACCTACCGCGAGGTGGCGCTGCTGCTGGACCCGGCCACCGCGCCGCTGTCGGTGAAGAAGCGCGTGGCGGAGGTGGTGACGCACGAGTTGGCGCACCAGTGGTTCGGCAACTGGGTCACCATGGTGTGGTGGGACGACCTGTGGCTCAACGAGGCGTTCGCCACGTGGATGGCCTTCAAGATTGTGGACCAGTGGCGCCCCGAGTGGCGCATGTGGCTGGACTTCGACGCGCACCGCGCCAGCGCGCTGCACCTGGACGCGCTCAAGTCCACGCACCCCATCCACGGCGAGGTGCGCAACGCGGGCGAGGCCGGTGAGAGCTTCGACGCCATTACGTACGAGAAGGGCGGCGCGGTGCTGCGGATGATTGAGGGCTTCCTCGGGGAAGGCCCCTTCCGCGAGGGCATCCGCCAGTACATGCGCAAGCACGCGCGCGCCAACGCGGTGAAGGAAGACTTGTGGAACGCGCTGGGCGACGCCGCGAAGCAGCCGGTGGAGGAGCTGGCCACCGCGTGGGTGGGCCAGAGCGGCTTCCCGCTGGTGACGGCGACGCTGGACGGGCGCGGGCTGTCGCTGACGCAGCGGCGCTTCTACACCGAGCCCGGCGTGCGGAGCGGTGAGACGTGGCCGGTGCCGGTGGTGCTGCGCTACGAGGACGGCACCGGCGTGCGCGAGCAGCGCGTGCTGCTGCGGGACGCCCAGGCCACGGTGAAGCTGGAGGGCGAGGGCGAGGTGAAGTGGCTGACGGCCAACGCGGGCTCCACCGGCTTCTACCGGGTGGCCTACGACAAGCCGGGCCTGGCGAAGCTGGCGGCGAACCTGAAGGCGCTGGCCCCCTCCGAGCGCACCGCCCTGCTGGCGGACCAGTGGGCGCTGGTGCGCGCGGGACAGGCGACGGTGGCGGACCTGCTGGATTTGGCGGGCCGCTTCGGTGACGAGGAGGACGACTCCGTCCTGGACGAGCTGGTGGGCCGGCTGGCCTACATCGAGGGCCGGCTGACGGACGGCGAGGACCAGGTGCGCTTCCGCGCGTGGGTGGAGAAGCTGCTGGGGCCCGGGCTGAAGAAGCTGGGCTGGCAGCCCGCGCCGAACGAGGCGGACCGGGTGAAGCTGCGACGCGCGTCGCTGGTGCGCGCGGTGGGCGGGCTGGCGCGCAGCCAGGACGCGCTCGCCGAGGCCCGGCCCCGCGTGGAGCGCATGCTCCAGGGACAGCGGGACGCGCTGGAGCCCAACCTGCTGGACGCCGCGGTGGGCATGGTGGCGCGCGCGGGCGACGCGGCGCTCTTCGACACCTTCCTCCAGAAGCTCCCGTCCGAGCCCGACCCGGCCACGCAGCGCCGCTACCTCCTGGCGCTCACCGCCTTCGAGGCCAAGGAGCTCACCGAGCGCGCGCGCGGGCTGCTCTACACGGACACGGTGAAGACGCAGGATGTGTCCAGCTTCGTCGCCGGACTGCTGGGCAACCGCGTCGGCCGCGACGCGTGGTGGGCGCAGATGCGCACGCAGTGGAAGGACGTGGTGGCCCGCACCGGCGGCGCCCCCATGCTGCTGCGCCGCATCGTCGAGGCCATGGGCATGCTGCGCACGCGCGAGCAACTGGAGCAGATGCAGGCCCTGCTCAAGGCCCAGCCCATCCCCGAGGCGCAGCAGGCCACGGCGCAGACGCTGGAGCGGCTGTCCCAGGATGTGGCGCTGCGTGAGCGCTGCATGTCCGAGGTCTCCGCGTGGCTGAAGCGCCAGCCGTGAAGACGACGCTGACGGAGGCGAGCCTCCTGGGGGTGCGGGAGGCCCTGCGGCGGGCCAACGCGGGGCTCGCGCGCGCCTACCCGGGGGATTCGACGCGGCGGCAGCCGGTGCACGTGGTGTACGGCGGCGCGCACCTCTTCCGGGCGGAGACGGCCCGGAAGCTGGGCGGCATCGCGCTGAACACGCTCAAGGAGTACGCACCGGACGCGCCCGTCCTCGCCCACGGGCTGGGGCTGCCCCAGCGCGGCCGCTTCGCCCAGCGCGTCTACGCGCGCGTGGTGGCCAAGCTGGAGCGCGAGCCGGTGGAGGACCTGCGCATCGACTTCGAGGACGGCTACGGGCACCGCTCCGACGCGGAGGAGGACGGGCACGCCGTGTCCACCGCGGAGGAGCTGGCGCGCGGGCTGGCGCAGGAGCTGCTGCCGCCCTTCATCGGCATCCGGGTGAAGTCCTTCACCGAGGAGCTGTTCGACCGCGCCACACGCACGTTGGATTTGTTCCTCACCACGCTGCTGGAGCGCTCGGGTGGGAAGCTACCGCCCGGCTTCGTCGTGACGCTGCCCAAGGTGTCGCTGCCGGAGCAGGTGGCGGCGCTCGCCCGCGTCCTGGAGGTGCTGGAGACGCGGCACGGACTGCCGGTGGGTACGGTGGGCATCGAGCTGATGGTGGAGACGCCCCAGGCGCTCTTCGACCAGCAAGGCCGGCTGCACCTGCCCACGCTGGTGGCCGCGAGCGCGGGCCGCTGCACCAGCGTCCACCTGGGCGTGTACGACTACACCGCCGCGCTGGGCGTCAGCGCGCATGCGCAGACGATGCTGCACCCGGCCTGCGACTTCCTGCGGGATTTGGTGCAGGTGTCACTCGCGGACACGGGCATCCGGCTGGCGGACGGCGCCACCAACGTCATGCCGGTGCCTCCGCACCGGGCGAAGCAGGACGAGCCGCTGCTGCCCACCGAGCGCCGGGAGAACATGGAGGCGATTCACCGGGTCTGGCAGGTGTCGTACCGGCACATCCGGCACTCGCTGGAGCGGGGGTGGTACCAGGGGTGGGACTTGCACCCGGCCCAGCTCCCCGTGCGCTACGCGGCGGTGTATGCGTTCTTCCTGGAGGGGCTGGACGCGGCCTCGCGCAGGCTCCGGGCCTTCATGGAGAAGGCCGCGCAGGCCACGCTGGTGGGAGACGTCTTCGACGACGCGGCCACCGGCCAGGGCCTGCTCAACTTCTTCCTGCGCGGACTGAGCTGCGGCGCGCTCACCGAGGACGAGGTGCTGGCCGCCGGCCTCACGCTGGAGGAGCTGCGCAGCCGCTCCTTCCGGGACATCGTCGCGGCGCGCCGAGCCCGGGCCAGCTCCAGCTAGGCCGCGGCTCCAGGCTTCGTCATGCGGCGTCTCGCGCTCCTGCTGTGCTTCTCCTCCGCCTGCGCCGGACCGTCCGTGACGACGGTCCGGCCGGAGCAGCCCGTGCCCGAGCCGGCGCCCACCTCGAAGGCACCTCCGTCGGCACCCGCGCCGACAGGTCCCTTCGCTCGGGAGCTGGCACCGCTGCCCCAGCAGCGCGTGACGTCCACGGAGGGCATCTTCACGGCCGAGGTCGAAGGCGTGGCGGCGCCCAGGCTGACGCGGCACGAGGGCTCCACACGCCTGGAGATTCCCCTGGGCACCGAGGCCGCGTTGAGCTGCTTCGTGTACGAGCGCCCCATCGACGCGGCGGGCGCGGTGCTCGCGGTGGCGAAGGCGGTGCAGGGCCACCAGGGCGTCACCGTCCGGAGCATGACGCCCACGAACGTCTCCATCGTCGCGGACGCACCGGTGATGTTCGTGGACGTGGACTACGAGGTGGTCGCCCCCCGGGACAGCGTGAGCGCGGGACGGCTCAAGCTGATGGTGAGCGCGAGCCCGGAGCTGCCCCTGCTGTGCGCCCATGACGAGCCCGGCTACGCGCGAACCTTCCACCGCGTCACCACCGGCCTGGCCGCCACGCTCAAGGTGCCCGGCCCCGCCCGGACGCCCGCGCGCACGAAGGCGCTTCGCGTGCTGAAGCTGGAGGGCCGGCTCGCGGGCTTCGAGTGGCGCACCGAGCGAAGTCTGGAGGGCGGCTCGCGACGCACGGAGGTCTCCACCAGCCTGCTGCTGCCAGGAGCCGCGAGTGGCCCCCGCGCGGAGGACCGCACCCTCACCACCGTCACGGATGAAGCGGGGCGGCTGACGGAGCAGCGCCATGCGCATGCGGAAGACGGACGTCTCACGCTCCAGGTGACGCTCCGCCGCGAGCGGGAGCCCACGCGCGCCGCTCCCGGGACGGTGTACCGCTACGAGGGGCGCCAGGGTTCGCGCACGCTCAAGGGCACCTTCACGTCGAAGCGGGGGCTCGCCACGGAAGACCGGGTCCACGACACCGTGCGCGACGTGCTGCGCCCGGGTGGCCCGGCGGAAGCAGTGCTCGACGTCTACCGGCCCGCCGAGGTGCCCTCAGCCCCCGTGGAGCTGGTGCTGCGCCGGACCCCTTCGGCCGGACCGCGAGCCCTGACGCTCACCACGGGCGCCACCACCGAGGCGGCGCGGGCCGCCGAAAGCGGCACCCTGGAGTGGACGGAACGCGCCCTCCCCGAGGGGCAGCTCACGTCCGAGCGCGTCCACGCCATCCCGCCGCCCTGAAGCAGACGCCTCACCAGAGCATGTCCTGGTCCTCGGTGACGCCAGGGACGTTGGACAGCTCCAGCGTGCGGCTCCCCACGCGCACCGTGCCGTTGAACAAGCCCACCGGCTGCGCGAAGTGGCTCACGACGAGGCGCAGGTTCCGGTCCTCGCGGTGCACATGAAGGGGCTCGAAGCGCAGGTCCACCGCGCCATCCACCGTCACCAGCCGCCACGGCGCCATCAGGTCCTTCGCGTCGTATTCGAAGCGGGCGCGCGCCAGTGGGTACAGCTTGTCCCCCAGCCACAGCGCGTTCTCATTGGCGTCCGCGTTGCCCTCGTTGAAGCCCTCCACGAGGTTGATGCCCACCGGCGTGCCGTCCGCCAGCCGTCCCGCCGCGAAGGCCCAGCGCCAGGCGGTGTGCCGCGCCAGGTAGCCCTGCGTGTAGTCCATGCCGCCCACGCCTCCGTCCAACCGGAAGCGCTTCCCGCCCGCCTCCAGGCTGCCGAAGGTGAGCAGGCCGTTGCTCTTCATGGTGACGTTCACCAGCCCGTCACCCTCCACCGGCGCCACCACCGTGAGCGCGGGCGGGCCGCCGGCCACCATCAAGTCGCCCTCCCACTGGAAGGACTGGAGGCTCCCGGTGCGCAGCCGGCTGACGTCCACCGCCACCCGGTAGCGCTCGTCGTCCTGGCCGCGCTGCACCGACAGCCGTCCGCCCAGCGTGCGGAAGGAGGCCTTGAGGCCCTGCCCCGGCTTGTCGCCCAGCTCCACCATGGGGCCGGGCGCGCCCAGGAAGCTCACGTCACACAGCGGCTTGCGCTCGCGCAAGTCCAGGGCCACCGCGAAGGCGCTCGACGTGTAGCCCAGGTCCACCACCGCGAAGAGCGCGGCGACCTCGGGCGTGGCCGCGAAGGTGTAGTGCCAGCGCTTGCGCTTCAGCAGCCGCGTGGCGCGGCCCGGGGCCCACTGCCCCCGCAGGCGCGGCAGGTCCACTTCGGGCAGCTCACCCTGGTAGGTACCAAATCGGGGCTCCCCCCCAGCGGTGGCCACGGAGGCTGGCGCGGGAGGGAACAAGGCGTCTCGCTCTGGCTTCATCTGGCCCCATTGGAAGGAAAAGGCGCGTGGCTGTCATGTCAGGCCGCCGCCCAAGTGCCACCCGCCGACAGTGACACCTGGGAGGTTGTGAGGAGCGTAACGCAACATCGGCGCGCTGGGGCCGCTCGTCAGCCCCGGCCGAAAACGATGCGCTCCTGGGACAACAACCGGGCGGTGACCACCAGCGCCAGCACCGTGAGCAGGAGGCTGGACGCGCCAGCGATGAGGAACGGCAGCGCGCCCAGCGGCTCACCGCGCATCACCTCGCCCGCGAGCACCTCCTGGCCCAGCACCGGCACCGCGAACATCCACAGCTTCGGCTGGAGCGGCGACAGGGCCAGCACCATGCCCGGCAGCATCGGCACCACCATCAGCAGGGACAGGTACGTCTGCGCTTCCTTGAAGGAGCGTGCATAGGTGGACACCCACACCTGCACGGCGGAGGCGGCCAGCGCCAGCGGCAGCACGGCGGCGGCCATGCCCAGGGCGGCGGGCGCGTCGAAGCGGGCCTTCACGCCCAGGTCCTCCAGGGGCACGCGCCGCACCACGAGCATGTAGCCCACCAGCGTTATCAGCACCGCCGCGACGGCCATGACCACGGTGGCCAGCCACTTGCCCGTCACCACCGTGCTCCGGGGCGCCGGGTTGAGCAGCAGGGGCTCCAGCGAGCCGCGCTCGCGCTCACCCGCCATGGCGTCGCTGGCCACCTGCATGCCGCCCGCGAAGGCGGCGATGACCAGGAAGAGCGGCACCATGTTGAGCAGGCCCGCCGCGGTGCGCTCCGGCGTGGACAGGTCCGCCTCCTGCACCCGCACGGGGATGGCCAGCTCCGGCGCGACGCCCCGCGCATACAGGCGCTGCGTGCCCAGGAGCTGGGCATACGCTTCCAGCAGCCGCCGCGCGCGCAGCACCGACTGGCGCGCGGACTGGCGCGAGCTGTCCACCACGAGCTGCACCTCGGCGGTGCGCCCGGCGGAGAACGATTCGGCGTAGTCGTCCGGCACCACCAGCACCGCGTCCAGCGAGCCCGCCCGGATGCGCGACTCGTAGTCCTCCGGCGCCGCTTCCAGCTGCGCGCCATAGCGCTCCAGGAAGGCCATCAGGCTGGGGGCGTGCTCCCGCCCCACCACCGGCAGCGCCAGCGGCCGGTCCTGCCGGTACCAGGAGGCCAGCAGGTTGAACATCACCATGAACACGACGGGGCCAATCAACGGCCACGCCAGCGAGGTGAGCACCGAGCGCCTGTCGCGCAGGTGGTCCTTCAGCTCCTTGCGGAAGACGGAGAAGGACAGCCCGCTCATTGCATCAACCCCTGGTCCGTGCCGATGGTGGCCACGAAGGCCTCCTCCAGGCTGTCCTTGCCGGTGCTCGCGCGCAGCGCCTCCGGCGTCCCGTCCGCCACCACCCGCCCGTGCGCCACCACCACGATGCGGTCACACAGCGCGGCCACCTCCTGCATGACGTGGCTGGAGAACACCACGCACCGGCCCTCATCCTTCAGCCGCCGCAGCAGCGTGCGCACCGAGCGCGTGCTCATGACGTCCAGCCCGTTGGTGGGCTCGTCCAGGAGCACGTTGCGAGGCCCGTGCACCAGCGCCCGCGCCAGCGCCACCTTCACGCGCTGGCCCTGACTGAAGCCCTCCGTGCGGCGGTCCGCGATGTCCCGCATGTCCAGCAGGTCCAGCAGCTCGTCCACGCGCTTGTCCAGCGCGGCGCCGGACAGTCCGTGCAGCTCGCCGTAATAGCGCGCGTGCTCGCGGGCGGTGAGGCGCGGATAGAGGCCGCGCGCGTCCGGCAGCACCCCCAGCGCCCGCCGGGCCTCCTGGGGCCGCTGCACCACGTCCACGCCATCCACCAGCGCGGTGCCGCGGTCCGGCCGCACCAGCGTGTAGAGCATGCGCATCGTCGTCGTCTTGCCCGCGCCGTTGGGGCCCAGCAGGCCAGTGATGACGCCGTCCTCCGCCGTGAAGGACACGTCCTCCACGGCCGTCACCTTCTTGCCAAAGCGCTTGTGCAGGTTCCTGGCTTCAATCATGGCGCGCGCGTCCTCACGGCACCGGGCCGGCGAAGGAGGTGAAGAAGGGAGGCCGGGTGAGACTGGCGCCGCAGGTGGACGACAGCCCCTCCACGCTCCCCTGGTTCAGCAGGTCCACCATCAGCGTGCGCGCGCAGTCCACGCCCATCGTGTTGTGGCCCACGCCGGGCACCACCACGTGCAGGCTGTTGGAGAGCGTGCGCTTCGCCTCCTCGGCCCACGCGGGCGGCGTCACCGGGTCCAGCTCGCCCGACAGGAGCAGCGTGGGCACCGACGACACCACCGGCTCGCGGTAGCCCGGGGGCAGGGCGGCGCGCGGCCAGTCCGCGCAGACGGAGAGCACTTCCCGGCCCATGGTCGGACCGAACCAGGTGCCCTGCGACTCGCGAGCCACCGCCGCCTCGTCGTAGAAGGGCGCGTCCTCCGCGCACACGACGGCGAAGTAGAGGCCCTGGCTCACCGTGCGGCCCAGGTTCTCCGTCAGGCCCACGCTGAGCGCGACGAAGGGGGACCAGTCTCCCTGCGTGGCCCGGTCCAGCATCAGCGGCACCAGGGAGGACAGCTCCGGGCTGTAGAGCTGCACGAAGAGCTGCGACAGGAAGGCGCGGCGCGACAGGACGACCTCCTCCAACACGCCGGTGCGCGGGTGCGCCACCTGGGTGCGCGCGGGCGTGGTCTCCAGCGTCGTCAGCAACGCCTCCGTCCGGGTCCGCAGGTCCGGATACGCCTTGGCGCACGCCGCGTCCGCCTCGCAGTTCGCCAGCAAGCGGTCCAGCGCCTGCTGCGCGTCACGAGGTGCGTAGAGCGGCAGGTACAGCCCCATGGGCGCCACGCCGTCCAGGATGGCGGTCCGCACGCGCTCCGGGTGCTGCCGCATGTACACGAGCGCCGCGCGCGTGCCGTAGGACACGCCCCAGAGGTTGAGCTGCTCGTAGCCCAGCGCCTCGCGGACCTCGTCCAGGTCGTCCATGGCGACGGGCGTGGTGTAGTGGCGCACGTCCGCGTCCCAGCCCTCGCGGCACTTGCGCACCTCCTCCGCCGCGCCGCGCTCCTCCAGCCGCGAGGACAGGCCCTCTTCCGGCGTGTCCGTCTTGCAGTTCAGCGGGTTCGAGTCCCCCGTGCCCCGCTGGTCCACCAGCACGATGTCGCGCTTGCGGCGGATGCGCTCCACCGCCATCAGCACCTGCGTCGAGCGCGACGCCGCCTGGCCCGGGCCTCCCGCCAGCAACACCAGCGGATCCGGCCGCGGCTGCGCCGCCAGCGCCGGCACCACCACCACGCGCAGGGGAATCTTGCGGCCCGTGCGAGCGGCCCGGTCCTCGAAGACCTCGTAGGTTCCGCACTGGGCCTGCGTGGCCAGCCCCTCCAACCGGCAGGGCTTCAGCGACAGGGCTCGCCGCTCCGCGGGGTCCTGGCTGCTCTTGGAGCAGGACACCGATGCCGCGGCCAGCAAGCCCAGGGCCAGCCAGGCGCGCCAGGGTGGAAGATGGGAGGAGATGTGTGCACGGACCCCGGACAAGGGTGCCTCCATCTGGGTACGGGAGGCTTCCCACATACCACCTCCCACGGCATTGCATTGAATCCCGCGCGGAGAGGGGCCGTCCGGTGATACGCCCATGCCCACCATGAAACGCGCCCTCCTCGTCCTGGCCGTCCTTGGACTCACCACGCTCAGTGGCTGCGCCGCCCTCCAGAAGATGTTGAAGGGGGCTTTCAAGAAGCCCACCCTCTCCTTCAAGACAGCGCGGCTCGCGGATGCTTCCTTGTCCGACGCCACCATCAACCTGGTCTACGAGCTGAACAACCCCAACGGCTTCGGGTTGAACCTGGCCGAGGTGGACTACGCCTTCTTCGTGGAGGGCAAGCAGGTGGTGGCCGGCAAGCCGCGCTCGGGGCTGGCGCTCAAGGCCAACGGCAAGAGCGAGCTCGTCTTCCCCGCCAACGTGAAGTTCGCGGACATCGTCCCCGTGCTGGAGACGTTCCTCAAGCAGGACAAGGCCGCCTTCAAGGCGCAGGGCAGGCTGGGCGTGAAGACGCCCGTGGGCGTGCTGAGCTTCCCGCTGGCGAAGGAAGGCACCTTCGAGGTCCCCAAGGTTCCGCAGGTGTCCTTCCAGGCGCCGCGCATCAAGAACATCACCCTGTCCGGCGCCACCGTGGAATTCCCGTTGTCCATCACCAACCGCAACAGCTTCCCGCTCCCGGTGTCCGGCATCACCGGCGCGCTGAAGGTGGCGGGCGCGGATGTGGGCACGCTGTCCACCGGCAACCTGGGCAAGCTGGACGGCAGCGGGACGAAGCAGGTCACCCTGCCCCTCACCATCAACTTCGCGCGCGCGGCGAACGCGGCGCTGGCCCTGCGCTCGGGCGGAAATGCGCAGGTCCGCCTGGACGGCAAGCTCACCTCGGAATCCCAGAGCGTTCCCCTGAGTCTCAGTCAGCTCGTCAATTTCGTTAAGTGACGCCTGCCTGCACTGCGGGCAGGGGAGCTGAACGCAGGGTTGTCCCAGGGCGCCCCAGACGTTACGGTGGGGCGTCCTTGCCGCTTTTTCCAAGGTCCAGACCCACATGCGCCGCATCCTCTTCAAGTCGAAAATCCACCGCGCGACCGTCACCCAGGCTGACCTGGATTACGAAGGGTCCGTCACCATCGACCGCGACCTGCTTCGCGCCGCCGACATCGTGGAGAACGAGAAGGTCGCGGTCTGGAACATCACCCAGGGCACGCGCCTGGAGACCTACGCGCTGGAAGGTGAGGCCGGCAGCGGCGTCATCTGCATCAACGGCGCGGCGGCGCACCTGAACAAGCCGGGCGACCTGGTCATCCTGGCCACCTTCGCGGAGGTGGAGGAGGCCGAGGTGGCGACCTGGAAGCCCACCGTGGTGTTCGTGGACAAGGACAACCGCGTGGTGCCCGGGCAGACGACGGAGATTCCGGGCCCGCAGCGTCGCTCGGCCTGACAGCTCCACTGACCGCTGGCTGCTTTGCCCCGTCGAACGCCTTTTGCCATGCTCCACCCTTTCTTAGAGGGTGGGGTCATGGGCCCCGAAGGAGTCGATACGATGAGGCGGTCGTGGGTGAGCGCTGGCGCGCTCTCGCTGGTGCTGACAGGTTGTACGGGTACGGGGGCCTTCCGTCCGGATCCGAACAACGACGACCCGCTCTACGGGGTCATCCCCGTCGTGAAGGCGCCGCCGCAGAACCGGTGTGAGGCGCTGGGCACGTCGTCCCCGCGGGGCTCGTGTGACGACGCCCTCTACCTGGCCACCGAGTACACCCGTCGGCTCTCGGTGGGGGATGAAGTCTGCCTCGAAGGCGGCTACGGCGAAGACCCGGGCTCTGCGTGCAAGGCGCGCGCGGCCATCATCGACACCTCTCCCAACCAGGTGAAGCTGGAAGTACGCGGGCCGAAGCCGGACTCGCGCTGGTTCAACGTGGAGATGCGGCACGCCTGGTACGAAGAAGGCGCGCTGGTGGACCTCTACCTGTCCGAGCGGGGTTATTGAGGGATGGGTCTCTACGACAGCGTGGCCGAGCGGCTGGCCTTCATGAAGAAGATGACTCCGGCGGAGCTGAAGAAGCTCGGCTCGGCGCGGCTGTCGGACATCGTCCTGCAGGAGGTGGCGCGCTCGCGCGTGCGCATCGCCGCCCTGGAGAAGCGCTACCCGCAGGCGTCGCCGCGGGAGCTGGCCCAGCGCATCGTGGACGAGAAGAAGAACCTCGCCAGCATGGTGGGCGGGGTGAGCGGGGTGTTCGGGCTGGTGGCGTTGCCGGCGGACCTGCTCTTCATGGCGTACCTGCAAATCCTCCTGCTCACGGACGTGGCCACCCTCTACAAGGTGAACCTCAAGACGGAGCGGGCGCGCGGGGAGATGCTGGATTTGTTCGGCTACGCCAACGGCCTGGGCCCGCTGCCCCGCGCGGGCCCCAAGGTGCTGGGGAAGCTGGCCGCCATGCTGCTGGAGAAGGGCGGCATGCAGACGCTGGGGCGCGCCATGCCGCTGGTGGCCGCGCCCGTCACCGCCTACTTCAACAACCAGCACATCCAGATGGTGGGCGAGCAGGCCGTGCGCTTCTACGAGGGCTTCGACAAGGCGCACACCAAGGCGAAGGCCCAGCGCAAGAAGGCCAGCGGCGCCTGACGCACCCCGCTCATTTCCCGCCGTGGGTCCGATATGCCTTCCGCGCCGGGCCGTTGATGACCCCGTCGGGGGCTTTTCCCCCATGGAGACGGGCGGTCATCGGGCTCCCCTGGCCGGTGGGACGATGACGCCCGAGAGACGGAGACGACCAGGATGTCCGAGCTCTCGGCGGAAGTGCGGGTGCAGGTGGCGCGGTTGAAGAACCTGCTCATCGACGTAGCGCGCTGCGGTGCGCTGGGCAGCCCCCTGGGGGCCCTCCCTCATACCGAGCTGGACTCGATGGAGGTCCAGGCCATCTGGTGGCTGAAGGCGGAGAGCCTCCTTCCCGTCAACATCCTCGCGGAGCGGCTGGGCGGCATCGCTCCGCCGCGGCTGAGCCGGCTGTTGGACAGGCTGGAGGCCGCGCAGCTCGTCCAGCGCGAGCGCTCCGTGCGGCATGACCGGCGCCGCGTGCGGGTGCGGCTCACGGAGCAGGGACGCGCGCTCGCGGAGCAGGCCGACTCGGTGGTCCAGGAGCGCATGGCGCGGCTGCTGATGCCGCTGGAAGGCGAGCAGCGCAGCGCGCTGATGGACCTGCTGGAGGGCTGGGTGGAGGCCCTGGGCGGCAAGAATCGCGCGACGGAGCTGGCCGCCGAGGAGGGCGAGACGGACGCGCCGGTGGCCGATGAGCTGGAGCCCGCCGCGACGCCCAGGCGCACGCGCGCGGAGCTGATCGCCATCACCGCCAGCGCGGCCTGACATCCGCGGCCCCGGCCCTGCTCGTGGCCAGCGCCGCGAGCGGAGTCTTCCCTAGAGCTGAACGCGCACCTCGCCCGCTCGTCGGCACTCCTCCGCGACCTCCCCTGTCCAAGGCGCATGGCCCTCCGCCTCCACCTCCAGGTGAAGGCCGAACGGCCTCACGCGCCCCAACCGCCAACGGCCCCGCGCATCCGTGAGTCCCCACGCGGGAGGCAGTGAGCCCACGTCGCTGGAGACGGTGACCCGCGCGCCGAACACCGGCTTGCGCCCGTCCGTGACGAGCACCTCGCAGTCCTTCCCCTCCACGTCCACCTGGAAGGTGACGGCGGCGTCCACCCAGTCTTCGCCCACGTCCGCGGCGGTGCTGCTGTAGACCTCATGAACGGAGAAGGACACCAGCAACCGGTAGCGCCCCGGCTCCAGGAGGGACACGGCCATTCCCTCCTCCTCCTGGATGAAGGCGCCCGCGGAGGCCAGCTCCCACTGCGTCTCGTGGCGCCACCGCTGGAGGACGAACACGGGATAGGGCTTCTGGCTCCGCGCCGCTAGCTGTGCCCGCATCGCGCCATCCATGCGAAGCACGAGCCACCGGTAGGCCTTCACGCGCCACGTCACCTCGGCATCGCGCACCCCTGGATCGGGACTGAAGTCGAACGCCTGCTCCGTCGCGGCCACCGGACGTCCGGAGACCGGCGACGCCACCTCGACGCGGAAGCGGGACGGTTGCCAGGACGGCAACCCCGTCACGACAAAACGCCCATCCGGCGCGAGCGGAACCTCCACGTCCTCCGGCCCCAACAACCTCGCGCCCTCCGGTGGACGGAACGTTCCTTCCAGCTCCAGCTTCCCCCGCAGCGTCACCGTTTCACCCACACCGTCGGGGAAGAGCGCGTCCACGTCCAACACCACCGACTCCAACCGCCCCTCGCGCAGCGGCACCTCCACCCACCCGCTCTCC
>NZ_JAAIYB010000730.1 GCF_010894475.1 Myxococcus vastator
GGCGATCTCCGGGGGGACGGATGGATGGCCCCGGCCCCGGTGGAATGCCATCGAGCGCCCGCCTTCAAGTGGCGAAGACGTGGCCCCGAAGTTCTTTGCGCCACGAAAGCGTCATTTGACTTCGGGCCCACAGCTCACCGCGTAACTTCTGGCGTCATGCGGGGTTCTTCCTTCGTCATGCGTCGATTGCCTGTCGGATTCCTGGCGGCCGTCCTGCTCTCATGTGCGAGCGGTCCACACTCCAATGCTTCGGCGGCGCCGGGGCCCGTCGTGGCCAGGCCCGCCTTCGACGAGGCGCGCGCGGTCCATGTCCTGCGACGGATGGCCTTTGGACCTTCGCCGCAGTCCCTGGCGGACCTGCGGCGCCTGGGCGTGGAGGGCTGGATGGAGACGCAGCTCTCCCGTCCCGGCGCGCCGCTGCCACCCCGTCTGGAGGCGAAGCTCCAGACGCTGCCTTCGCTGACGATGTCCATGGCGGACCTGGTGCGGGCGTACCCGCCGAAGCGCCAGCGGGAGGAGGCCTTGAAGGACGGACGTGCGCCGCTGCGCCCCGTCCGCATCGGCCTGGAGCAATCCGCGGCGAAGCTGCTGCGGGCGGTGGAGAGCCCCAACCAGCTCGAAGAGGTGCTGGTGGACTTCTGGTTCAACCACTTCAACGTGTCCGCGGACAAAGGCGCGACGCGGTGGATGGTGACGGCCTACGAGCGCGATGCCATCCGCCCGAAAGTCTTCGGCAACTTCCGGGAGCTGCTGGGCGCCACGGCCCGCCATCCGGCGATGCTCTTCTACCTGGACAACTGGCGCAGCGTCCGTGACGGCATGCCCGCGCGCCTGACGCGCGAGCCCGAAGCGTCGAAGCCGGGCCTCAACGAGAACTACGCGCGCGAGCTGCTGGAGCTGCACACGTTGGGCGTGGAGGGCGGCTACACGCAGCAGGACGTGCGAGAGGTGGCCCGCTGCTTCACGGGCTGGAGCATCCGAGCGCCGCGCAAGGCCCCTGAGTTCTTCTTCCGGCGCCGGGCGCATGACGCGGACGACAAGCAGGTGCTGGGGCAGCGCATCCCCGGACGGCGGAGCCTGGCGGACGGGGAGCAGGTGTTGGACCTGCTGGCGAGGCACCCCGCCACCGCGCGTCACATCGCCCGCAAGCTGGCGCGGCGCTTCGTCTCGGACACGCCGCCGCCAGCGCTGGTGGAGCAGGTGGCGAAGGTGTTCCTCGACTCGGACGGGGACCTGCCCACCGTGTACCGCGCGCTCTTCCAGTCACCGGAGTTCTGGGCCCCCGAGGCGCGGGCGGCGAAGGTGAAGACGCCCTTCGAGTTCGTGGTGTCCGCGCTGCGCGCCACCGAAGCGGAGGTGACGGTGCGCCCCCGGCTGGTGCAGTCCCTGGCGAAGATGGGCGAGCCGCTCTTCCGGGCGCCAGCGCCCACGGGCTTTCCGGAAGGGGCCGCGCCGTGGGTGAACAGCGGCTCCCTGGTGGCCCGGCTCAACTTCAGCCTGGAGTTGGTGTCCGGGCGGATGCCGGGGACGGAGGTGGCGCTGAAGACCTTGGCCACGCCGCCCGAGCCCACCGAGCGCGCCTGGGTGGACGCGCTGGGCCACGCGCTGCTGGGCGCGCCACCGTCGGAGCAGACGCGGGCGACCATCCTCGACGCGCTGTCGAAGCGCGCCGAGGCCGCCAGCGCCGTGGGAGAGACACGCCCCGTGGACGTCCCGCTCATTGCCGGGTTGTTGCTGGGCTCGCCAGAGTTCCAGAAGCAGTAGCGGTGACGCTCCGCTCACGAGCGGATGCGGACGGGTCTTCGGGCTCGTGAGCACTCGCTCCGGACGCAACTCCCGCTCTTGCGCGCCGTGCCCGTAACTTCTGTCCTGCCCCGGTGTTGAATGAGGGGGCCCTGCCAACTGGGGGCTCCCGTGCCTGGCTCACCGGAGGTGAAGACGCGATGAACCCACTGCTGACCCGTCGTCATCTGCTGCGCGCCCTGGGGTCGACGGCGGTGGGGCTTGTGTCGGCTCCGGGCTTCCTGGGACGGGCGCTCGCGTCCAGTCCGCAGGCCTCCGCGCGAGGCACGCTGGTGACCGTCTTCCTGCGTGGCGGTGCGGACGGGCTCTCCCTGGTGCCTCCGGTGGAGGACGCCGCGTATCACCGGGCGCGTCCCACGCTGGCGTTGAAGGCGCATGGCCCGGACGCCGCGCTGAAGTTGTCAGGGCCCTTTGGCCTGCATCCCAGGCTCGAAGCGTTGATGCCGCTGTGGCGTGATGGTCGGCTGGCGGTGCTGCACGGTGTGGGATTGCCGGCGCCGGTCCGCTCGCACTTCGACGCGCAGGACTTCGTGGAGTCCGGAACGCCGGGGCGCAAGTCGACACCGGATGGCTGGCTCAACCGCGCGCTGGACGAACAAGAGGGCGTCGCGCTGCGCGCCGTGGCGTTGCAGCCCACGCTGCCCCGAGCGCTGTTCGGAGACGCGGGGGCGGTGGCCATGGGGCGGCTGGAGGAGTTCCGGC
>NZ_JAAIYB010000731.1 GCF_010894475.1 Myxococcus vastator
GTGGTGGGGTCCTCGGCGTGGGAGGGCAGGTCCGGGATGTCCGGCAGGGCCTCGTCACCCAGGTTCACCACCCGATCCACCACGTTGCGCAGCTCGCGGACGTTGCCCGGCCACGGGTACTGCGCGAGCAGGGCGCGCGTCTGGTCCGACAGCGCGCTGGGAGGACGCCCCATGCGTTGCAGCACCGTGTCGACGAGCAGCGGCACGTCCTCCAGCCGCTCCCGCAGCGGCGGAAGGCCGACGCGGAGCACCGCGAGCCGGTGGAACAGGTCGCCGCGGAAGCGCCCGGTCTGCACCGAGCCCTCCAGGTCCTGGTGCGTGGCCGCGACGACGCGCACGTCGAAGGTGCGGTAGTCGTTGGAGCCCACGCGCTTCACCTGCCGGCGCTCCAGCGCGCGCAGCAGCCGGGGCTGGACTTCCAGCGGCAGCTCGCCGACCTCGTCCAGGAACAGCGTGCCGCCGTGGGCGCGCTCGAAGGCGCCCGCGCGGTCGGCGTGCGCGCCCGTGAAGGCGCCCTTCACGTGGCCGAAGAGCTCGCTCTCCAGCAGCGTGGGCGCGATGCCCGCCAGGTCGGCGATGACGAAGGGCCCTCGGGCCCGAGGGCTGTGCGTGTGGATGGCCTCCGCGCACAGCTCCTTGCCCGTGCCCGTCTCCCCTTGGATGAGCACATCCGACTCACCGGCGGACAGCCGCTCCAGCAACGTGAAGAGCTCCCGCATGCGGCGGCTGTGGCCCACCAGTGAGCCGAAGGCGCTGCGCGCGGACAGGGGGCGCGCCCGGGGCCGCTCGCTCTCCGGCATCAGCTTCAGCTCGGTGGTGCCCAGCTTGAGCACCGCGCCCGTGCGCACCTCCAGCTCCTGGAAGCGCATGCCTTCGCAGAAGGAACCATTGCGCGAGCCCGGGTCCACCGCGCGCACGCCGCTCTCGTTCACCTCCAGGAGGAGGTGCTGCCGCGACACCGCCCGGTCCGAGAGGAGGATGTCCGCATCCCGGCCTGAACCCACGCGATAGCGTCCGGGCATCAGCGGCCAGTCGCGACCAGCATCCGGACCCGACAACACCACCAGCCGGGTACGTACCCGTTGGACGCGAATGGCCGGCAACGCATCGGTGCGGACCAGCTCGTCGTCCCCGTCCTCATCTCCCAGACTCGCCACGGCGCGGACGATATCACAGCCGCTTTGCGGGGTTGGCCTCCGCATTCCAGGGTTATGCGGTAAACTCTGAGAGGGGGTGTCAGCCGCGATGGCAAGTGCGCCGCGAGACCGATTCGGCCGGTATGAACTTCAAGAGCGGGTGGGCCATGGCGGCATGGCGGAGACGTGGCGCGCCCGGCTCCGGGGCGCGGCGGGCGTCACCAAGTCCGTGCTCATCAAGAAGGTGCTCCCGGAGTACGCCAACGACGAAGCCTTCGTGTCCATGTTCATCAGCGAGGCGCGCATCTCCGCCACGCTGTCGCACGGGGCCATTGCCCAGGTCTTCGACTTCGGGAAGGTGGACGGGCAGTACTTCCTGGCCATGGAGCTGGTGGAAGGCCAGCCGCTGAACCGCATCATGAAGCGGGCGCTGCGCTCCGGCTTCCACTCCCTGCCGGTGCCCATCGCCGTCTTCATCGCCATGGAGATGTGCCGCGGCCTGCACTACGCCCACACGCGCGGTGACGAGAAGGGCGAGCCGCTGGGCATCGTCCACCGTGACATCTCCCCCGACAATGTCCTCATCGGCTACGAGGGACAGGTCAAGATCGTCGACTTCGGCATCGCCAAGGCGCGCTCCCTGCGCAGCTTCAACACCGAGCCCGGCGTGGTGAAGGGGAAGTACCTGTTCTTCTCGCCGGAGCAGGCGCGGGGCGAAGCGGTGGATGCCCGAACGGACGTCTGGGCCACCGGCGTGGTGCTGTTCCAGATGCTCTGCGGCCGGTTGCCCTTGGAGGGCCAGGTCCACACGGTGTTGCAGCGGTTGAACAGCGGCCAGCCGCTGCCCTCGGCGCGACAGGTGCGGTCCGACATCCCCGTGGCGCTGGACGCCATCCTCCAGCGGGCGCTCGCGCTCCGGAAGGACTCCCGTTTCGCGTCCGCTCACGCGCTCGGGGATGCCCTGGCCGGCTTTCTCTACTCGTCCACCCCACGTTTCTCGCCCATGTCCGTGGCGTACCTGCTGCGGGAGCTGTTCCGCCCGGACCTGGAGGCGCTGGGGTTGGATGCCCGCGTGCCGGCCGCCTTCGCGGAGGAGGTGTCCATCTGGCGAGAGGCGCCCCCGCTGCCTGCGCCCACGCAGCACGGCGTGCCAGCGCTGGACCTGGAGCCGGACTCCCACACCGAGGAGCGCGGGCCGGTCGAGGTGGGTGACGCGGACCAGGAGGCGCCCGCGCCGCGTGTGACGCGAGTGGGCCTGTTCGCCGAAGGCAGCCGGAGCTCCCAGTGGGTGGCCGGGGTCGGCCTGGTGGTGGCCGCGGTGCTCGCCGTGGTGGCGGTGACGCGGGTGGGGTCCGACTTGC
>NZ_JAAIYB010000732.1 GCF_010894475.1 Myxococcus vastator
GCGCTGTACGAAGCCCGCGGAAACCCCGCGAAGGCTCAGGTGCTGCTGATGGAGTCGGCCAGCCGCGAGTCCGCTAAGCCCGTGGCCACAAGGGGCTCAGCCGGGAAGTGGTCCGACAACCTGGACCTCTTCGAGAAGAACGCCGAGGCGTCCGCTGCGGAGGCGCAGGCGGCAAGTCGGGAGACCTCCAAGGCTGCAACGACGAGAGGAGGGGCGCGTCGCGAGCCTGTCCAGTCGGCGGCGAGAAAAAAGCAGTTCGACAACCTGGACCTCTTCGCCCAGGACGCCAAGGTGGGCGCAACGGAGTCCGCGAGGGCCAAGCTGCTCCAGGCGGAGCTGGAGTCCTCGGGTCCACGGCTCCCGAAGGATGTGAAGCTGCTGAAGGAGCAGGCACCGAAGCTGGAGGAGCCACCGCCGGGAGTCGAGCAGGGGGCGCCGCGCTGGCAGGAGTACGTCGCCTATCGCAAGAGCCGACTGAAGGAAATTCAGGACGGTGATGCCGTCAAGGGGCCCTTGCTGTGGGAGGGCTACAAGGGGATGCGTGACCACCACGCCCGGGGTATGGCGTTCGAGAGGAAGATGGTCGCGATCCTGGAGGAGGATGCGGCGAAGCCGCGGGCCGAGCGGAAATGGCTCAAGGACTTCGACGAGCCACAGATCGAGACCCACGTAGGAGTCTCGAAGCTGGACCTTCGCTATGCGGACGTGCTTGTCATCGAAAAGAGGACCACTCCGGGTCAGCCCTCGCGGGTGGAGACGTTCAGCTTCAAGAGTCGGAACTTGGCCGTTCTGGGCGAAGATGCGCTACCTGTGCAGGTGAGGACGGACGCCAGCAACGCCATGAAATACTACGGTGGAACGCTCAAGATTGTGCGGGACGGTATGCGCCAGCAGGCGGAGATAAAGCGAGTGCGCCTTGTCTATGAGGAGAAGGGCCTCCTGCCCGAGGATACTGGGTTGTTTACGCGCGCGGCGACCGACGCGCAAAAGAGGACTGGGGTGGAGGTGTTTTCTCAATGAAGACGCTGACGATCCACGATCTGAACAAGGCAGATTGTCTGCGCCTGTTTTATGATGGGGCATTTAATCCGAAGGATGGGGTGGAGTCCGAGGTGGCGCCATTCCTTGATAATCTTGAGAAGTATGCAGATGGTTGGGTGCCAACGCTTGTTAAGGCGAAGCGGAGCCGAAAATACTCCCGAGACGCCGTGCTGCGCGCGATTGACGAGCGACGCGACGCCTACGGATCGACCATTGGACTATTTCGCTCAGAGAATCCCGGCGTGTCGTTGTCGCTTACTCTTGGACTTGCGCAAGCTGAACCCGACTTGAGCGTCAGTCTTCATGTTCAACCGATCTCATTTTTTGCACAGGAGGAGGCTAGCCGCGGTTTTGTGGCAATGGTTCGTGCCTGGGCCTCTCGGTACCCGTCTCATTATGCTGCGGCGCACAGTACGGCTGACTGGGGCCTTACCGATAATCCTGCCTTCGGTCGTGACGATGAGACATGGAGGCGGGACGGGTTCGACAAGATTTATGAGCTGTTCTGGCTGAATGTCTTCGGCCCCAAGCTCGTGGAGAGCGTAGGCCGTGAGCGGATGCTCTCGACGCCTGCGCACCTCGTGGAGGAGCTACCCAACGGCTCCGTCCTCGTGGCGCTATGGCCGACTGCTGCCGAGTTCGCGAGTGAGGAGGCGCGTGTGGTGCAGGCCCGAGCCCACGTCCACCTGCGGCCGGACCTCGACTTCGACACGGTGCTGTGCAAGTTGCGGGAGCGCAGCGCCGCGCTCGTACCCGTCGAGCCGCGCTTCCATCCTGACGTGGCGCCGTTCCTCTCTCGGCTGCCGGACGAGTTCGCCATCAGCGAGCGGCAACGGAAGATTGCCGAACTCAACGCCTTCCGACCGCCGGTGCCGGAGGAGTGGCTCCCTGTCGCTCATCCCTCGGACGTGGCGAATCCGGAGCGCGTCCTCGAGTCCTACGGCGACTTGTCCGAAGGCCTCGTGGCTGTGCTTCACACGGATGTGCCCTCCATCATGAAGGAGACGCCTGAGTCGCTGACGGACCTCGACTTCCACTTCTGGAAGACCCACTTCCCCGAGCGCTACACGCGCGACGTCCTCGACGGACACACGATACCGGCACTTGGAGCCTATCTGGGGGACGTGCTGGTGCGGCGGTTGGGTGGGACGTGGGTGCCGCGCCAGAAACTGGAGGAGTCCCAGGTGCGTGTGGGTAAGCGCGTCTGGCTGCCCTTCCTCCGCGCCCGCCGGTACATGCAGTCCCGCCAGTCGCTGCTGGACTACTCGCTCACGCAGTTCTTCCATGAGGCGGAACGGTACCGGCCTCGAGATTGAGGTTTCCTGGGCCGGCGGGGCGCCGATGCCGCGGGCGTGCTGCTTAGGCCATGAGGGCAGCTTCGGGATTGTGAAGCTGCCCTTGGTGCGGCCATCATGCCGCCGGCCTAGGAGCGTGTCGCGGTAATCGCGGTGGGGC
>NZ_JAAIYB010000733.1 GCF_010894475.1 Myxococcus vastator
GGGCTTGTGGGCCGAGTGTCCACGTCCGTGCGCCCAAGTGGGCCCGCGGCCATTCAGGAGGATTGACGCGCCCTCGGCAGCGGTTAATGTGAAGAAGACGGGGCGCGGTGAGTGGCCGCGTGACGTGCAGTGAACCTACCGGGGGCGACCTGGTTTCGACGGGGGCAATGAAGTTCGAGACGCGTGCCGAGCTTGTCTGGTAGCTCGTAAATCCAACCCGGCAAAGACACAAAAGCCAACGACAACGTTGAGCTCGCGCTGGCTGCCTAAAAACAGCTCTTAGTGCGCGGTCCCCCCGCTCTCGGCCTGTGGGGTTGGGATGGGCCGTCATAATGCAGGCTGGCTGCCAAGGGCGCCTGGACCCGAGGTGGCGAGACCTTTCCAGGACCGGCTCTGAGTATCCCGTCCGTGGGAGCCTCTGGGACGTAGCAAACCGCGGACTACGCACGTAGGGTCGAAGAACGGACGGCTTTCGGACGCGGGTTCGATTCCCGCCGCCTCCACTGAGTGAGAAGCCCAGCAGCCGAGAGGTTGCTGGGCTTTTTCTTTGGCCTCGTGGCCTCATGTGCCCTCAGTGTGCCCCTCCGGCGTCTCTGGTCGGTGCGGCGTGGAACTGGGCTCTCCTCCTCCGATCCCCGGCTCCGAACCCGCTTGAGGGCGATGACTGGACGCTCGCTGACAGGATTCACCGTGCTCTGCTCCACCTGAGCGCACGATGTGGTGCACCCTTGCAGGGCGTTCCAGAGCCATTCTCGCGGCCCCGAGCGCTTGGCGCATGTGCCCCGAATTTGCCCTTCGGCGTGTCACCGCAAGGGAGTTGGCGAAGCTAGATAGAACGCGACGGGAGGAAGTCCAGAGGGTAGGGGACTGCGGCCGGACTCTGGAGCCGCCCGTCAGGATGCATATCAGGGCAGGCGCACTGTGGAGGCTGGCAACTATCGGTTCCTGTGCCCCGCCTGTGAACGGATCGCAGCCTCGTTGACCACCCAGATCAACTCCTGCTTTGCGCGCGTAATCGCAACATATTCGATGTTGCATTCTTCCGTTCCGGACCGGCTGAACGTGTCCTTGAGGAGGAACACCCTCTCGCGCTCCAACCCCTTGGCCTTGTGAACGGAACTGCAAACAATGAAAGGCTGGGCGCCTTCGGCGGCATCGTCGAACAGGTTCTCGATGCGGGCCCCCAGCTCCTTCGTCGTGAGGAGGTCCTCGCACAGGGCCACGAGCATTCCGGCTTGGTCTGCGATGCGCTCAACGACCGGCTCTGGGTCTTTCGCCGTCAAGCGAGCGCGTTGCGACTCACGGGCTTCCCAGGCGGCGAGCTTGGAGAGGAAGGTCTCGATGGTCGTCCCACCGAGCTTCTTGACGATGGTCAGGAGGCTACGCCCGACGTCCTTCCCCTCCACCTTTGCCCGCTTGCCCTGCTTGAGGAGCTTGATGCACGTCGAGACGAGCGGCGCGTTCTTGCGGCTGAGGATGAAGCAGCCGGGGGTGGCCTCCTCCACTAGCTTCGATTCCGACATGTCGCGAACGATGCCCTCAGGGGCGGTGTCTGCGGCCCTGTAATCGGGCACAATCTGCTGGGCGAGGGCCACGACGTTCTTCGGGCAGCGGTAGGTCGTCGTAAGGGGAAACTCGACCGCGTTCAACTCGTTCTTGAGCCGGTCAAGGCTCCTCGAGTCGGCACCACGAAAACCGTAGATGGCCTGGCGGTCATCGCCCACCACCACCGTGCGTCCACCCTTGCGGACCAGCTTTTGGGCAAGCAGGAGCTGGGTCAGGTTCATGTCCTGCGCCTCATCGATCACCACGAGGTCGTACTTCGGGTGGACCATCTTCATCGCCACGGGGACGAAGATCATGTCATCGAAGTCCACGGTGCCGTCGCGCTGCGTGGCAAGCCGCATAGCCTCATGGGCACATTGGGCGATCTTTTCGGTGTCCCAACCGCGCTCGCTCCATTGCGCGTCGGGTTCGACGTCGAACTGAATCGCCAACTCGACCAAGTCGGCGACGGAGCCGAACGGTGCGATGTTTTTGCCATAGGCAGCAAGCTTCTGGATGAGCTTGACCATCATCGGGTCTGGGCGCTGGTCCACGGCTGCCCGGCGGGCGAGAGCCAGCCCCCGGTCCTTATCGAGCGCAGTATCCTTCCAGTACGTCTTCACCGCAGCGAAGCCGAGCCCATGCAGGGTCTTCGCTGTGGCGGCGGGGTTCTTCAGCTTCGTCACCAACTCGTCCGCAATGCGCTTATTGAACGCCGCAAGCACGATGGCCTTCTCGGGAGCGTGGCGGATGCCCTCCAGGATGGTGGTGGTCTTGCCTGTACCCGCCCTCGCGCGAACGACCGCGTTGCCATTTCCCCTGGCAAAGAAATCAAAGATGGCATTCTGCTGAACCGACCATCTTGTGCCCGTCGGAGTTCCCGAATGTGGTGCCTGCGGCGGCTGCTGCTTGCCCGATAGGGACTTAGGCATCGCTGGTGCTGTAACTG
>NZ_JAAIYB010000734.1 GCF_010894475.1 Myxococcus vastator
GCCCGCCCCGGACTCAACATGACGCACCGGGTCGTTGTTCAAACCCCGGCTTTCCAGGAACAACCCTGCCAGTCGGCCGCCGCCCCCACGACCTGCCGGAGCGAAGAATTCACTGGAAGTATAAAATTCACGGCATTCATTGCCTGACACGCTCTCCAGGGACGTCAATTCCAAGCAACGTCATTTGATTCTCGGGAGAGGTCGGTAAGACCCATTTACATTCAGTGCCCGGGCGGAAGACCATACGCCCTCCATGGCTGGCTTCCGCTTCTGCTCCGCCCTCTTGCTGATGTTTGCCCTCACGTCCTCGGCCCACGCGGCCGAGGCGGGCCCCCCTGTCAACGTGCTCGACGGGTGGCGCTTCCGGTGGGGTGACTCCCCCGTGGGCTCGGAGGGCACGCCCCTGTGGGCGAAGGAAACGGGGGATTCGAAGGAATGGCGGACCACCCCCGCGCTCGTGGCGCCGGAGGGACGCGGCGACCACAAGTTCATGTGGCTCAGCATCCCCATCCCCGACGGCGGCTGGACGGAGCCCGCGCTGTACCTGGGCGAGGTCACCCACGCGTTCGAGGTGTACGCGAACGGCCGGCACATCTACACGAGCGGGAAGATCCGGCCGGACAGCTACGAGATTGGAGAGAATCTGTCGTGGCACATCGTGCCCCTGCCGCGCGACATCCTGGGCACGCGCGTGCTGCTGCGCATCCAGTCCAGCAATCCGAACATCGGCGTGGCCCAGGCCGCGCAGGTGGGCTCGCGGTATGACCTGCTGGTCTACGTGACGCGCCAGGGCCAGGCGCCCTTCGTCATCTGCTGTCTGCTGATGGCGGTGGCGCTCGGCGCGGGCGGCGCCTTCGCGCTCCACTGGCGGCGGCGGATGCTGGCGGGCCTGGCGGTCTCCGCGGCCAGCGGCGGCATGATCCTCCTGGGCCTGAGCGGCATGCCCACGGCGCTGTGGGGTTCGTCCGCTGGCGCGACGCTGGGCACCACGGTGGGCATCTTCCTGCTCGTCGCTGGTCTGATGGAGTTCGTCTCGGACGCGCTGCTCGACAACCGGCGCGGCTGGTTCCAGAAGGCGGCCATGGTGTTCTCGCCCGTGGCGGGCCTGTGCGCCCTGGCGACGCTCCTGGACCTGGGCATCGGGCAGCGCATCCTCGTGCCCTACCTCCCCATGGCGATGGTGGTCCTGCTGGTGGTGCTCTCGGTGGCCATCACCCAGGCGTGGATGGGCAACCCGGACGCGCGCTTCTTCGTCGGCGGCTTCGCGGGGCTCGTCATCTCCATCGTCCTCACCATCCTCCCCGTCATCGGACTGGTGGGCTGGTCGCTGGGCAACGTCACGCACTGGGGCTACGTCGCGTTGACGCTGTCGCTGCTGGGCATCGTCACCCGCCGCTCCATCATGGTGGTGCGCACGCTCGAGGCGCACACCCACCAGCTGGAGGCGCGCGCGCAGGAGGTGCGCAACCTGGCCGAGCGCATGGGCAACGGCGCCGGCGAGCTCGCCACGGTGGTGCAGCAGCTCCGCTCGTCCAGCGACGAGCAGACCGAGGGCGTCAGCCGTCAGGCCGTGGCGCTCCAGGAGGCGGAGCAGACGGTGAAGGAGATCCGCCGCAGCTCGCAGATGACGGCGGAGAAGGCCAGCGCGCTCGCGGCCTCCGCGGAGAGCGCCGAACAGGTGGGCCGCGAGGGCACGGCCGCCCTGGAGCGCACGCTGTCGGACCTGGCGGCCATCCGCACCGAGGTCTCCGACATGGCCCGGCGCATCTTCGCGCTCGACGAGCGCACCCGCGAGGTCTCCGGCATCGTGGACTCCGTGAAGGACCTGGCGGACCAGTCCAACATGCTGGCCATCAACGCCGCCATCGAGGCGGCGCGAAGCGGCGAGAGCGGCCGTGGCTTCGGCGTGGTGGCCCGGGAGATGCGCGGCCTGGCGGACCAGTCCATCCAGGCCACGCACCGCATCCGCGAGGTGCTCGACGGCGTCAGCAACAGCATGCGTGAGGCGGCCCGCTCCAGTGAGAAGGGCGATGAGCGCGTGCGGTTGAGCCTCGACGCCGTGCGGACCTCCAGCGCGCAGTTCCAGCAGCTCGCCGACATCATCGGCGACACCAGCTCCAGCGTGCGGCAGATCACCGCCGCCGTCAGCGCGCAGGACGCGGGCACCCACCAGATGGCCCAGGCCATCCAGGAGCTGTCCGGGCAGATGCAGCGCACGCTGAAGACGGTGCAGGAGACGCAGGAAGCCACCCGCTCCGTGCAGTCGCTCGCGGAGAGCATGTCCGGCATGGCCAGCCAGACGCTCAAGGCGGAGGGCCTGTCCGTGCCCACGACGCAGGCGCAGGCGCGCTGACCCCTCGCCCTCACCTCCGAGCCTGGCGGCCCACGGGGCCACGGCTCGGAGGCTCCGGCGGGCGCGCGGGAGCTCAGCCCAGCGCCTCCTTCAGGAAGGGCGCGGTCTGACTCGAGGGCAGGCCCACGACGGCCTCCGGC
>NZ_JAAIYB010000735.1 GCF_010894475.1 Myxococcus vastator
GGCGGAGGCGGCGCGCAGGGCCTCGGCCACCGCGTCCGGCAGGCGGCCCGGCCCGGTGACGGTGGCCACGCGCGTGGCGGCCTCCTCGGGCGTCAGCGTACGCAGCGGGTCGGAGGTGGCCAGCGATTCGTGCAGGTGCTGCAGGGCGCGCAGCTCCGGGACGCGGGTGATGACGTCCGCGAAGCTGAAGGCGCGCAGCCGGTCGAAGGACAGCTCGACGGTGCGCGTGTCACCTGCCCCCAGCCGGTCGGCCACGGTGACGCGGAGCCCGCTGGCGGCGCGCGTGAGCTCATCGCCGAAGGTGTTCACCGTCAGCGGGAAGCGCCGGCCCGAGGGGGACGAGGAGAAGGCACCCACCACCAGCCAGCGCACGCGCGCGCTCTCGGCACTGCTTCCGTTCTGGCTCATGTCCCGCATCCCCTCCACGACGAGAAGGCCGCTACGTTAGCGCGCCAGGGTGGGAGCGCGGACTGGTGACTGCGACCACCGCCCCATGACGGCAGTCACCAGGAGCCAGAAGCCCACGGGGCGCGGGCACGGCGGGGGGTACGCGTAAAATCAATGACTTGGCGGACGGATGAGGGCGCCCGGTGGTTGGCACACCTGCTGCTACTGGTGCGTGGGTCGCCTACAGAAGCCCTCCCACCTCTCCCGAAGGAACTTCCCCATGCGCCTCTCTCCGCTCAGCGGCTCCGCCTCTTCCGCCACCCGCTCCCCGGCCCAGGATGTCTCCGTCTCCCGGCCCTCCGCGTCGCTGTCGGGGGCCTCGGCCCAGACGCCGGCGCTGGGGCGGCTTGGAATGCAGCAGGATGGCTTCGACCTGGGCGGCGGCAAGGCCCAGTCCCTGGGCAAGCTGCTGGAGGGGGCCATGGCCATCATCAGCACGCTCACCCAGCTCCAGCAGGCCATGCAGGGCGGCGCGGCCGGTGGCGCGCAGGGCGCCGCGTGCGGCCAGGGCGGCGCGGGCGCGTCGGGGGCCTCCCCGTCGCAGTGCTTCTCGGACAGCTCGTTCTCTCCCGCGTCGGCCTGCGGCAACCGTCCTCCCGTGGAGCTGAACCCCGGCGCCCAGGGCCCGTCTCCGTTCATGAGTGATCCGGTGGATGGCCTCACGTCGGCGCCGCCGGCGGGTGGCTCCGCGCCCGCGCCGGTGGGTGGCCCCGCGTCGGCGGGTGGCTCCGCGCCCGCGCCGATGGGCGCCGCGCCGGTGGGTGGCCCCGCGCCCGCGCCGGTGGGTGGAAGCGGTGCGGCGCCCTCGGCACCGTCAGTGGGCGCGAGCCAGGGCGCTGGCGGCGCGAGCCTGGGGGGCAACCTGCCTCCCGCGCTGGAGAAGCTGCGCCCGGCGCTCGAGTCCGCGGCGGCCAAGACGGGCGTGCCGGTGGAGATGCTGGCCGCGCAGGTGTGGGCCGAGTCCCGCGGTGACGTGGCCGCCACGTCCACCAACGGTGGCAACGGCCTGACGGACACCGGGCTGATGCAGGTGAACCCGAACACCTTCAAGGAGCTGCAGAGCAAGCACCCCGAGCTGCAGGGCAAGAGCCTCTCCGACCCGGAGACGAACATCCTCGCGGGCGCCTGCTACATGAAGGACATGAAGGAGCAGTTCGGGAGCTGGGACCTGGCCCTGCGTGCCTACAACTCCGGTCCGAACGGCGTGGACAAGAGCAACCCGCACGCGATTCCCGCGGGCACGGGTGACGCCAAATACGTGCAGAAGGTGAATCAGTTCGCCAGCACCCTGGCGTCGGGCCAGGGCGCGCTGCCGGCGTAGTCAACGCCGGCAGTCAGGACGCGGCGGGGCGCTCAGGAAGACTCGCGGCCGAAGCTGCCGCGAGCCCGGGAGCCACCGCCGTCGGTGTCGCCCAGCGCGTCGGTGTGGAGGGCGCTCTTCTCCACCAGCGTGCCCTCGTCCATGGCGGTCTGCGGGTCGCCGACGATGAGCATGCCGCCACCCTGGTGCAACTCCCACGCGGAGCCCACGGAGTCGGCAATCTGCTGGCCGGACACGGTGTACTTGGAGCCCGTGTTCGTGTCCTTCACCTGGTAGTTGCCCTGGTCGTCCATGCCGTCGACGACGACCCAGTGCGAGCCACCGGCGACCTTGGAGTCCACGCCCGTGGCGAGCCGGTTGGTGTCCAACTGGACGACGGCCTTCTGTCCGCGGGCCAGCGCCTCGTTCACCGACGGCATGTCGAAGTTCGAGGTGCCCTTCTTCACCTCCAGGCCCTCGTGCGCGAACATCTTCGCCAGCTCCTCCGGCGTCGTCCCGCCCCCGTCGGTGAAGCGCGACTCCAGCGAGTCCATCTTCTTCGCCGCCGCCACGGAGTCCTTGCCCGCCGTGGGCGACAGCAGGGTGGCCACCGCGGCGCCGCAGTTGGCGTCCTTGGTCTGCTTGATGACGTCCGAGGTCGCGTCCACGGCCTCGAAGCTGTCGGTGAAGTACTGGGCCACCACGTCGGGCACGGGCGGCGCCTGGGGGGCCT
>NZ_JAAIYB010000736.1 GCF_010894475.1 Myxococcus vastator
CACCCCGGCCTCGCCTCCCGCGAACACCGGGAGCATGGGCATGGGCCTGGACCTGACGCAGGAGGCGCCCAAGCCGGCCGCGCCCACCATGTCCTTCGACGCGGTGGACGTCTCCGGCAAGACGGCGGACCGCCAGCGCCTGGAGGTGGCCGTCAGCCTCTTCAAGAACGACGAGTACGAGAAGGCCTCCATGGCGGCGCACGAGCTGCTGGAGGACCCGAAGCTGGCGGGCCTGCACACCGAGGCGCGCTACGTGCTGGCCAAGTCGCTCTACCGCATGGGCATGTACCACTCGTCCCTGGGGGAGTTCTCCAAGATCCTCTCCCTGGGCCCGTCCACCAAGTTCTTCAAGACGAGCCTGGAGTGGCTCTTCTTCATCAGCCGCAAGACGAAGAACGAGACGGTCATCCTCGACGAGATTGCCCGCCACGCGAACCAGGAGTTCCCGGAGAAGTACCGCAACGAGTTCCGCTACCTGCTGGCGCGCTACCACTTCGTGCGAGGCCGCGCGCTGGACCAGGTGGGGCAGCCCGAGGAGGCCGACAAGAGCTTCTCGGAGGTGAAGCGGCTGGCGCTGACCATTCCGCGCGCCGACCCGTTCTTCCCCCGCGCCAAGTACCTGGAGGGCCTGTCCTCCTTCCGCAACGGCAGCCGTCAGAAGGACGCGGCGGCCAAGCGCGCCAACGGGGAGATGCTGGCGGCCATCGAGGCGATGAAGGAAGTGGTCCGCCTCACGCGTCCGGTGGCCGGCAAGCCCGCCGACCAGGCGAAGCTGGACAAGTCGCTGCGCGAGCTGGCCTTCATGCAGCTGGCGCGCACGCACTACGGCATGCAGCAGAACCGCTTCGCGCTCTTCTACTTGGGCAAGGTGGAGCGCGGGAACACCCAGTGGCTGGAGGCCCTCTTCGAGTCCAGCTGGGCCAACTACCGCGTGGGCCAGTACGAGCAGGCGCTGGGCAACCTCATCACCCTGTCGTCGCCCTTCTTCCGTGAGGAGTACTTCCCGGAGGCGCTCATCCTGAAGGCGGTCATCTATTACGAGAACTGCCGCTACCGGGAGTCCAACATCATCCTCCAGGACTTCGAGCGCACCTACCTGCCCGTGCACGACCAGCTGGAGTCGCTGGTGAAGAAGAACATGGAGGCCAGCGAGTACTACTCGGTGCTGTCCGACGTGCAGAAGAAGAACAAGGACGGCCTGGAGAAGAACGAGACGGACGTCATCCTGGAGCGCATCCTCCGGCTGGCCCTGACGGACCAGGACCTGCGCAAGACGAACGACTCCATCCTCGAGCTGGAGGCGGAGATGGACGCCTTCGCGAACCGGGCGGACACCTTCAAGTACTCCGAGCTGAGCAAGTCCCTGCTGGAGGGGCTCAAGCTGCAGCGCACGGCGCTCATCTCCAAGGCCGGCATCATGGCCAAGGGCAAGCTGGAGACGGAGTTGGTGGCGCTCAAGCAACTGCTCGCCAACGGCCTGCGCATCAAGTTCGAGACGACCACCAAGGAGAAGGAGTTCCTGGAGGAGCAGCTCAAGGCGGGCGGCCGCACGGCCATCGTCAAGAAGTACAAGTACTCCGTCGCCGTGCAGGACGACCAGCTCTACTGGCCGTACGAGGGCGAGTACTGGCGTGACGAGCTGGGCACCTACCAGTACACGATGACCAAGGGCTGCATCGAGCGCGACACCGCGAACCGGAACGTCCAGTCCGCCGAGGCGATGTAAAGCCCGCCGGAGCCGGGACTTCTCCCCCATTCGAGCCGCCGGGGCGCTATCTTCGCGCTCCGGCGGTTTTCTTTTTTCGCAAAGGGGCAACTGGTGGTGCGGCGGGCGGCGTCACTCCGTGTCGTCTTCGGAATCGTGGCGCTGGACCTCATCGGGTTCGGCATCCTGATTCCCCAGCTGGGGGTGTACGGCGTGCGGTTCGGCGCCTCGCCCTTCACGGTGGGGTTGCTCATCTCCGTCTTCTCGCTGATGCAGCTGGTGTCGGCCCCGGTGATGGGCCGGCTCAGCGACAGGTACGGCCGCCGGCCGGTGCTGCTGGTGAGCCAGGTGGGCTCGCTGCTGGCGTACCTACTGTTCGCCTTCGCGCAGTCGCTGCCGCTGCTCTTCCTGGCGCGTGTCGTCGACGGCATCTCCGGTGGCAACATCTCCACCGCACAGGCCGTGGTGGCGGACATCACCACGCCGAAGGACAGGGCGCGGGGCATGGGAGTCATTGGCGCGGCCTTCGGGCTGGGCTTCGTGCTGGGACCGGCGCTGGGCGGCTTCCTGGGCGCCTGGGGCGGCAACCTCGCCATCGGTCTGTTCGCGGCGGGGCTGGTGGCCATCAACCTGTTCGGCGCCTCGCCCTTCACGGTGGGGTTGCTCATCTCCGTCTTCTCGCTGATGCAGCTGGTGTCGGCCCCGGTGATGGGCCGGCTCAGCGACAGGTACGGCCGCCGGCCGGTGCTGCTAGTGAGC
>NZ_JAAIYB010000737.1 GCF_010894475.1 Myxococcus vastator
CTGTCCTCCCTCGCCGTGGGTGGAGGGGACCGCAAGGCTTGCAGTGCTTCCTCCGCCGCCCCGCCCTGGATGCCCTGGCACGAGGCTTGGAGTGGCGAAGCGGTGAGATGAAGCCCTCCCGCCAGGAAGTGCCCACGCCGCCCGAAGTCCTGCTGAGCCGGTATGACGTCTCCGGCCCCCGCTACACCAGCTACCCCACGGCGCCAGCGTGGCGGCAGGACTTCGGTCCGGAGCACCTGGTGGCGCGGCTGGAGCAGGCGGGCACCCGGGAGCGCGCCGAGCCGCTGTCGCTCTACGTGCACCTGCCCTTCTGCCGCAGCCTCTGCTGGTACTGCGGCTGCAACGTCGTCATCAGCAGGGACAGGGCCGCCGCGGACGTGTACCTCGACCACCTGGAGCTGGAGCTGGACCTGGTGGTGCAGCGGCTCGGCGCGCGGCGCTTCGTGTCCCAGATTCACTGGGGCGGAGGCACGCCCACCTTCCTGGATGAGCGGCAGCTCGAGCGGCTGTGGACGGCGCTCACCCGCCGCTTCCGCATCGCGCCGGACGCGGAGGTGGCCATCGAAGTCCACCCGGCCGTGACGACGCCCGGCCAGCTCACGCTGCTGCGGAGCCTGGGCTTCAACCGCGTGTCCATGGGCCTGCAGGACTTCGACGCGCGCGTGCAGCAGGTCACCAACCGCCTCCAGTCCCCGGAGGAGACGCGGGCGCTGCTGGAGCACGCGCGGCTGCTGGGCTTCAAGGGCGTGAACTTCGACCTCATCTACGGCCTGCCCCACCAGGACGCCGAAGGGTGGGCCCGCACGCTGGACACGGTGCTGGCCATGCGGCCGGACCGGCTGGCCGTCTACTCCTTCGCGTTCATGCCCGACGTGCTGAAGCACCAGCGGCGCATGCCCGCGGAGGCCCTTCCGAGCGGGCGCGCCAAGCTGGAGCTGTTCCGCGCCGCCTATGCGGCGTTCGTGTCGGCGGGCTACCAGCCCATCGGCATGGACCACTTCGCGGTGCCAGAGGACGAGCTGGCGCGCGCGCAGGCCGAGCGCCGGCTGGGCCGCAACTTCCAGGGCTACACCGTCAAGGCCGCATCGGACGTGGTGGCCATTGGCAGCACCGGCATCAGCGACGTGGACGGCGCGTATGCGCAGAACGTCCGCGCGCTGCCGCGCTACTACGAGCGCGTCTCCCAGGGCTGCCTGGCCACGGAGCGGGGCCTGTCGCTGACGGCGGATGACCAGCGGCGCCGCGCGGTCATCACCCGGCTCATGTGCAACTTCTGGGTGGACCTGGGTTCGGACGGCGCCGACTACTTCGCGCCGGAGCTGGAGCGGCTGCGCGCGTTCGAGGACGACGGCCTGGTGACGCGCACCGGCTCGCAGGTGGAGCTGACGCCCATGGGGCGGCTCTTCGTCCGCAACGTGGCCATGGTGTTCGACGCGTATCTCGCGGGGACGGAGCGCCCCCGCTTTTCCCGCACGGTGTGAAGGGGTCGGTCATGGATGCATTGGACGTGTTGAGCCAGGAGCACCGCCACATCCAGCGCGTGCTGGAGGTCCTGGAGCGGGCGGTGACGAAGGGCCGCGAAGGGGCGTTCGTCTCGGCCTCGCTCTTCCTGCGCGCCGCGAACTTCTTCCTCACCTTCGTGGACGGCAGCCACCACGCGAAGGAGATGGTGCTCTTCCAGACGATGGTGGCGCACCGGCTGCCATTGGCGCCCGGGCTGCTGGCCCAGGTGTCCGGCGAGCATGGCACGGGCAGCGAGCACGCGGTGGCCATGCTCTGCGCGGCGGAGACGATACTGCGCGGCGGGGGGACAGACCCCGCGCGAATGCTCGACGCGGCCGACGACTGGCTGCGGCTGTACCGGGGGCACACCGCGGTGGAGGAGGCGCAGGTGTTTCCCATGGCGCGGCGGTTGTTACCCGCGGAAATCCTGGACCGGATGCGGACACGCTTCGCCCGAATCGAGGCGTCGCATGGCTCGCTGGCGGAGGCCGCGGAGGCCATGGAGCGCGCCTTCACGCCCGTCCCGGCGGGACGGCTCTTCCCTCGCGGACCGGTGTGCTCGTTCTAGAACGCGACGGGCGCCGCGGGAGCACTTCCCGCGACGCCCGGAGTCCTGCTGGCGACGTGTCAGCCCGCGCGGCTCAGTGCTGCGCGAGAATTGCGTCCAGCCGCTTCTTGTCGCTGGAGAAGGAGAAGTAGCTGTAGAGCGTGTGTCCGTTCCGCGGGTCCAGGATGTACGGCCGCAGCTCGCGCACCACGGTCAGCTTGTCCTGGGTGAACTGGAAGTGGCTCAGCAGCTGGCCCACCTGCGACACGAGGAAGTAGTGGTGCTGGGCCGCCGAGACGAGCACGCGCATCTTGTCCTCGGCGAACGACTGCCGGGAGATGGAGTCGTTGATGCGGCGCAGCTCGCTGTCCGAGATGGGCCGCACCACCGGCTGCGGGGG
>NZ_JAAIYB010000738.1 GCF_010894475.1 Myxococcus vastator
CCCCGCGCATGGTGGAGGCCCCGCCGGCCACCCCCGAGGACGCGCACGCCCTCTACGTGGACCTGCGGGCGCAAGTCATCAACATGCTGTGCGCCGACCTCATCCACGGCGACCTGTCCCCGTACAACATCCTCATGAGCTACGCGGGGCCGGTCATCATCGACTTCCCGCAGACGGTGGCGGCCGCTCGCAACAACCGCGCGGAGTTCTATTTCCGGCGCGACCTGGACAGCGTCCGCAACTTCCTCGCGAGCACCGCTCCCTGGCTGTATGACGCCGCGGGCGAAACGAGCGAAATCTGGAATGCCTATGTGCGCCGGGAGCTCACCACGGACTTCGTGCCGTCGGGCAGCTCCCGGGAGGGGCCTCGTCAAAACAGGCGTGGAGGTCCTCGGAACCAGGGGTTCCGGCCCCAGGGTGAAGAGCACCGAGGCGAATTCCGTCCGCCGCCGTCCGCGCCGGTCGAGCAAGCCGCCGCCCCCCAGCGAGACATGACGCCCGAAGAGGCCGCCGAGGCCGAGCTTCGGGAACTGGAGGCGCTGGTCCTCAGGCAGGGTGGCGGTGAGCGTGGCAAGCCCGCGGTGGCGGCACCTCCGCCTCGGCGCGGGCGCAACCGGGGCGCCGGAGCAGGCCGCCCCCCGCCGAGGGGCGGAGGCAACGGCAATAGCGCTCGGCCGCCGCAGAACGGGCAGCGGACAGGCGGCGGTGCGCCTGGGCGCTCGGGCTCGAACGAGCCTCGTGCGAGTGGTGGTGCCCAGGGAGGCCCGCGCTCGAATGAGCCTCGTGCGAGTGGTGGTGCCCAGGGCGGCCCGCGCTCGAATGAGCCTCGTGCGAGTGGTGGTGCCCAGGGCGGCCCGCGCTCGAATGAGCCGCGTGCGAGTGGTGGTGGTGCCCTGAGCGGCCAGCGCGCGACTGAGCCTCGTGCGAGTGGTGATGGTACCCAGAGCGGCCAGCGCTCGAATGAGCCGCGTGCGAGTGGTGGTGGTACCCAGAGCGGCCCGCGCTCGAATGAGCCGCGTGCGAGTGGTGGTGGTGCCCAGAGTGGCCCGCGCTCGAACGAGCCTCGTGCGAATGGCAGGTTCCAGGACGGCCCGCGCCAGCATGAGCAACGCGCGGATGGCGCCAACGCAGAAGGCGCGCGTCCCTCCGGGCGGCGTGACAATGGAGGCCCGCGCCAGAATGCGCCGCGGGCGAACGGCAGAGGCCCGGGCGGTTCTCCGCCGAATGAGCGGTTCGCGGACAGCGCGCCCTCAGGAGGCCCGCGCCAGAACGAACAACGCAATGGGAGGCCGCCCCGCTCCAACCCGCGCGGTGGCAATCCGGGCGCGCCCACCACCGAGCAGCGTGCGTCCGATACCGCCCGTCCGTCACGAAACGAGCCTCGCGGCGACGCCTTCGCTTCACCGAGGAACCAGGGGGGGCCTGGCGGCGGGGCTCGCTCCGACCGGAACGAGCGGCGCGGCAATGGCAGGCCGGAGCCGGTCGTCGAGACCCGGTCCGCTCCCGGCGCCCCGGCGCAGAACACCGTCCGGGAATCCCGGCCGGGCAACGGCGGCAACGAGGGTGGCCCTCGACAGCCGCGCCAGTCCCAGGGCCGCGGGGGTCCGCGTTCACAAAGGACTGGCGGGCCCCAGGTCTCCTACGTGGCCCGCCCGGCCTCCTCGTCCGACCCAGGCTCGCACGAAGCGGGTTCCTGAGCCGTCATTCAGGGCTCCCGGAGTGACCTCCAGGGCCCGACTTCAATGACCTCGCGCCTGGCACCGGCCGTCAAGACCGGTGCCTGGACGAGGCGCGGCGTTACGGCTTGGTACGAGGCCCCGCCTTGGGCATCTTGCCCGGTGGCCGCTTGGCCTCCGGAGGCTTCGGCCGGGTCGGCGCGGGCTGCGGTGAAGGGCGCTTGTCCGGGTCATGCCCCTCCCAGACCTTGTCGGCGACCGCCTTCGCGCCTCCCTTGATGGCGTCGTAAGCCGCGCCGCTACCAATGACCTTGACGACCTCTTTGATGATCTTGCCTGCGACCATGTGGACTCCCCCTCTGTCGCTGAAGCGACACTGAAACAATACAGGAGCATCCACAAAAAGTGAACCTGCGCACACGGTGGGCATGAGCAGGTCCGGCCGCGAGCGGTGTTTCACCCGACCCGGATGACCACCTTCCCGAAGTGCGCCCCGCGCTTGAGGTGCTCGAAAGCGGCGCGTGCCTCGGAGAACTCGAAGACGCGGTCCACCACCGGCTGCACGGTGTGCAACGCGAAGGCCCGGTTGAGCGCATCGAAGCTCTGGCGGTGGCCCACGAAGATGCCCTGCACCCGCAGGTTCTGCATGAGGATGGGCGTCAGCGGCACCGCCCCCGCGCCGCCGCTGAGCACGCCAATCACAGACACCGTTCCGCCGGGCCGGACCGAGCGCAGCGACTTCTCGAAGGTCCCCGCCCCACCCACTTCCACC
>NZ_JAAIYB010000739.1 GCF_010894475.1 Myxococcus vastator
CCTCCCGCCGCGACGGCCACCCGGCCCACGGGGACCCTGCCTGGCGCGAATGCGCCGGCGGCCACGGAGCCCAAGCCCCTGAAGCACCCGGGCATGCCCGAGGGGGCGCCTTCCTACAGCCCCTGGGAGCAGAGCACGGGCCGGGCGTCGGACGTGATGGTGAGCGGTGGGGACAACAGGCTCACGGCGCCCGCGGCCGCGAAGCAGACGATGTTCGTCGACAAGCCGGGCAGCCCCTTCCAGAAGGACACGTTCGGCGGCACGGTGAGCGGCAACGTGGGCTCGATGCAGGCCTCCACCGCGAGCTACAGCGGCGGTGGCGTGCGCCACTACTCGGCCCAGGCCGAGCTGCGTGGGCCGTACGCCGGCTACGAAATGCAGAAGACGCACGCGGGCCGGCTGGGCGTGACCAGCGGCCAGGTCTCCGCCGAGGCCAACTCCTTCAAGGGGCAGGCCCAGGCCGGTGTGTCGCTCGACAGGAACGAGCACGCCTACACGGCCGCGTTGACGGCGAAGGCGGAGACGGGCGTGGGCGTCACGGCGAGCGCGAGCCACGACTTCAACCGGCACGTGGGCGGGTACGTGAAGGGTGAGGCCAAGGCCTCTGCCTCCGCCTACGCCGAGGGCGTGGCCAGCCTGGACCCGAAGACGGGCACGGCGTTGCTCTCTGGGCAGGTGGGCGCGGCCGCCACGGCGGGCGCGTACGGCACTGCGGGGGGCCACGTGGGCCGGCTGCACGGCTCGGTCACCGGGGGCGTGGTGGCAGGCGCGGCGGCCCAGGCGGGCGGCAAGTTCGGCCTGGAGAATGGCTTCCTCAAGCACTCCGCGGACGTCAACGCCGCCGCGGGCCTGGGCACGCACGTGAAGGCCGACGTGGCGCTCGACCTGCGTCACCACATGCAGCCGGGCATCGCGGCGGGTCTGCGTCCCGCGCTCGCTGGCGCCACGAGCGTGGCCTCGCCGCCGAACGCCATCGCGCCGGAGAAGTCGCGCGTCGAGAACTTCTTCGCCAAGGCCTTCCACAGGGCCTGACAGGCTTCTCGGAGCGGCGGGTTCGATTCCCGCCGTACAGGTGGTTGGGAGCGTCGGCCGCCTGTGTTGCACGTATGTCACACGCTGGAGCAGGGGGCCGGTCGAGAACACCGACCGCCTCTCTCCGCGTGTCGGGGCTCAGATGGGCGCAGCGATTCGTCATCTCGATGGTCGCGTGCCCCATCAACTCCTGATAGCGGCGTGCGGATGAAGCGAGCAGCCGGAGGCTGTTGATCTGCAAGGTTCCCAGGGTCTCGTAGGACCATAGAGATTGTCAGACGCGGTTGCTATGTGGCCCCTTGCTCGCCGATGTCCTGGCGGCTGACCCGGGGGCCACATGAGAGCTTTAGGAATTGCTGCACTGTTGCTGTTTGCGAGCGGGTGCGCGTCGACTCGTGTCGTGCATCTACACACCGGGCGCGGAGAGCGAATCGCCTTCACCCCGGTCGAGTCCGACCCCGTCGAGATAGGCGAAGACGCGTTCAAGCGTGCTGTCGCGCAGCTCGTGCTCGACATGAGGCTCGACGTCGCCTTCAGGGAGGTTGAAGAGGACGATCGCCGCTCGTTGCTCGCGTCTTCCGGAGGGCTCGTCGACGGCGCGCAAGGCAAGTCTGTCCCTTCGGCATACGAGCGCATCTGCCAGCGGCAGGATGAGCCCCATGGCTGCCTGGGCATGCTGGCCGGTGGGTTTTCGCTGGGTCCCTCAGAACGGCGGATGCTTGCGCTCTATTTCGCGCTCGACACGGTGTGGGAGGGCGTCGAGGACGCGATTCGCGACATGGTGAATCCTGCCGCCCTGCGAGCGATGGTTACGACGGTGATTGGGACGGCGCTCGTGATGCTGGTCGCGCCCGAGCCCATGACGAAGGTCATCGCGATTGCCCTGACGGCCTCTCTCATCGCCTACCTTGGGACGGGGCCGGTGTGGAATCTCGGGCAAGGCTTCTTGCGTTTGCTCGACGAGTCCCGGGACGCGGCGGGCTTCGCGGACATAGAGAGGGCCGGGCATCGCTTCGGGAAGGTGCTGGGGGACAACGGGGCCCGCGTTCTGGTGATCGTCGCGTTGTCCGCGCTGGGCGGGAAGAGCGCGATGGCGGCGCAGGGACCGAAGATGCCGGGCTTCGCCCAGGCGGCTTCCCGGGCGCAACTTGAAGGGGGTTTCCAGCTATCAGGCGCGCTGGCCGGGGAGGTTCAGGCGATCTCGATTTCGTCGGCTGGGGTGCTGAACGTAACGCTCGCACCAACGGCGGTCGCCGCAGTCGCGATGGGCGAAGGCGCTGGGGCTGCGGTCGGACCTGTCGTGGGCGCTGGAGGACGGATTCAGGGTGACCCTGACGGAGAGATTCATCATATCTGCACTGATAAAAATGATAAATCTGACAGGACGGGTGGGC
>NZ_JAAIYB010000073.1 GCF_010894475.1 Myxococcus vastator
GTGCGGGCAAGGGCGGTGGCGGTGGCGGTGCCGGTGGCATCATCCAACTGCTCTCCACCACGACGCCTGCCGTGACGGGCACCATCGCCGTGAACGCGGGCGCCGCGGGCGCCACCGCCAACCCCACGGGCGCCAGTCAGGCCATCTCCGCGGGAGGTGGTGGCGGCGCGTGCGGTGGCAATGGCGGCTCGGGTGGTGGCGGGACGCTGGTCGCGCCTCAGCCGTCCGAGGCGGGTGCCGTCGGCTATGACCTCCGGACCGTCACGCCGACGCCGGAGAACGTGTTCCTGTAGGTCCTGAGGGTTTGGGGGGATGCGGCGGCTCGCGGGCAATCAGCTCGCGGGCCGTTCGTGTTTCTGGCGCATGGTTCGGCTGTGCATCAGTCCTGACGTGGCGCGGGGTTCCACGTCATGGCGACGTAAGGGTCGGCGGCCTCCTCCTCGGGCGGCGCGGCGTCCACCTCGAAGCCCAGGCGCTCGTACAGCCTGCGCGCGGGGCTGGTTCGCAGCACTCGCAGCCGGAGGGGGACGCCCGCCTTTCCGGCCTCGTCCCGCACCTGGGTCAGCAGCCGGGTCCCCACGCCGCTGCCTTGGTGTGTGGGCAGCAAGGCGATGTCCACCACCCGCCACGTCGCCGCGTCCTTCGCGACCAGCAGGCGCCCCACGGGCTGGCCCTGGTGGCACACCACCAGGTGGTCGGCGCCGGGATGGCGGGCCGCCCAGTCGTGAGACTGCGCCATCCACTGCATGCGGAGGAAGGCGTCGCGCTGCGCGGGCGCCCAGCCCCATGCGGCGAGCTCGGCCTCCCGGGTGCTGGCGTACAGCGCGAAGAGGAAGGGTTCGTCCGAGGCCGTCGCGGCCCGCAGGTCAATGGACACAGTGGTGCGCAGCATGGCTCGACGGGCGACGACGCGTCCATCAGCGGACGGCCTCCGCCATGCGCCGTCATCCGCCCAACGGCGGATGCAAGCAGCGGTAAATCCGGACGTCCTCGTAATCGTGGTTGGACGTCAGACCCGGATGAGATTTTCGGGAGCAGTTCCCGAAGGAGCCACACGATGAAGAAGACGCGAGACGAGGCACTGAACCTCCAGGAAGCGGGGGACATGGAGGCGCGGTGGCGGGGCCTCGCCACCCAGTTGCTGGAGCTGGGCGACGACGCGATGGATGCGCAGCTGCTCGTGGCCTTCCGCGCCGCGCGTGAGGACGGGGTGGTGCCTCCCGACGCGGGCTTCTTCCTGGTGGCCCACATCCTCACCACCATGGCGGACGAGGCGATTGGTGACGAGCCCCGCGTGTGCCGGCTGGCGCTGGAGTTGGAGTTGATGGAACGCGAATACGGCGTCGAGCAGGGCGCCTGGCTCAGCGGCGAGGAGACTCCCCCCGAGGACTGGGAGGCCCTGCGCGCGGCGTACGAGGCCGCTTGTGACGAGGCCCGCGCCACCTTCTTCACGGCCTATGGCGAGGAGGAGATGGCGCGGCTCTACCTGGATGACCGCTTCTGCTTCCACCGCCGCTTCGAGAGCGGGCGCCGCTTCTTCCACGGACTGCCCATGCTTCCCGAGCATCTGCACTGATTCTCAGTTCTCAATTTCTCTCATTCAAATGATGCGAGCCGGCTTTCACGCAGCTCAGGCGGAATGTTGCGGCAACAAAGTTTGGATTAGCAGGACTTCAAGGTAGCTCAACGCGGTGTTGGTGCTGTGGTTTGCGGCGTCCTGGCATTTTCCGTCGGCACACCCTATTCCGGCGCTCGCTTCCGGTGCGCGGGTGGGGTGGCGGGGAAGAAGTCAATGCATACCGTCGGTGTGAAGACTCGAAACTCCAAGGCGAGTCTTCAGCAGCTTCGCTGCTCGGCGGCGCGCGTCTCTGGCTGAAGTCCCCTCCAAGGACCCGGAGCCGCGCGCCGCCGCACTTTTCCCCGAGGGAGGGTGGCCTGGGCCGGTCACGGCGGGCTTCGGCGGGTGGTGGCGTAAGCTTCGCGCGCCATGACCACCGACTCCGCCCGCCGTCTCCTGGACCTGCTGTGGGAGCGCTACGCCGCGGAGGTGCCCTACGCGCGCACCTTCGTGCAGCTCTCCGGGGGCCGTTTCCGCAATGACCACGTCGCGCTCCGCTCGCTGGCCCGGCCCGGTGGTGGCATCGCGCTCTTCTCGCAGCCCTTCCTCCGGCTCGGTTGGAAGGCCGCGGGCGCGTACACCTTCCCGGACGCGCACCTGTCCGCCATCTATCTGTCACATCCGGCGGGGCTGCCCCGCATCTTCATCTCCGAGCTGAAGCAGGAGGAGCTGTCCCCGCGCGCTCGCGAGCTGCTCGCCCGGCTGCCCGAGGACCCCGCGCCTCCCGAGGACGTGGACGCCCTGGCCGCGTGGTTCGGCCCGCCGCCCCCGCCGGACGAGGCCGCGCTGCTGGAGCTGGAGAAGGAGTCCCAGTACGCGGCCTGGCTGCTCGCCTTCGGCCGCAAGGTGAACCACTTCACCGGCTCGGTGGACGACGTGGAGGCGTGGCAGCAGCGCATGCGCGAGGCCGGCGTGCCGATGAAGGCCGACATCGAGGGCGCGCCCGGGACGGCGCTGCGGCAGACCGCCACGCAGGCCGCGCCGCTGCCGGTGCTGCTCAAGGGCGGTGGCGCGCGCTCGTGGCCCTACGCCTATTTCGAGATTGCCCAGCGCACGCCCGACTTCGATGGCTTCCTGGGCCCCCAGGCCCGGGCGCTCTTCGACATGACGAAGCGCGGCGAGTAGCCCCCCGGTCATCCCCGCCGGCCAGGGGCAATCAGCGCGTTGAGGACGTGGTCTCGCCACTGGCCGTCGATGAGCAGGAGCTCCCGCGCCATGCCCTCCACCTGGAAGCCCAGGCGCTTCAGCACCGCGGCGCTGCGCACGTTCTCCGGCAGGTGGTTGGCCTGGAGGCGGTGCAGGCCCATGACGTTGAAGGCGTAGTCACACAGCGCGCGTAGGGCCTCCGTCATCAGGCCCTGGCCTTCGTAGTGGTGGTCCAGGCCGTAGCCCAGGTCCGCGGACTGCAACGGGCCTCGGCGGATGTTCGTGAGCGACACGTTGCCGATGATGGGCGCCAGCAGGAAGGGCTGGTTTCGTGGCAGCAGGAACACGCGCAGCGACAGGTCGCGCCGGAAGTCCTCGCGGTCCTGCGCCAGCCGCGTGCGCCAGTACGTCACCGAGAAGAAGTTGGCCGGCCGCGCCGGCGACACGGTGGAGACGTGCTCCCGGTTCGCCTCGTGGTACGCGAGCACCCGCCACGCCGCATCCGGCGGAAGCTGCGCCAGATGCAGGCGTTCGGTGCTCAGCAGGCTTTGGACTGCGTCTGGGCCCATGGCGGGCATTCAACCCCGGCGTCCGTTGGCTTTCAGCGCCGAGGCGTCGTCGGGGACGGCGCGCCGCTGCCGCCGGTGGCCTCCGCTCCTCCGCGCGGGAGGATGATTTCCACGCGCCGGTTGTTGGCCCGGCCCTCGGGGGTGGAGTTGTTGGCGACGGGCCGGTACTCACCCAGGCCGCGCACCTCGACGCGGTCGCGGCTCACGCCCTGGCTGATGAGGAACTCCCGCACGCGCTCCGCGCGCCGATAGGACAGGGCTTCGTTCATCGCGTCCGAGCCCATCGAGTCCGTGTGGCCTTCAATGACCATGGGGCTGTCAGACGCCTTGAGCGCGTTGGCCACCTCCGTCAGTTGCTCACGCGCCGCCGGGAGCAGGTCCACCGCGTTCGAGGCGAACAGCACCTGTCCCGACAGCGTCAGCACCAGACCTCGGGACTCCTCGCGGACCTTCACGTCGCGCGCCGTCGACTCCAGCTGCGTCAGGGCCTCCGTGGCGCGCTGTTCCGCGTCGAGCCGTGCCTGTCGCTCGCGCTCCAGCTCCCGCTCCACCTGGCGCCGTGCCTCCTGCTCCGCCTCCAGCTCCGCCGTGCGCTGGAGCAGTTCGTGGTTCTCCTGGGCCAGGCGCTGGGATTCCGTTTCAGCCCGCACCCGGCGCTGCTCTTCTTCCTGAAGCCGCGTGGTCTCCTCCGCCAGCCGCAGCGACTCCGCCTCCTGCTGCTGGGCCAACCGCCGCAGCTGTTCCGCCTCGTGCTGGCGCCGCCGCGCATCCATCCGCACGCGCTCGGCCTCCTGCTGCCGCGTCACGGCGTGCTGTCGGGACTGCTGCTGTTGCTGGAGGGCTTGCAGCCGCTCACGCTCGGCCTGGGCGAGCTGTTGACGGGCCGCCTCCAGCTCCGCCTGGGAGCGCTGCCATTGCCGCGCCTGGGCTTGCTGGAGCGTGGCCTGGGCCTCGGCCTGCCGCCGCGCCGCCAGGTCCGCGGTGCCGCGCGCCCCCGCCGTCTCGGACTTACGCAGCGCCACGTAGGACAGCGAGCGGGTGCGAGGGGAGTCCTGGCTGCGGTCGTACTCCCGCTCGGCTTCCAGCAGCGCATCTCGCGCCGCCGCGACGTCGCGGGGACGCTCACGGCCCTGGGGGCTGGTGGAGACCTCCTGGTACGCCGCGCGCGCGTCGAGGAGCTCCTGTGGCGGCGGCGTGTGTGCGCACCCCACGGCGGCCAGCGCCGTGACGCCAGCGAGGGCCTTCCATCCACGCTTCAGCATGTCGCTCTCTCCTGTCGAGGTTGTCGGCTCACGGTTGGCCGCGGCGCAGCGACTCCGCCTGGGCGGCCGTGCGTCGCGACTCGCGCTCCAGCGGGACGGCCCGGGCCAGCGCGTGCGCCAGCTCCGCGTCCGCCTCGGCCTGCCTGAAGCGCAGCTCCGCGGCTTCCTGTTCGCCTTCCACCCACAGCCGCTCCGCGTCGGCAATCTGCTGCCGGGCGAACTCCAGGTGGAGGGCCGCTTCGGGGACCCGGGCGGCGCCAGCGCCTTCCGCCGCGCGCAGCGAGGCCTCGGCCTGCACGCGTTGCTCATTCGGCGCGGGAAGCACCTGCCGTCCGGCGCATCCCGCCATCGTCAGGCCCAGCAGCACCGCCGTCAGCTTCAGGCGCATGGTTTCACCTCCTGCCGCTCGAGGACGTGGACACGCGTCATGGCGCGCCCAGACGTAGAGGTGGGGCCTCGGAGACAGGCCGGCAATCCAACCGTGGCAGGGTTGGCCGAACAGCGGGCGGGCAGCCACGCAGGCGCCTCGCCTCTCGCGTGGGGACTTCCCCTCCCGGGCGCACCTGGGCGCTGGCCGGCGCGCGCCACCGGGGGTAGAGAGGGCGACATGCGCCTGCACCTGGTCGACGGCACCTACGAGCTCTACCGCGCCCACTTCTCGCCCCGTCCAGGGCATGCCGCGCCGGGTGGACAGGACGTGAAGGCCACGGTGGGGCTGATGTCCTCGCTGCTCGCGCTGCTGCACGACGCGGACGAAGCGGTGACGCACGTGGCGGTGGCGTTCGACAACCCCATCCGCTCGTTCCGCAACGCGCTGTTCGACGGCTACAAGAGCGACGAGGGCGTCCCTCCGGAGCTGCACGCGCAGTTCGACCTGGCGGAGGAGGCCGTGCGCGCGCTGGGCGTCACCGCGTGGTCCATGAAGGAGCAGGAGGCGGATGACGCGCTGGCCACCGCCGCGGCGCGCTGGACGGACGCGGTGGAGCAGGTGCGGCTGCTCACGCCCGACAAGGATTTGGGCCAGTGCGTGCGCGGCAGCCGCGTGGTGCAGGTGGACCGGCGGCAGGAGAAGGTGCTCGACGAGGACGCGGTGCGCGCGAAGCTGGGGGTGCCGCCCGCGAGCGTGCCGGACCTGCTGGCGCTGATGGGCGACGCGGCGGATGGCATCCCCGGGCTGCCGGGCTTCGGGGAGAAGGGCGCGTCGGCGCTGCTGAGCGCGCATGGCCACCTGGAGGACATCCCCGCGGAGGCGTCCGAATGGAAGGTGCGTCCCCGGGGCGCGGAGAAGCTGGCCGCGACACTGCGCGAGCACCGTGACGCCGCGCTGCTCTACCGCCGGCTGGCCACGTTGGTGACGGACGCGCCGCTGCCGGGCACGTCGTCGCTGGAGGACCTGGCGTGGAAGGGTGTGCCGGCCGCCGCGTACGAGGTCTTCTGCGACCGGCTGGGCCTGACGACGCTCAAGCGCCGTCCCAAGCGCTGGGCGCCCTGAGCTACCCCGTGGCCTCGCCGCCGTCCGGGCGCACGGGCAGCGCGGTGGGCGCATGCCGCGGCAGCCGCACGGTGAAGGTGGTGCCCGTCTCCTCCTGGGAGCGTGCCTCCACCGTGCCGCCGTGGGCCAGGACGATGCTGCGCACGATGTAGAGCCCCAGGCCGATGCTGCGCCGGCCCTGGTCCTCCGGACGCACCGTGGCGCGCTCCAGCGGCTCGAAGATGCGCGACTGGCGCTCCATCGGAATCGCCGGGCCCAGGTTGTGGACCTCCAGCACGACGCCGTCGTCATCGCCTCGGGACATCACTCGCACGGGCGTGCCGGGCGGGCTGTACTGCAGGGCATTGCCCACCAGGTTGCCAATGAGCTGCGCAAGCCGGTCCGGGTCCCACGTGCCCAAGCCGTTTCCGGAGCGCTCCGTCTCCAGTCGACGGTCGGGCCAGCCGGCGTGCACCTCGTCCAGCACCGCGCGCACGACTTCGTGCAGGTCCATGGGCTGGGGGTACACCGGAAGCCCCGTGCCCTGGCGCGCGCGGGTGAAGTCCAGCAGGTCGCGAATCATCCGCGTCGCGCGGTCCGCCGAGCTTCGGATGCGCTGCGCCTGCCGCTCCTGCCGCTCATCCAGCGGTCCGCGCTGGAGCATCATGGACACCGCCAGGGTGATGGCTCCCAGCGGGTTGCGGAGGTCGTGGCTGACGATGCCGATGAGCTGCCGCTCGAAGTCCGCGCGGGCCTTCATCTGCTGCGCCAGCTCCGACTCCTTGCGCCGCGCCAGCACGGAGTCCGTGACTTCCGCCGCGAACAGGATGACGGCCGCCAGCCTTCCGCTGGCGTCCCGCATCGGCTGGTACATGAAGTCGAAGTAGCCCTCCGGCGGGGGGCCGCCGGGCACCTGGGCAATGCGCACGGGCAGCTCCCGCGCGCTGAAGGGCTCGCCGGTGGCGAAGACGGTGTCCAGCACCTCGAGGACGTTCTGTCCCTCCAGCTCCGGCAGGGCCTCGCGGAGCGTGCGGCCCACCAGGGGCCGCTGGCCAAAGCGCTCCCGCAGCCGCGCGTTGGCCACCACGCAGCGCTGGTCCGGCACGCTCAGCACTCCGAGTAGCGCAGGCACCTGTTCGAAGAGCGTGGCCAGCATGGCGCGCTGCCGGTCTGATTCCTCCCGGGCCCCGCGCTCCAGCTCCAGCAGCCGGGCCCGGGCGGCCTCGGCCGCCTGGCGCTCGGTGACGTCCTGCATGGCGCCCACCACCTGCGTGGCCCTGTCCTGCGCGTCGCGGATGATGTGGCAGCGGTCCGCCACGTAGGCCCAGGAGCCGTCTCCGCGCTGGAAGCGGTAGGTGCCCTGCCACTCGTGCTCGGGGCCTTCCAAGGTGGCCTGGAGGCTGGCGACGATGCGTGCGCGGTCGTCCGGGTGCAGCCGCTCCTCCCACCAGCGACGCTCGTCCTGGATGGTGCCGGGGGCGTAGCCGAAGACCTCGTGCAGGCCGCTCGTCCAGTCCATGAGGCCCGTGCGCGGGTCCCACTCCCACACCGCGTCCCGCGTGGCGCGCGCCGCCAGCCGGAAGCGCAGCTCGCTGCGCCAGGCGCGCTCCTCGGCGGCCTGGACCTCCGTCAGGGTGCCTTCCAGCCTCCGGCGTCGCGCCCGTTCGTCCTCCAACGTCTTGCGCCGGCTGCGCTCCCACTGCGCCAGGGCCTGGACGCGCGCGGCGAACTCCATCGGGCGGAAGGGCTTGAAGACGTAGTCGTTGGCCCCCACGGAGAGGCCTTCCACCACGTCCTCCGCGCGCGTGTTCCCGGTAATCAGCAGGACGGGGACGTGCTCGGAGGCGGGATTGCTCCGGACGAAGCGGCAGACCTCCAGGCCCGACATGCCGGGCAGGTGCCAGTCCAGCACCAGCACCTCGGGCACGGGCCCTTGCGTCAGGGCCTCCAGCAGTGAGGCCCCGTCCAGGAACCCCGTCATCCGGCAGTAGGGCTCCAGCGCGCGGCAGATGGCCTGGGTCTCTACTGGACTGTCGTCGAGCACCCAGACCACGGGGGGAGAGGGCGCGACGCGGGGGGAGATAGACACGGGTGGCCGTGGCTCTAGCAACCGCCTCTCACCCAGGTCAAATCTTCCAGGGCAAGCAGACCCTGGACCGCCTGCCTCTCTGTCCGCCGGAGGTCAGCCGCTCGTTTCGAGGGGAATGACGAGTCTCCATGAACCCGGTCGTCTCCAGCGGTAGAAGGAAAGCATGTCCGTACAACTGAAGATGCCCTCCGAAGACGACTGGGTGCCAAGCCAGGACGACCTGCCGTACCACCGGCTGGGCGGCACTGAAGCGGCCATGGCCCTGGCCGAGGCCTTCTACGACGCCATGGACGCCCACGAGCCCGAGCTGGCGCGCCTGCACGAACTGGACGCCGAGGGCCGGGTGAACCGCGGCACGCGCGAGCGCTTCGGCCTGTTCCTCGCGGGGTGGCTGGGCGGGCCGCAGGACTACACGGAGCGTCATGGCCACCCCCGACTGCGCATGCGGCATGGCCACCTGCCCGTGGGCGTCGCCATGCGGGATGCGTGGGTGCGCTCCATGCAGCGGGCCATGGACGCGCGGGGCATCACCGGGGGCCTGCGCCGCTTCCTCGATGAGCGCTTCGCCCACGTGGCGGACTTCCTGCGCAACGTCGAGGAGTGAAGCGCGGCCCACCTGGGGCCTCAGGCCCGGCGCAGGGCGAGCGCGCACAGCCGCCGGGTCCGACGCGGCTCCGGGCGGCGCAGGCGTGCCCCCAGGCGCGGCGGCAGGTGGGCCAGCGACTTCACGTCGTGCACCAGTCGCAGCGCGGCCAGCCCGCGCACGGCCCACCAGCCCGGGTCCGGCTGCCGCCACCCGAGCCCCATCTGCGCCGAGGCCGGGTAGACGTGGTGGGTGTTGTGCCACGACTCACCCATGCTCAGCAGCGCCAGCCAGCCGGCGTTGCGCCCCTGTTCGGCGCAGCCCGGCAGCTCGTAGGGCTGCTCGCCCTCCACGTGGCTCACGTAATGGACGCACCAGAAGCCGTCCTGGGTGAGCGCCAGCCGCACCAGGATGCCCCAGGCCACCCAGGGCGCCCCGCCCAGCGCGTACAGGGCCAGGGCGAGCGGCGCCTGGAGCCACGGGCCCGCGCGCTCCAGGCCGCGGAAGAACCCGTCCTGCGTCACCCGCGGCGCCGCTGGCGCGTCCGGGGCGCCGTCGCGCGGGTGCCAGGTGTGGAAGAGGGCGTAGGCCATGGCGCGCGTGAAGCCCTCGCGGTAGCCGAAGTAGGGCGGACAGTCCGCTTCCGGCTGGTTCTGGTGGAAGTCGCGCAGGTCATGCATGCGGCTCATCGCGATGGGGCCGCCCAGGCCGGCCAGGGTGCCGAGCAGCGCCAGCGCGCGCTCCACGGGCGCCGAGGCACGAAAGGCCCGGTGGATGAGTCCCCGGTGCAGGCCCACCGACACGCCCAGGCACATCGTCACCGCGGTCAGCCCGGCGAACACCGCCACCGCGCTCCACGAGAAGAAGCAGGCGCCCCCCACCAGCGCGCCCACGTGCAGGAGGCTCCAGCGCAGCACCTTGCCTCCGTCCAGCCTCGCCGTTCCCCACCGCGCGCTTCCTGTCTCCGCCATGGCCCGCTCCTTTCGGAGGGGCGTCATCGCAAGGAGCCTGCCACCCGAGGCCGGGCCTGTTTCCGAGGGGTTGCGCGCGCGGAGGGGGTCTGGGTGTCAACGCCGTTCACAGCGCGCGCCCACGGCGTGGACGGTATGGGCCCCAGGGTGAATGACGGGCCGGTATCCGGTGTCCACACTGTCGTTATTCATCCGGGGATGAAACCGTACGAGGAGGTCTCCACATGAAGCGCATGCTGATGCCGCTCCGCCGGAGCGTGCTGGTGTTGGGAGTGGTGCTGGGGGCGGGCGTGGCGATGGCCGAGCCGAAGCAGGGCGCCATCAACCTGAAGATTGCCTTCCAGTCGTTCAACCTGGAGATGACGCCCGAGGCGGTGACGGGGGCGGACTTCCAGGTGGCTCGCTCGCCCGGGATGCTGAAGGGCCGCGGGCTGAAGGGCAACTTCGCCCTGACGCTGAAGGACGGGTCGGTGGAGGGCGCGGTCGGCGGCGCGCCGGTGAACCTGACGGTGACGAAGGAGGGGGACGCCATCGTGGCCAAGGGCGGCTTTGGCGGACGCCCCGTCAACCTGAAGCTGAGCCCCAGCGAGCTCACCCTCTACGTCCGCGACTGCACCTACCGGCTGAAGGCGGAGGACACGAACCGCTTCTACACGGGCCGGCGCAGCTGCGACCGGGCCATGACGCCCGGCTCGGAAATCTGGCTGCCGGACGAGTTCCTCGCGGCGAGCCCCGAGGAGAAGGCCGCCATCCTGTTCCTCGCGCTGTGAGGCGCGCCCGCGCGGGTGGGCCCTCGAGCGTCCTCACCCGCGCGCCCGCGGCAGCACCACGGTGAAGGTGGAGCCCACGCCCAGCTCGCTGCGCACGGTGACGTGGCCGCCCATGGCCTCCACCACCTCGCGGACAATCCACAGCCCCAGGCCCACGCCATGGTAGTCCCGGCCGGCCACGGCGCGCTCGAAGCGGTGGAAGAGGCGGGGCAGGTGCTCCGACGCGATGCCGATGCCCGCGTCGCGCACGTCCAGGCGCACGTGGGCCTCGGTGCTGGACAGCGTCACCTGGACGGGGCCGCCCCGCCCGTACTTCATCGCGTTGGACACCAGGTTGGTGAGGACCTGGTCCAGGCGCAGCCGGTCCCAGTGGCCGTGGGCCTCCCGCGGCAGCGACAACGTCAGGGGGGTACCCGCGCCCGCCCCCTCTGGCTCGAAGCGCTCCGCCACCTCGCGGACCAGGGCGCCCAGGTCCACGGGCTCCGGGTTCAGCTCCAGCCGTCCGGCGTGGATGCGCGACACGTCCAGCAGCGCGTCGATGAGCTTCGCCTGCCGTTTCGCCTGACGGCCCATCAGGTCCAGGCCCCGGAGCAGCCGCTCCCGGGGGACGTCGTCCAGTGCGCGCTCCAGCGCGGTGCGCAGGTGCTGCACCTGGAGCTGGAGCGCGCTGATGGGGGACTTCAGCTCATGGCTGGCGATGGCGAGGAACTCCTCGCGCAGGCGGAGGGCCTGGCGCGCCTCGTGGTACTGGCTCGCGTGCTCCAGGGCGGGTGACGCCCGGCGCGCCAGCTCCCGCGCCAGGGCCACGTCGCGCGCGTCAAGGGCCCGGCCGGCGCGGGTGAGCACCAGCGCGGCGCCCTTCCGCCCTGGCCACGCCAGTGGGACGCCCAGCCAGGACGGCGGCTCCGCGTGGAGCGCCGGCCTTCCGGACGCGATGATTCTCGACACCGCTGCTTCGTCCGGGATGCAGGGCACGTCCGCGTCGAGGGGCTCCCGTGCGTCCAGCCCCGCGGACGCCACGCACCGCACCTCGCCCGGGGCGTCCTCGAGGAACACGCGGCAGGAATCCGCGCAGCCAGGCACGGCGAGCCGCACCAGGTGCTCCAGCGTCGCGTCCTGCTCCAGGCTGGCGCCGAGGACTTCACTGGCCTCCGCCAGGAGCCGGCGGTGGGCCTCACCCCGGCGTCGCTCGGTGACGTCCACCAGCATGCCCATGCACTGGGCGGGACCGGTGGACGCCGGCATGGAGGCCGCCCACAGCTCGACATGGAGCGGCGTGCCATCGCGCCGGTGGAGCTCCAGCTCCAGGCAGGGCGGCTCCAGGCCCTGCGAGGCCTGCTCCAGATGGCGGCGGAACAGCGCCCAGCGGGCGTCGGTGGCCCAAGGCGCGCGGCGGCCGAGCACGTCCTCCCCGCTCCAGCCGAAGAGCCGCTCGGCGGCGGGGCTCCACAGCCGCACCGTGCCATCCAGGTCCAGCAGGTGCATGGCCAGGGGGGAGACCTGGAAGATGGCTTCCAGGACTGTTGGACCTCGTGCTCCGGACCGCCGGGCCTCTGCCTGACCCTGTGCCGCCACCCTCGTCATCGCGTCTCCCCCCCATCGTGTTGGATGGGAACATGGCTGAAGCGGGGCGAGGAGCGTCCGTCCGGGCAGGGCGGCCGTGCCGTCGCGGATGTCGAACATCCCCGGCCTGGGAGTGTTCGCTCCGGACGCACTCCCGGCCCTGGGGCCCCGTGACGCCGAGGCGGGGGAGGCGGCATGCGCACGAGGGAATCTGCCGGACGCGACACGGTCGCGGTTGCTCTGGGCCCGGGTTCAGCTAAAGCGCGGCGTCGTGAAAGCGACCACCACCGGAGTGCCGGGCGGCGAAGACGTCAAGAAGGGCCCGGACACCTTCAAGCGCTCGGCGTTGCTGGCCCTCGGGGCCCTGGGCATCGTCTACGGCGATATCGGCACGAGCCCGCTGTACGCGTTGCGCGAGTGCTTCACGGGAGCGCACGGGATTCCGCCGACGCCCGCGAACGTGCTGGGGGTGCTGTCGCTCATCTTCTGGTCGCTCATCATCACCGTGTCGGTGAAGTACCTGCTGCTGGTGATGAAGGCGGACAACCGGGGCGAAGGCGGCATCCTGGCGATGATGGCGCTGGTGATGCAGCGGCAGCGCGCGCAGCCGCCCCACCGGTCGCGTCCGGTGTTGATTACGCTGGGCATCTTCGGCGCGGCGCTCCTCTATGGAGACGGCATCATCACCCCGGCCATCACCGTGCTCAGCGCGGTGGAGGGCCTGCATGTGGCCACGGACGTCTTCGACCCCTACGTCATCCCCATCGCGCTGGTCATCCTGGTGGCGCTCTTCCTGGTGCAGCGGCACGGCACCGCGCACATCGGCGCCGTGTTCGGGCCCGTCATGTGCGTCTGGTTCCTCACGCTGGCCGCGCTCGGCGTGAAGGAGCTGGTGCACAACCCGGCGGTGCTGGGCGCGCTGTCGCCCTGGCACGCGGTGGAGCTGTTCCGTCACAACCACCTGCATGGCTTCCTGGTGCTGGGCGGCGTGTTCCTGGTGGTGACGGGCTGCGAGGCGCTCTACGCGGACATGGGCCACTTCGGCCGCAAGCCCATCCAGTTGGCGTGGTTCTCCATGGTGCTTCCGGCGCTGATGCTCAACTACCTGGGGCAGGGCGCGCTGGTGCTGCGCGACCCGAGCGCCGCGCGCAATCCCTTCTTCCTGCTGGCGCCGTCCTGGATGCTGTATCCGCTGGTGGCGCTGTCCACGGTGGCGGGCGTCATCGCCTCGCAGGCGCTCATCGCGGGGGTGTTCTCCCTGACGCGCCAGGCGATGCAGCTGGGCTACAGCCCGCGCATGGAGGTGGTGCACACCTCGGCGGAGGAGATGGGGCAAATCTATCTGCCCGGCTTGAACTGGGCGCTGCTGGTGGGCGTGGTGGCGCTGGTGCTGGGCTTCCGCTCCTCCAGCGCGCTGGCGTCGGCCTACGGCATCGCGGTGTCCACGGCCATGGTCATCACCACCCTGATGGCCTACGTGGTGGCCCGGGAGCTGTGGGACGTGCGGCGGTGGGTGGCCATTCCCGTGGTGGGCCTGTTCCTGGTGGTGGAGCTGGCCTTCTTCGGCGCCAACGCGGTGAAGGTGGCGGACGGCGGCTGGTTCCCGCTGCTGATGGCCGTCGTCGTGTTCACGCTGATGACGACGTGGAAGCAGGGGCGCGACATCCTGGCGGCCAAGCTGCGCGCGTCCAGCATCCCCTTGAAGGAGCTGCTGGGCAGCTTCGGTGACCACCCGCCGGTGCGGGTGCCGGGCACGGCCATCTTCATGACGGGCAACGCGGAGGGCACCCCGCCCGCGCTGCTGCACAACCTCAAGCACAACAAGGTGCTGCACGAGCAGGTGGTGCTGCTGACCATCCTCTCCGAGGAGCTGCCGCACGTGCCGCCTGTCGAGCGCGTGGAGGTGGAGCCGCTGGAGCAGGGCTTCGTGCGCGTGGTGGCGCGCTACGGCTTCATGGAGAACCCGGGCATCCCCGACGTGCTGAAGCGCTGCCGCGAGAAGGGGCTCCAGTTCCAGCTCATGGGCACCAGCTTCTTCCTGGGGCGGGAGACGCTGATTCCCACCAAACGCCCGGGCATGGCCGTGTGGCGCGAGGCGCTGTTCGCCTGGATGAGCCGCAACGCGCGCAGCGCCACCTCGTACTTCCGCATCCCGCCCAACCGGGTGGTGGAGCTGGGCGCGCAGGTGGAGTTGTAGCCCCGTGAACGCCTGAGCCAGGGCGGGTGCGCTTCACCCCACATCTGCCTTGACTCTTTGCGTTGAATGGCGCTTCTGTATCCCTGGCTGCGCCTCCCTGCCACATCTACGTCCAGATTTACCTTTCGGACGGAAAATTATGACGGGAGGCAACAAATCGGACCGTATGTCGAAAATCATTTTTGTCCGGCGGAATGAATCCTCCGCGGACGGAACGAAGCTCGACATTTCGCAAACCGGTGTCCCCCGACACCCCTCGTCCGAAACCAGGTCAGCCCCATGCTCGACATCGCGCCCGCGTCCGCCAACTCCGCTGTTGCCCCCGCTGCTGCCTGGGCTCCGCCGGAGCAGACGCTGGAGACGCTGTCGGGCCTGGCGCCGCACACGCTGCTGACGCACGCGGACCTCTACCCGCGCATCTGCGTGAGGGACCCGTACTACGCCCTCAAGGACGTGACGGTGATGGGGGCGGGCGAGGTGGTGGCGCGCCTCCCGGTGCAGCAGGACCCGGACGCGGAAGCGGGCCCCATCGGCCTGGGTGAGGCGGGGCGGCACCTGGCGATTCTGGGCTCGTGCGCGTCCGCGCTGATGTCGCCCAAGGACGGCCAGCACTTCTACCTGGCGTGCGGCGCGCGCGGGGAGTGGCTGCGGCCGGAGCCCATGGCCCGCGCCACGGACCTGCTGTGGGGGTTGGCGAAGGCGGAGTTCACCGGCCGCCGCACGGCCACCGCGCGCACGCTGCTGTCGCTGCCGGACGGCACGCCGTTCTTCCGCCTGGAGGTGGACTACAACGTGCTGTCCGCCGCCGCCTTCACGCGCCTGTTCGGCGAGGCCCGGGTGGACATGCGCCGCGAGCCGCGCCGCGACGAGGGCGTGCAGCGCACCCCCGAGGAGTGGGCCCGGCTGCGGCAGAACCCCTACAGCAAGCCGCTGGCGCTGCGCGACTGGCGGCCGGACGGTGAGAGCCTGTCGGCCACGCTGGGGCCGGTGACGGCGGAGATGTGCAAGGGGCACTTCGCGCTGCACCCGGTGATGCCGGTGGCCGTGGTGGCCGGTGGCATGACGCGCGTGGCCACCACGCTGCTGCGCCGGCTGGAAGGCGCGCCGTGGGCCCGTTGCGTGGCGAAGGACGTGCGGCTGAAGGCGGACACCCTGGCCTACGCGGGCCAGACGGTGACGTTCGGCGCCGTCCGCCGCGCGCACGACGGTGACGCGCACACCTTCACCTGCCAGGCGTCGGTGGGCGAGCGCGTCGTCGCCGAGCTGGACGTCACCTACACCCGCGTGGACTGAGCGCCGCGCCTCACGCCCACCGGATGTCGTAGTCCGCGCTGTCGATGCCTCGCGGCGTCGCGCGCGCGGTGCCCTTCAAGCCCAGCACCTTCAGCGCGCCGGTGAGGATGCCCTCGTGGTAGGCGGGCGGCAGCATGTCCCGGCGCATGTGCAGCGTGCCGGAGGTGGGGCCGGTGGGCACGTAGTCGCGGCTGCCGTAGCTGACGGCCGCGCCGTAGCCCATCTGCGCGCCCGCGAAGAGCTTCTGCGGGTCCCCGCGGGAGATGATGCCGAAGATGAGCATGCCCGGCCCGGTGGAGAAGCGCGTCACGTCCTTCTCGCCGCAGGCATGGAAGACGGCGTCCTCGGGGCCCAGCAGCGGCTCCAGCGCGTCCGCCGCGCGGTAGAGGAGCGTCAGGAAGTCCCGCGCCGGGTACGTGCGCAGGTCCGTGTACGCCGCGCCTGGCGCCCCCTCGCGCACCGTCTCCATCGCCGTCAGGCCCGCCTGCTGCTGGACGAGGCTGAGCACCGACTTGAAGAACAGCCCCCGCACCGAATCACCCGGCTGCACGGCCGCGAGCCGGGCCTCGAGCTCCGCCTTGTTGGACGGCATGGCGCGCCTCCTCACACCTCGTCGAGCAGCATCGGGGCGAAGCCCGCCGCGTCACACGAGGCCAGCACGTAGCGGACGCCGCCGCGCTCGCCCGTGAAGCCCGCGGCGATGCCGGCCGCGTGCAGGTGGCCATAGACGCACACCTTCGGTCCAAAGGCCTCGATGGGCTCGCTGAAGGCGGTGGCCTTCTCGTTCGCGTACACCGGCGGGAAGTGCACGGCCACCACGCGCACCAGCGGCGTGGCGCTGGCCGCCTCCTTCTTCTTCGCGTCCTCCATGGAGGCCGTCAGCCGGCGCGTCTCCCGCTCCACGTAGCCGGTGTCCGCCGCCTCGTCCCCCATCTCCCCGCCGGGCATGGGCGGCGCCTCCGGCGCGGTCCACAGCCGGCTGCCCGCAATCACCCACGGGCCCATGACGACGGCGTTGTTGTGGAGGAAGCCCTCCAGCGTGCGGAAGGGCTCCAGCAGCTTGCGCAGCTTGGAGGCGGAGTCACCCCACCAGTAGTCGTGGTTGCCGCGCACCAGCACCTTGCGGCCCGGGCGCGCGTCCAGCCACGCCAGGTCATCCATCACCTCGTGGGCCCGCGTGGCCCAGGAGATGTCCCCCGCCACGATGACCACGTCCTCCGGCGCCACCCGCTCATCCCACGCGCGTTGCAGCGGCAGGGGATGCTCGGACCACCCGAAACGGTGCATGTCCTTCTGTCGCGTGGAGGGCAGGTGGGTGTCGCCGATTCCGAAGAGCCGCATGGCCCCCTCATAGCGGAAGCCCTCGTCCCAGTCCCCGCATCCGGTCTCACGCCAAAAGGCGAGGGGCACTGGAAATCGGTAAACAAGCTTTACGGAGTTCTGTCTCGAAAAACGTCAGTGCGACATCCGGTGGCCAACCCGACGCCTCGGCTGTCAGGGCTTACATGTGGGCTGCTCCTGATTCCAGGAGGTTGCGTCGCCGGGTGCTCGATTTGTGGGCGGATTTCTTGACGGGGAGGTGGAGCATCCATGCTCCACTTGGAGTCGTGGAAAAGAGGAGCTCCCTGGGAACGCGTGGCTGGCATGCATGGTGCTCAGGCGTGGCCCCTGCGCCGCTCCCGTGGGACGGGGGCGACCGTGGAGCTGCTGACCCCCCTTCAAGGAGTATCCATGCACGTGTTTCGCAAGACGTTCGCGGCGACGGCCGCGGCCATGGCCCTGGCGGCCTGTGGCCCCCAGCCCGAGGCGTCTCCGGAAGAGACGGCCCCTGAGTCGCAGGTTCCCGCGGGCGCGGTGGATGACGCCGCCCGCGCGGTGGCCGACGCGGCTCGCCGCACGCCCAACGAACTGGACGCCCAGTTCGCCAAGGCCGCTGGTGAGTTCAACGTCCCGGTGAACCTGCTCAAGGCCATCTCCTACGCGGAGACGCGCTGGGAGCACGTCCTGGGCGAGGAGGAGTTCGAGGGCCGCCCGGCGGCCTTTGGTCTGCTGGGCCTGCGCGGCCAGCTCATCACCGACGGCGCGGCCCTGGCGGGCGTGTCCGCGGACGCGGTGCGCGCCGAGCCGCTGGCCAACCTGCGCGCGGGCGCCGCGCTGCTGTCGAAGTACGCCGACGAGGCGGGCATCGACCGCGCGGACCTGGGCGCGTGGGCCCCGGTGGCCGTGCGCCTGACGGACATCTCCGACCCGGACATCCAGGCGCACTACATCCACAACGACGTGTACGCCGTGCTGCGCGAGGGCGCGGGTGCGTTCACGCCGGCGGGCAAGGTCGCCGTGTCGCTGGATGCGACCCAGGTCGAGCCGAAGTTCGCCCTGCCGAAGATGCAGGCCCTGGCGGCCGGCCCGGACTACGCGGCCTCCATCTGGCGCCCGTCGCCCAACTACAACGCGCGGCCCTCCGGCATCGGGCAGCAGATGGTCATCATCCACACCTGTGAGGGTGGCTACTCGGGCTGCTGGAGCTGGCTGACCAACTCCGCCGCGGGCGTGAGCGCGCACTACGTGGTCAATGAGACGGGCACCGAGGTGTCGCAGCTGGTGCGTGAGACGAGCCGCGCCTGGCACGTGGGCGCCGCCTACCGCAGCAGCCTCAACGGCGGCGTGAAGTCGAACCTCAACGGCCGGTCGACGAACGACTTCTCCATCGGCATCGAGCACGGCGGCTACGCCAGCTCGGCCTCTTTCAACACGGGGATGATCAACACCTCCGCCCGGCTGACGTGCGACATCACCCGGGACCGGGGCATCCCGCGCGACAGCTACCACATCGTGGCGCACGCCCGGCTGCAGCCGGAGAACCGCACGGACCCGGGCCGCAACTGGCCGTGGACCACCTACATCAATCAGATTCGCAGCTACTGCGGTGACGGCGGCACGACCTCGGCCATCGTCGTGGACAGCAACAACGCGAACAACAACGCCAGCAAGGGCTACATCGCGGTGCCATCCACCTGGCAGCGTGGCACCAGCGCGGGCTACTACGGCAACGACTACTACTTCGCCTCCACGCAGGCCATCTCCGAGCCGGCGGTGTTCCACTTCCACATGCCTTCGGCGGGCAGCCGGACCATCCAGGCCTGGTGGGTGCAGGGCACCAACCGCTCTCCCGCGGCGCCCTTCGTGATTACGCACACGGGTGGCAACAGCACGGTGACGGTGAACCAGCAGGCCAACGGCAGCAAGTGGGTGACGCTGGGCACCTACAACTTCGCCGCCGGCTGGAACAAGGTGCAGCTGAGCCGCTGGGCCTCCGAAGGCTACGTCGTCATGGCGGACGCCATCCGGATTCAGTGAGGTGGTGATGCGAGGCCTTGAACGGCTTCAGCGTTCCTGGCCGTGGCGGGCGCGGTGTCTGACCGCGCTCGCCGTGCTCGGTGTCGGGTGTTCCGGCCGGTGTGGCGGGACGCCCGGCCCTGGGCCGCTGTCGAAGGAGGAGGCGGGCGCCATTCCAGGCGCGGTCATCTTCTTGTCGGAGCGGGCGGGGCGGAAGGATGTCTGGAAGGTGAGTCCGGACGGCGTGGAGACGCAGCTGACGCGCGGTGAGGAGGACGTGTACCCCGGTCCCCTGTCGCCAGACGGCAAGTCGCTGCTCGTCATCGCCGCGGCGGAGGAGGGCGGACTGCACCGCCAGCAGATGCGCGTGTTGCCGCTGGATGGCAAGAGCCCGGTGGTGCCGCTGCACCCGCCCCGGGCGCGCGCGCGCAATGCGAGCTGGGCGCCGGACGGCACCTGGCTGGTGGCCGAGTCCGACGCCCAGGGCTTCAGCGACGTGGTGCGCCTGGAGCCCCGCGAGGGGGTGCCGGAGGTGCGCCTCACGCACGTGCCCCAGGGCTGCTTCGAGCCAGCGGTGTCGCCGGATGGCAAGGAGGTGGCCTTCGTGTGCAGCCGCGAGGGCGACCCCGAGGTCTACGTGGCGAACGCGGACGGCAGCGGTGAGCGCCGCCTCACCTTCTTCCACCATGAGGACCGCACGCCGAAGTGGAGCCCGGACGGCCAGTGGCTCGTCATCGTCAGTGACCGGGAGCGCAAGGACCGGCTGTACTTCCTCCGTCCGGACGGCTCGGACCTGCGCGCCGTGTCGGGCGAGTCCTTTGCTGGCGACGAGCGCGAGGCCGCCTGGAGTCCGGACGGGCAGCGGCTGGCCTACGTGAGCCGGCTGCCGGATGGGAACACCCGCATCTGGGTGGTGCCGGTGGCGGGCGGCGCGCCCGTGGCGCTGACGGACGGCAAGCTCCGGGACGACATGCCCGCGTGGAGCCCGGACGGGAAGTACCTGGCCTTCGTGTCCGAGCGCGAGGGCGACACGGACGTGTACCTCATGCGCGCGGATGGCACCGGGCAGACGCGGCTGACAACGGCCAAGGGTCCGGACTGGCTGCCGCGCTGGGCGCCTACGCGCTGACGGCGGAGCCGTCTCCCGCCGCCGGGTCCTGACCATTCGGGACCTGGGGCGGGAGCGGGGTCGCGCCGGGCGGGGCCACGGGCAGGCTGAAGCTGAAGGTGGAGCCCCGGCTGGGCTCGCTCTCCACCCAGATGCGCCCGCCGTGCGCTTCGATGATGAGGCGGCTGATGTACAGCCCCAGCCCCAGGCCCTTCGCGTCCGCCACGCCGCTCTTCCGCGTGCGGTAGTACTTGTCGAAGACGCGGGCGGCGTCTTCCGGGCTCAGCCCGGGGCCCAGGTCCGTCACCGACACCACCACCTGTCCCGGCTGGAGCTGGGCGCGCACGGTGATGGGCTGCCCGTCGGGGCTGTACTTGGCGGCGTTGGTCATCAGGTTGACCACCACGCGCTCCAGCCTCGTCGCGTCCACCCAGACAGGGGGCAGGCTGCTTTGGACCTCCAGGTGGAAGCGCTCGCGCACGTCGGGGGCCACGTCCCGCTCCAGCACCCCTTCCAGGAAGCGCGCCAGGTCCCGGGGCTCGCGGCGCGGCGTCTCCCGCTGGGACTCCAGCCGCGAGCCCTCCAGCAGCTCCTCAATCATGGAGCTCATCCAGGCCACGCTGCGCTGGATGGACTCCGTCATGGACTCCTCCCGCTCCAGGTTCCGCTCGCGCAGGGCGCGCCGCAGCAGGCCCACGCGCAGGCTGATGGTGTGGAGCGGATTGCGCAGGTCGTGGGAGATGAGGCTGACGTATTCCTCCCGGAGCCGGTCCAGCTCGTGGCGCGTCGTCACGTCCTGCGCCGTGGAGACCACGCCGCGCACCTTCCCGCCAGGACCGAAGACGGGGGCCGCGGTCATCAACACTGGCAGCCGGCTCCCGTCGGGGTGGAGGATGAGGAACTCTTCGGGCCCCACGCGCTGGCCCGTGCGCAGCGCGCGGACGATGGGCACGTCCGTCCTGTGGACCGGCTTGCCGTCAGCGGTGAGCACGAAGGGGCTGTCCCCTGTCATCTCCAGCGTCACGCCCCCCAGCGGGCGCCCGAGCAGTTGCTCCGCGACGGGGTTGGCCACCAGCCCGTCGCCGTCCGCCGCCACGAACACGATTCCCACGGGGGTGTGGTCCAGCAGGGCCTGCACCTGGCTGCGCTGCAGCTCCGCCTCCTCGCGGGCACGCTGGACGCTGGCGAGGTACCGCTCCCGCTCCGTCACGTCGCGGACGACGGCGAGCACGCTGGGACCCTCCGGGCCTGACATCGGGCTCAGCCGCACCTCCAGCGACAGCGGGCTGCCATCCTTGCGGCGGCCGTGGATGGCGCGCTCGCCCAGGCCGGTGTCCAGGCTCCGGCCACCGAAGAGTCCTTCGGGAACCAGCAGCTCCACCTCGCGGCCCAGCAGCTCCTCGCGCGGATAGCCGAACACCCGCTCCGCCTCCGTGTTGACGAAGCGCAGCAGGCCTTGTGCATCCACCGTCAAGAGCGGCGCGGGGGTGGTCTCCAGCAGGCCCCGGTAGCGCGCCTCGGAGGACTCCAGCGCCGCGGTGGCCTGTTGGCGGTGGGTCTCGATGAGGTCCAGGGCCCGCGCGGACAGGAGCACGAGCGCCGCGCCGCCCGCGCTCACGACGGTGGCGAAGATGGGGAGCTTCGCCTCCAGGTTGATGGCGCGCACGTCGTGCAGGAGCATCAACACCATGCCCACCAGCGAGGGGCCCATCAGCGCCACTGGCACCAACCGGCGCGCGAGGAAGCCGCCGAGCGAGTCGCGGGTGATGCGGCTCATCAGCCCCAGGCCCGGTCGCGCGCAGAGCGTGCCCACCGCCAGCAGCAGCAGCGTCAGCGCGGTGGGCAGGCCCATGCTGCGCTCGGCGAGGAAGGGCAGGGTGCCCACCATCAACAAGGGGCCCATCAACAGGCCGTTGAGGCCCAGCGTCGAAGTCACCAGTGACAGCACGACCAGCGTGTCGCGCAGCCGGACGCAGCGGCTCCGCGCCGGGAGCGCCAGGGCCACGCCCAGCAGCGTCATGCCGGTGGCGGAGAGGGGAGAGGGTCGAGGGAGCGCCGAGGCGTGCTCATCGAGCAGGCGCAGCATCAGTGCCTCCGCCCCCGCGTCCCAGCCGGTGAGGTCGCGCAGGAGACTCACCACGCCGATGGCCAGCATCACCAGCGCGCAGGCGGTGGCCGCGGGTTCCTGGTGGCGGAGCGGGCGGCGGCGCAGCCGCAGGCCCAGGGCGGCGCCGCCGAATATCATGGCGATGCCTGTCACCGGCGTCATGGGAATGCCGGCCACGCCGGGCCTCAACATCTCCACGTCCCAGGCCCAGCCCAAGAGGTACAGCGCGCCCACGAGCGGGACGCCCAGCGTGGCGAGCCAGGCGATGCCGCGGGCCATGGCTGCGCTCCGACGCTGCGGCCTCCAGCACTCGTTCATCGTGGCGTCCCCCAGGAACGCACAGGGCTCCTCCCGTGACGCACCGGCTCGAGGCCCCGTTCGAGACGCTCCCATGAGAGAAATGCGTCGCGCCCTTGCCTCCGGCATCGGACGAGCGTGCGGCGCAGCGACGGGGGCGGACGGATGGGCGCCGTCAGTCCATTGGCTCGAGCCGCGCGCACTTCTGATGAAACATGGGGGCGGCCCGCGCGCGGGGCAGCAGGCCCCGAGCAGCCGAGTCACGAGCGGAAGGCCGGGCGCCGCGCTGACTAGGGCGGCGGGTGGAGGCCGGGATGGACGGTGAGCACCAGCCCCCAGCCCGGCGCCACGCCCACGTTGCGTGGCACGTAGCTGTCCATGCCCGTGACGGACAGGAGGAAGGCCTCCGCGTCCGCGCCCGAGTGGACGTAGACGAACAAGCCGTCCGGGCCGGTGCCGTCCTGGTTCGCGCCCTGGAGGTCGGCGGTGGGGTAGTGGATGCGACCGGCCAACGCCTCGTCGTCGGGGGTGACCTTCGCGCCCGCGACGGGATGGCCGCTTGCGTCCACCACACGGCCCAGCACGAAGCCGGCGTCGCGCAGGGTGGCCGCCCGGTGTTCGGTGTGGCCTCGGATGGCGCTCTCCCCCACGGCGGCGCTGAGCGCGTCATGGAAGGCGTCCGGCAGTGCCCACACGCGCGCGCCGACGATGTCCGTGCGCGGCCGGGCGCCGCTGAAGGCGGAGTCGTAGACGACGGTATGGGCGGGCACCAGTCCCGCGGCCGCCGCGCCCACCGCGAGGCTCAGGTGCATCTCCCGCACGGCCACGTCGCGCACGGTGAAGGCGCCATCCGCGGCGGCTGGCGTGCTGCCGAAGGTGGCGTTGGCGTCATTCACCGACAGCCGCAGGGGCTCCGTGGCGGTGAGGGGCGCTCCCTCCAGCGAAGGCAGGGGCAGGCCCCGGGCCTCGAGCAACCGCCGGGCCTCGGGGAGCAGGTCCACCGTGCCGCTGACACCAATGTGGAGGTTGTCCAGGTCCACGGCCTCGGCGTCGTCGGTCTGCACGCCAGGGTCGGGTGTGAAATCGCCAGGGCCGCAGCCCAGTGAGAGTCCCAGCACGGCACATGGAGCCATCAGGAGAGGACGCATCATCGCGGGAAAGCTCTCCACGGCCCCACGCGGCGGCAATCCACCCCGCGCTCCGTCCGTCCCCTGGTCGACGCCGCGGTGGCGCTGCCCAGGGGGCTGGAGGGCGCCGCGCTGTCCAAAAAACATCAGCGCCGCGCCCCGGAGTGGGACGCGGCGCCGTTCATGTGGACGCCAGGTGTCGTCGAACTGGCCGAAGCGAGGCGGCCATCACCCGCCCCGAGGCGGGGTCCGCCTCAGCGCCAGCGGCTGTTGCCACCAGAGGAGGACGACGAACCCGAGCGGCCGGACGGAGGCGCGCTGGAGCCCGAGGACGACTTCCCGCTGCTGCTCCCCCGCGTCCCCAGCCCCCGCTGCTGGAGCTGGAGCCCGAGCTGCTGCTGGAGCCACGGTTGCTGCTGCCGCTGTTACCGGAGCTGCTGCCACCGCGTCCCCAGCCGCTGCCGCTGGAGTCCGAGCTGCTGGAGCCCGAGCCGCTGGAGTCCGAGCTGCTGGAGCCCGAGCCGCTGGAGCCGCTGCTGCTGCCTCCACGCGTGTTCCAGCCGCTGCCGCTGCCCGAGCTACCGCTGTTGTTGTCGCGCGAGTCATCGTCCTTGGGCGCGGCGTTGTTCGTGGTGCGTCCCGCGGGAGGGCTGCTCCAGCCGCTGCCGGAGGAGCTGTTGCTGGGCGCGGCGTTGTTCGAGGTGCGTCCCGCGGGAGGGCTGCTCCAGCCGCTGCCGGAGTTGTTGCGCTGGCCACGCGCCGGCCGTTTGTTGCCGCCCGAGCTGGAGCCGCGCGGCGTGGTCCAGCGCGTGCCTCCCGGAGGCGGCCGGGTGCCGCTGTACGTATTTCCAGGCACCACGGGGCCTGTCTCTC
>NZ_JAAIYB010000740.1 GCF_010894475.1 Myxococcus vastator
AGGGTGGGGTGGAGCTTCGCGACGGTGCGGTCCACCACCGCGATGCTGCCCTCGGGAAGGTTCTTCGCGAGCCGGGCGAAGGTGCCCCAGCGGTCGGAAGGCGGACGGTAGGCCCCGGGAGGAAGAGCGCTCATAGGGCGTGCGGCCTCGCGTTCATGTGGAGGACGAGGTCGGCGATGACCAGCGACACCATGGCCTCCAGCACCGGGACGGCGCGGGGCATGATGCACGGGTCGTGGCGGCCACCCTTCGCGTGCTCCTGGAGCGTCGCGGGCGGCTTGAAGAAGGTGCGGAGCTGCATCGGCTCACCGTTGGCGAGCCCACCCTGGATGCCGCCGTACGCGTCCTTCACTGCGTGGAACTGGATGCCGGGCTGGCCAATGCGCTCGAGCAGGTCGGGTGGGCCCCAGACGACGCCGGTGACGGCGCCGATGCTGCCCAGCGCCTGGGCGATGCGCGCCTTGAGCTTGCCGAAGATGGGCTCGCCCAGTCCCACGGGCAGGCCCTCCACGCGCACGTCGATGGCGCCGCCCAGGCTGTCGCCCGCTTCCTTCGCGGTGAGGATGCGCTGGGACATCTCGTCGCGGAGGGCGACGTCTGGGCAGCGCGTGGCGTGCGCGTCCACCTGCTCGCGGGTGAGGCCCGGCGCGGGGACGGCGGCCACCAGGTTGCCCACCTGGGACACGTAGGCCACGGTGCGGATGGAGGGCAAATCCCGGGCGAGGTACGCCTCCGCGATGGCGCCGCCGATGACGCGGCAGAGCGTCTCGCGTCCGCTGGTGCGGCCACCGCCGCGGTGGTCGCGGTGCTTGAAGCGCTCGCGCCACACGGAGTCCGCGTGGCCGGGCCGGTCCTCGGCCTTCAGCTTCTCGTAGTCCCCCGAGCGCTGGTTCGTGTTGCGCACGATGGCGGCGATGGGCGTGCCCAGCGTCTTGTCCTCGAAGACGCCGGACAGGATTTCCACCTGGTCCGGCTCGCTGCGCGCGGTGGTGAGGGTGGACTGGCCAGGGCGCCGACGGTCCAGCGCGACTTGAATCTGCTCGCGCGTCAGGGGCACGCCGGCGGGGCAGCCATCCAGGATGGCGCCGAGCGCGGGGCCGTGGCTCTCTCCAAACGTCGTCAGGCGAAACAGCTCGCCGAAGGTATTCATGTCGCGGACTCCCAGAGTTGGCGCTGACGCCGGGCTTGCGCGACGAACCACGCCGCACCCAGCAGGACTGGAGTACCGCCGCGGAGGACAATCTCCGCGGCGATGCGCCGGCCCGGGGCGCCGTAGGCGATGACCGCCACACGGGCCCCGTCGAAGCGCAGGTCGTCAGGAGCGGGCACCCTATCGGGCCACGTCCAGACGCCCGCCCCTGTGAGAGGCGCCTGGATGTCGGCGCGTCGCAAGACGCGCAAGTCACAGCGCAGCTCCGCCGCCACGGACCGGAGCGCCGACGTGGCGCCCCCGTCTCCCAGGACGAAGACTTCGCGAGCCCCGAGCCGCTCGAGCACCGTGCGGGCGCCGAACGTGTCGGTATTGAAGGATTCCCACCGGTCGCCCCGGCGGACCAGCGTGTTGATGGCGTCCAGCGAGGACCCCGTGTGCTTCGCCAGCCGCAGCTTGAAGGGACTGGTGACGGCGAAGCCCGCGTAGTGCGGCAGCAGCGCGTCCACCACCGCCTCCACGGGCCCGTCCTCCGGCAGGTCGATGCGGTCGAAGGGCTGACGGTGGATGCGGGGCGAGCGCGAGTGGAGGATGGACGTCCCCAAGATGCCCAGCCGCAGCGGCGGCGCCACCGTGTACCGGTCCGCGCCGCGCAGCTCCCGCACGGCGTCATCCAGCAGCCGCTGGCCGGGCGCCGCGACCCAGGTGCCTCCCATCGCGACGTAGTCCAGCACGTTGTCCCGAGCGAGCAGCGCCCGCGTGGGCAGCGCCACCGCGCCCATGCCCAGCACCGTGACGCGCGTGGCACCGAAGCGCTCCGCCATCCGCCGCTGCGTCTCCAGCAGCGTGACGAGGTGCGCCGGGTCCGTCATCGGCTCCACGTGCTTCACCAGGGCGTCGGCGGGCAGCTCGCGCTCCCACAACTGGAGCGCTTCCGCCGTGGACAGCTGCCGGCTCGCGTGGTGCGACGCGAGCAGCTTTCCCGGCGGCGCCGCCAGCGACCCCTGTTGCCCCGAGGCGTCCATCAAGTCCCGGTCCACGCGCCAGGCCGCGGCCACCCAGCGGGCGGGCAGCGGCTTGCCCCGCTCGGAGACGAGCAACGGCAGCACCGCCGCCAGCGCCTCCGGGTCGAGCGCGTCAGGGGCGTGCAGGTCCGTGCGGAGCTCCAGGACGTCCGCCCCACGGCGCTGGCCGTCCCGCGCGAAGCGGACGGCGTCCTCGCCGAGCAGGGGGGGGGGC
>NZ_JAAIYB010000741.1 GCF_010894475.1 Myxococcus vastator
CGTAACCGTCCGGTGGACGTCGTGCCGGAGGACTTGATGACGGACGAGGACCGTGTTCGGCGAGCGCCGCGACGAGCGAGCTGTTCAGTGACTGAGCTGGAGGGGCGAATCGGGCGGGTCGGCGGCGCGTCGCCGCTTCCATTCGTGGGGTAGCAGCTCACCGATGCGCGAGTTGGGGTGTGTCTGCACGCGCAGCAGGACGTCCGCGAGGTATTCCTCGGGGTTGACGCCGTTGGCCTCGCAGGTAGCCACCAGTGCGTAGAGGCCCGCGAGGTTCTCTCCCGCGGCCTCGTGGCCGACGAAGAGAAAGTTTTTACGGCCCAGGGCCGCCTTTCTCAGCGCCGCCTCCGAGCGGTTGTTGTCAAGAGGAAGCCGCTCATTCTCCACGAAGCGCGTGAGGGCCTCCCACTGCTTGAGGGCGTAGGAGATGGCCTGGCCCAGTGGACTCTTGGGCGGGTGACGCGGTGCCTGGGCTTCAAGCCAGACGCGCAGCCTGGCGAGGACGGGGGCGCTGTGCACCTGGCGCAGCTCGCGGTGGGCCGCGGTGCGCACCACGTCCGCCTCTCGCGCCTGGGCCTCCACCCGGTAGAGTTCGAGGATGAAGTCCATCGCCTGTCGCGCTTCGGGCGCGGTGGCCAGCGCGTCGAAGAAGCGGCGACGCACATGGGCCCAGCAGCCGACGCGCACCCGGCCCTGCGGCAGCGTCACCGCGTTGTAGCCGGTGTACGCGTCCACCACGAGCGCGCCCGCGGTGCCACCCAGGACTTCCTTCGGCGTCTTGCTGGCCCGGCCCATGCTGAAGCGGTAGCCGATGAGCCACTCGCCCGCGTCATTCCGGGTGAGGAAAGTCCAGAGGTAGCCCAGACGAGTCTTCTTCACGTCCAGCACGCGCAGCGGCGTCTCGTCCGCCCACACCACGTCCGCTGAGGCAATGCATTGCAGGAGGTGCTGGGAGAGGGGCAGTAGCACCGAGGCGGCCTGGTGGAAGAGGTCCGTCAGGGTGCTGCGACTCATGGGCACGCCGCTTCGCTCCACCCGCTGGGCCAGCCGGTGCAGCGGCATGGCGTCCGCGCACTTCGACGTCACCACGTGGGCCAGGAAGCCGGGGCCGTACTCGCCCCTGTCCACCACCCTGGCTGGAGGCGGGGCAGTGACGACGCCCCGTCCGCACGTGCACGCCAGCACTTCCTGCACGTGCACCTGCTTCTCAAAGCGGGCGGGCACGTACTCGTACACCACTGAGGTGCGGCCCCTGCCCAGCGGCTTCAAATCCTCGTTGCCGCATGCCGGGCAGTGGCGCTCCTCAGTTGGGACTGCGTGGCGAATCTCTCTCGCCGGGGCCTCGTCGGCCTTCCGGGCCGCCCGCTGCTGACGCTTCTTTTTCGCGGCCTCGGCCTGGGCCGCCGTGTCTGCGCCGTCCCCTCGCAGTTCGGCGGTCACCGTCGGCAGCTTCTCCGTCCTGCGGCCGAAGACGTGGCGCTCCAGCGTCGCCATCTTCGCCTCCAGCGACGTCAGGCGCTCCTTGAGTTCCTCCGCCTCCTCGCGCCAGGGGCAGAAGTGGTCTTGAGGGAGCTCGCGCGGCACGTAGCCTCAACACGCCACGGCGCGGAGGCGTCCCGGGCCGGGCGCGTCAGGTGCCCGTGCGCCCGGGAGGCGCCCAGGCGGGCTGGCGCCTCACCTGGGCCACGTCGATGCCGTCCAGCAGCATCGCCAACTGCGTGGCGTCCAGGTGAACCACCTGCGCGCCCTCGTCCACCGGCGGCAGCCGGAAACGCCCCGTCTCCAGCCGCTTGTACAGCAGCACGAAGCCGCCCCGGCTCCACGTCAGCACCTTGATTCGGTCTCCCTTGCGCGAGACGAAGGCGAAGAGGTGGCCCGAGTAGACGTCCTCGCCCCACTCGGCGCGCACCAGCGCCATGAGTCCATCTATCGACTTGCGCATGTCCACGGGCGCGGTGGCCAGCACCACGCGCATCGAGGCTGGAAGGGCAAACACCGCCTCACCGCCCCAGCGCGGCGACGAGTCGGGCCACGTACCCCACGTCAGTGCCCATGGCAAAGCGCAGGCGAGCCCCGCCCTCCGTGACGACTTCGATGAGGGTGGTGCTCGGCTCCACGGGGGCCGTCACCTTGACTGGTAGCAGGCGGACCGGCTCGGCCTTCGCCGCCAGGTACCGGCGTCGCCGGTACACCCACGACTGCACCGTGCTCAGCCGCACGCCACGCTGCCGCGCGAACTCCACCTGCGTCAGTCCGCTGGCCTCGAAAGACTCCGCGACCTGGAACCACTCCTGCTTCTCCACCGACTTCGACATGCTCGCCAGCGTCCACGGCGGCGGCTCTCACCTCAACGCCTCTCAGCACGTCGTTGGCCGGACGCTTAC
>NZ_JAAIYB010000742.1 GCF_010894475.1 Myxococcus vastator
ACCTTCGACTTGCTCGCGGCGAACACGCTGAAGACGTCCAACTACGCGGAGGACGGCAGCGGCATCCCCACGGCCGGGGCGAAGCTCGACAACGTCGGAACGACGCTCAAGGTGGCCTCGAACAACGTCCAGGTGGGGCGCTACTACCTGAGCGACGGCTTCTTCCGTTCCGTGCAGGCCCTCGCGGACACGGGAAGCCGCATCTACTACCGAGGCAACAACGAGGGCGTGCCGAACATCGACCGGCTGAACATCCAGGTGATTGAGGGGTACGCGATTGCTGGGGCTGCTGGTGGCGCGGCGAACTTCACCTGGGCGCACTACCACGCCGTCATCCAGCCTCAAGCGGTGAATGACAGCCTGGATGCGCTGCGCTTCATGGAGGTGGGGTTCTACTGGGCATATAGCGACAGCAACGCGCCCCAGTGGCTCTATGGGACGTCGGTGCCGCTGGCGGACCGCAAATATCAGAATGGCGCGGTCGACGGAGACGCCAGCAACGCGACGAGCGCGGGCTTCACCTTCATGTATGGCGACAAGCTCAACCGGCTGCGGGACTCGCTTTCGAACAAGCTGCTCTACCTGAAGGTGCGGCTCCACAACGCGAGCGGCTACAGCGCCGAGCGGTGGTTCTTCCCGCCGAGCAACTACGGCGTCAACATGGTGCGCAGTGCGATGGGGCCCGCATCAACGCCGACTGGTGGCGGTGGAGGGGGAGGGGGCACGCACGGAACCTGTGTCGCGCCTTGGGAGCCGGTGTTGCTCAGCGATGGTTCGGAAGTGCCCGCCGAGATGCTCCGGCCTGGGATGCGGGTGCTCACCATGCACGAGAACGAGAGAGATGGAGGCATCTTCGAGGTGACGCACGTCAGCAGGCATCAGGCGGCGCGCTGCACGCTCACCATGACGGATGGGCGTGTGCTCGTCGTGACGCCGGACCATCGCTGGCGGACGTTCGAGCGCGGCTGGACGCGCACCGACGCGCTTCGCTCCGGAGAGACGATTGATGGTGTCGCTCCGGGACGGGTGGCGCGTGTCGAGACAAGGGACTTCGGCGACGTGATGAAGGTCACCGTTCGCTTCGCGAGAACCTACGTTGTGCAGGGCCTACTTGCGCACAATCTCAAGCCCCGAGATTAAGCGAGACCTTGGAGGGGCGTTAGCGTCCCGCACGTGCAAGTGCGGCTCGCTTTTCGCTCTCGAAATCACCAGTAAATTTTTCGTTCCGCTCTGCGACATATTTCGCGAGCGCTGGAGAGCCACCGATAGCAAACGCCCGGAGGGGCGGGGAGAGGTAGATTCCGTCGGCAATAGGCACAATGTCAGCGTCCAAGTCGCCGAGAAAGAGCACTCTTCCATTGTCCATTACTGGGGCGTGAAAAGGCTCCGGATACGGAGTCACATCGACGGGGGCGTCGCCGTCAGGAGGAACCCAGACTGCATGCGGAGTGGTGAATAGATAGCTCCCTACCCCTGGTCGAAATCGTAAATGGAATGACCATCCAGGCATGACTCTTCCGCCTGCTTGATTGGTCATATCTTGCGCGTTGTTGTAGCACTCGTGAGCTTTCGCCCCGGGATTCGGACGGTGATCGATCCATCCCAAGGGACCACTACTGACGCTCCGAGCAACCTGCATAATTTGGTCAATTGTTGCGCCCTCAGACTCTGGATGTGAGTCTCCGCGCAGTCTTCGCTTCTCCGTTTTGTCGAACTGCTTCTGTACCTTCTTTGCCTTTTTCTTCTCGCGATTTTGACGGTTATTCTTTCCCATTCTTGCCCCCGTGTTGATAGTTTGGATTGCGGCGTGATTTTGAGCCGACAGTCTCAGTGCATTGAGTCGGTCAGGGCATTCGCCACCCGAGGACCTTTACGGTTGTGAGCACGTATGAGTTCCCGCCACGCGGCGGACGTAGCGCTTCAACGACAAGCTGGGGCGGTTCGGAGACTGGGAGCCAAACCTGTGCAGATGGAATGCCGGGGGTATCGCAGAGCGGAGTGTCAACGCTCAATTCGCGCCAGCTTGTTGCCTGTGGCGTCTTGAAGCGAAAGAACCCAGGAGGTGAGTAGTCGTGTCGGCAGCCACGAACCTCGACGTAGACCTCGCGGACACCGTTGGGGATGGCGATCTGTTGCCGCAGGTCGAACGTCCATTCGGGCGAGTCTGTGTGCCGGGTGTCCGTTGACACATAGCGCTGAGCTTGATTGTCGGGGGCATCGATGACGGTTCCTCCACTCGAACCGGCATCGGGGCGTCCAGGGTTCGGCGGCGGGGTCGTCGGTGACTCGTCGCCTCCGCAGTTCATGGCCAGGAGGGCGCTCGCCAACATCGAAAACCAGGGAGCCTTACTGCGCTGCATAGAAGG
>NZ_JAAIYB010000743.1 GCF_010894475.1 Myxococcus vastator
TAGGAGACAGGAGGGGTACGAGGAGGAGAGCCGGGGCGCCCCCGTGGTGAGCGGAGCGCCCCGGTGGAGGGGCCGAGTGAGGCCCAGGTCACCCCGTGGGTGACGGGCTAGCAGTTGAAGATGGCGGGGTTGGTGTCGTCGCAGTCGAAGCGCTGGGTGGCGTAGCCAGCGGGCGCCTCACACGCGAAGCGGTAGATCGGGCTGCTGACGCCGTAGCCATCTCCGTCCGCGTCCCGGTAGAAGCGGCCGCGGTTGTCATACAGGTACTCGGGCACGATGCCGACCGAGGTGGTGGGCGCGCTGATGTTGATTTCGTAGGTGTGGCCGACCGTCAGGTCGAACACCCGCGCGTGGTGCAGCGTGCAGGTGCCCTCGGTGATGCCGTCGGTGCTCACCAGCGCCGTCAGCGTGACGTTGGGCGTGACGCTTGTGTCCACCGCGGTGATGGTGACGTTCTGCGTGGCGTAGAACGCGACGGACTCAACGGTGGAGCTGGGCGACGTCCGCGCCACGGGGATGTAGGTCACCGTACCCGCGCCGCCGCCGGACAGCGCCACGGTGTAGTGCGTGTGCTGGGGGCTGATGTTGGGCGCGCCGCTGGTGCCGTTCACATTCACGTTGTCGCCAGGGTTGGACGCGTGGGCGCACGCATGCGTCGTCATGGCCGTGTTGTCCACGCTGGTGCAGGTGGCCTCCAGGGGCTGCTCCTGCTCCGACGTGAAGTCCTGTCCCGAGTCGTCCATGGGGCCGCAGGCGGCCAGCGACAGGCCGAGGAATGCACTGAAAAGGGTCCGCTGGGTCAGCTTCATGATGAGGCTTCCTTTCGTGAGCCGGGCTCGAAGCCGCGAGCGCCGGTAGTCGCCACTCATGACGCATTAGTAACTAGGTTGCAATAACGCGGAAGGTCGGTTCGTCCCGGAAGCCTACTGGAGGTGCTCGATGACCATGTGGAGCTCGGGCAGGGACGTGGGGCCGAGCTGGAGCGTGTACTGGACGCGGTCCGTGAGCTCGTAGCCGACCATGTGCTTCAGCCCGTCGCAGAAGCCGCCGGTGGCCTGGGCGCCGGCCTGGGGCACGGTGGCGCTGATGGCCGTCTCGGTGAGGGTGACGGGCACGTCCGGGCTGCTGAGGTAGACGACGAAGTTGCCGGTGGCGAAGGCCTTGTAGCTGAAGGTCCCCACGTACTGGCCGTTCTCCGGGAGGAGCTTCACCGTGTAGTAGGTGTGGAAGTCGTCCACGCGCGGATGGCGGGTGGTGGTGGCGTTGACGGTGATGAAGGGGCCGTTCGTCACGTGCCAGCAGGCATGCTCGCCGTCGTCGCCGAAGTCGAAGCCGTCGCTGGGGACGTAGTCAGGGTCTGGCACGCAGGCCAGGCCCTCATCGGCGGCCACGTGGCCCTTGTTGCAGTGGCACCAGTCGCCGGTGGGCTCCCGGTGGATGTGGCCGTTGGGCTCGCAGGGGTCGCCTTGCTCGACGGGGGGCGGCTCTTCGTCACCGCCACAGGCGACGGCCGCCGCGGCACACGCGGCCAGGAAGAGGACTCGGAGGGTCGGGCGCATGGGGTGCTTCCTATATGCTTCCTGGATTCAAATGCAACTCAGGTGCATATGTCGCACGGGCGCGAACGCGCGAAGGCCCACGGCGGGAGGAGGAAGCTCCCGCCGTGGGCCAGCAAGACGCTCCGCCGGTCAGGTCAGTGGTGGTGACCCGCCTCCTCGATGATGAGGGTGAAGGCGGCGTTGGAGGGGCGGATGGAGCGGAACTCCAGGTAGTACTCGGTGTCGGCCTCGAGGTCCGCGATGGTGGCCTTCTTCAGGCTGGAGCAGACCTCGGTGGGGACGGTGTAGCGGCACTCGCGGGCGACCTCGGTGCCGGTGGCGGCCTCGAAGATGCGCAGGCCGCGGTTGCGCGACAGGATGAAGGCGAACTCACCCGACTCGTCCGGGAGGAAGGAGACGCGCCCGGCGTAGTTCCACGGCGAGCGCTGCGGCAGGGTGACCTGGTAGGCGGTGTGGGCCTGGCTGACGTCCACGAGGACGGGCGCGCCCAGGGCGGCGGCGGTGACGGGCGCGAAGGGACCGTACTCGGCGTGGTAGCACGCGTGCTCGACGACGTGCTCCAGCTCCTCGGGCTCCTCGCAGGAGGGGAGGGCGTTGAACAGGGCCTCCTCGCTGCTCTCCAGGGAGGAGGCCTCGGGAGCCTCGGGGGCCGCTTCCTCGACGGGGGTGCCGCAGCCGGCGAGCAGGACGGCCACGCTGGTGGCGAGCAGGGACTGCTTGAAGGGGAACTCCAGCTTCATGGTGATTGCTCCTTGGAGGGATACTGCGGGGTGACAGGTGTGGGCGTTCAGG
>NZ_JAAIYB010000744.1 GCF_010894475.1 Myxococcus vastator
GGGCTCGGGGGTGGCCGCGCTCATCGCGCTGCTTTCCATGGGGATGGCCGACGGAACGGAGCACACCTCCCCCGCTCCGCCACCGGCGGCCCTCGCTTCGCCGACGGTGGTCGTGTCCGGTGCGCCCCCGCGGTCCGCCCCGGAAGCGCCCGCCGAGAACACGGGCGACACGGCAGTGGGCGCCGCGTCGGCCACGTCGGGAAATCCGCCTCCCGAAGAGGAGAGCGCGCCCCTGACGCCCAAGGCCACGGGCATCAGCGCCCTGAATGTGGCGCGGGGCACCACGAAGCAGGTGCGCCCCGTGGCCGTGGCCCCCTCGTACGAGCGCGCGACGGGGAGCAGTGCTTCGGCGGCGAACGCCCAGCGGCGGACGCAAGAGGCTGACGCGGCTTCCGCCAGCGCGCTCGCGATGGGGGGCGAGGACTCCGCGGCGAACGCCCAGCGCCTAGCGCGCGGCGTGGAGCCAGCACCCTCGAACAAGCGCACGGCCGGGGCGCTCGATTCGGCGGCGGCGCCATCCGACGCCAGGTCCTCGAAGGAGATCGAGGTCCTGCGCCGCTACGAAGCGGGGGACGTGGCGGCGGCCCGGGACCTGGCCCAGGCGGAGAAGCTCACCGCGCTGCACGGACAGCTCCTCCGCTTCGAGACAGCCGAGTCGCAGGCGAAGAAGGCCCTGGCGAAGCGGGACTTTCCGGAGGCCATCGCGCAGCTGACGGTTGCCCTCTCCGTGGACGATGCCCTGGCACACGGCTGGAGCAAACACGGCCCGCCCCTGCGCAAGCAGGTGTCGCGGCTCCATGTCCAGGTCGGCGCGGAGCATGCCGCCGCGGGCCGGGTGAACGAGGCGCGCGCCGCCTTCGAGCAGGCCCTGAAGTACGACACCGGCAACCGCGAGGCCCGCGAGCAGCTCGGCCGGCTCACCGGCGCTTCAGCCCCTTGACCAACAGCATCGCGTTGAGCACCACGAAGGTGACCAGCGCCAGGCACACGAGCAGCAATCCCCTGTCCGCGCCGGGACGCTCACCTTCGATGAGCAGCCACAACCGGCCGTCCCGTGGTTGGAGTTCGCCCATGCGCTCCATCAGAGCCAGGGCCTCGCGGTAGCGAGAGGCATCCTCTTGCGCCAGCAGCCGCCCTCGCACCGCGAAGGGGCGCTGGTCGGGCTGCGGTGGGGGACGGCCTTCCGTCCACTGCTCCCCCGGGAGCGCCGGCCGGCGCACCACGAAGGGCGAGTCGCGCAGCCCCACGAGGACATACAGCGCTCCGTCCGCGCGCTCATAGGCGCCCCGGACCGTGGGCACCCCGTGCACCTGGGCATAACGGTTGGAGGCGAGCGCCTCGAAGCGGTAGGCCCCTTCCGCGCCCAACGTCAGCGGCACGCTCGGGGACAGGAAATACGACAGGTCCTTCCACTGCATGCCGAGCAGCGCCAGGCCCACGGCGATGGCCATGACCGCGGCCACGGGACGCACGCCCACGCGGCGGCGTGACAACCGGGCCTCGAGCTCCGCGATGCGGCGCGCTCGCGCCTCTTCCATGGGGGACCCCGGCAGCGGCTCACTCATGGGCGGACATCATGTGGCATGAAAGACGAAGCCCCGAGCTCCCTGATGGGGAACCCGGGGCGACGAGTCTTGGACGGCAGTCCCGCGGCTCAGGCCAGATTGAAGATCTTCTTCAGGTCCGACTCGATTTCATCCTCGGTGCAGTCCTTGGCCAGCGACAGCTCCTTGATGAGCAGGGAGCGCGCCGTATCCAGCATCTTGCGCTCGCCGAAGGAGAGGTCCTTGTCGCCCTTCAGGAGGTAGAGGTCGCGGAGCACTTCGGCGATTTCGAACACCGAGCCCGTCTTGATCTTCTCCATGTACTCCCGGTAGCGACGGTTCCACGTCGTGGAGTCAACGGAGATGTCCTTCTCCCTGAGGATGGAGTAGACCTGCTTGACGTCCTCCTCGCTGATGATCTCCCGGAGACCGACCGACCCGACCTTGTTGATCGGAATCATGATCCGCATTCCGTTCTCCAGGATGCGCAGCACGTAGAAGGACTGGCGCTGCCCGGCCACCTCGGTGTGTTCGATACCCATCACTTCACCGACGCCCTGGCCCGGGTAGACCGCCTTGTCACCAGTCTTGAAGCTGGTCTGCACTCACTGCCTCCTTGAAAGACTCGTTCCCGGCCTTTCAGCCGGGCACTACTACCACAAACCACATCCACGGGCAACGATAACGCCTTGACCATCCAGGACGCGCCCGACTACGTTGTCGGTTTCTACACGCGGTGTCGGCAGATGTGTGCACCAGTGTGACGGGCGGCGGGTGGGGGTTGGAAG
>NZ_JAAIYB010000745.1 GCF_010894475.1 Myxococcus vastator
CCCTACGCCCCGGCCCCGCCCTCATTGCGCCCGGTGGAGACTCAGTATCCACACCGCTCTGACATGCCCTCAGGCGTCCGCGCCCCGGGCAATCCGCTGGTACAGCGCGTCATGGCGCCGGACCATCTTCTCCAGGGAGAGCTCGCGCGCCACGAAGTCCCGCGCCGCCTGACCCATGCTTCTCGCCTTCTCGGGATTCGCGAGAAGCTGACGGAAGGCCTGGGCGAGCTGTGCGGGGCGCTCGGGGTCCACCACGAGGCCGCGTTCGCCGTCCAGGACGAGGTCGGTGTTGCCCCCCACGCGCGTCACCACCATGGGGAGCCCCGCGGCCATGCCCTCCATCACCGCGTTGGACATGCCCTCCGCGGTGGAGCAGAGGACGCCGAAGGTCGCCCGGGCGTAGATGGCGGGCACGTCCGTGCGGTGCCGCAGGAAGTGCACGGAATCGGACACGCCCAGCTCACCGGCCAGCTTCTCCAGGCCTGGCCGGCGCGGACCATCTCCCACCAGGAAGGCGTGCAGGGTGATGCCGGCGTGGCGCAGCTGGGCCAGCGCGAGCAGCAGGTCCTCCTGCCGCTTCACCGGGTGATTCATGTTGGCCACGTGGACCACCACCGGCGCGTCCCCCGTGTCGGGGAGCGGGCCGCGCAGCCCTTCGCGCCTGCGGGACTCGAAGCGCGGCAAGTCGAGGCCGTTGTGGATGACGGACACGCGGGAGGCCGGCAGGCCCTCCTCGGTGATGAGCTGGTGGCGGATGGCCTCCGCGTTGCCAATCACATGGTCCGCCATGCGGCACAGCTGTGACTGCACCGCGCGCCGCGCCCGCCCCTGCCAATGCGCCAGGTCCAACCGGCCCACGATGACCTTCGTGCCCGCGAGCTTCGCCGCCGGCACGGCCACCATCGTGGAGTAGAAGTCATGCACGTGCACCAGCTCCACGCGGTTCGCCTTGAGCCAGCGCGCCATGCGGTACACCTGATACGCCGTGTTCGGCTGCACCACGGAGCCCTTGAGCGGGAAGGCCGCCGGCGCGTGGCCCAGCTTCCACACCGCGCCAATCAGCGGCCCCGAATCATCCAGCACGGACACCTGCAGCCGGTAGCTGGCGGGCAGTCCCCGCAGCAGCTCCAGCACCTGCACCTCGGTCCCTCCAATGTGGAAAGACCGGGTGAACTGAACCAGACGGAGGGGCTCCTGCCCCATCCGCGCCTCCTCACGCCGCATGTCCGGACCCCTCCCACGTCGCCACCACCGGCTCCTGCGAAGCCGTAACCCGTTGCATGTCCGCCGCCTCGGACGCGCGCGCCACCCGGTGCGCCGCCGCCGCCAGTCCGAAGAGCACGTAGCAGTGCGCGGACAGGATGTAGCCGGAGAACAAGTCACACACGAGGTAGCCCACCACCGACGCGGACAAGGCCCGCGCCAGCCACCCCACCTCCTTGTCCCGCGACGCCTGGAAGGCGCCACCCGCGGCGCCGCCCGCGAACACCATGAAGAACAGCAAGCCCACCCAGCCCAGCTCGCCGATGACGTCCAGGAAGATGTTGTGGGCCACGTAGGCCCGGCGCGCCTCGGGGGGCGCGTATAGGGGCCACGCGTAGCGGAAGCCGCCCGCGCCCACGCCCAGCAGCGGCTTGTCCAGGCTGATGCGGCTGGCCACCTGCCACGCGTAGACGCGGCCCATGGCGGACGCGTCCTCGTGGAACTCGGCCACCGTCTCGTTGCGCTGCCAGAAGCTCTGCGGCGCGAAGATGAGCAGGCCCACCACGAAGAGCGAGCCCACGACAATGGCCTGGATGCGGCGCTTCTCTCGGAAGGCCCACAGCGCCATGGCCGCGGAGAGGCCGATGAAGCCGCCGCGCGAGTGCGAGACGACGATGGCCGCCACCGCGAGGACGGCCGCCGCCAGACACGCCAGCCGCCACAGCCAGCCGCTGCCCTTGCGCGCCACGAAGGCCACCGCCAGCGGCACCACCAGCGCCAGGTTCATGGCCATGTGGTTCGGGTCCGCGTAGACGCCCACCCAGCGCGCGCGGAAGCCCTCCACCAGGTCCTCACCCACCAGGTACCAGTTGATGGCGCCCACGGACGTCACCACCGACGCCAGCACCAGGGCCCCGCACACCACCGCCAGCCGGCGGCCCGTGGTGATGACGTTGACGAAGGTGATGTAGATGGCCGTCAGCTTCAGCAGCTCGATGCCCGTGGTGGTCGTCACCTCCGGATTCACGGACCAGCCAACGGACGCCACCGCCAGCGTGGAGAAGGCGATCAGCGCCAGACCGCGCGAGCCGTCCACATACAGTGGCTCCGCCCGCCCC
>NZ_JAAIYB010000746.1 GCF_010894475.1 Myxococcus vastator
CATCGCGGCGCCGCCTCCGCCCGAGCCCGCACGTCCCTCGCGCGGCGCGCCCGCCCGCCGGGAGCCGGAGCCGCAGGCCTTCATCCCGGAACCCGAGCCGGAGCCCGAGCCTCGGCACGCCGAGCCCGAGCAGCCCTGGCCGGACGACGAAGACGAAGCGCCGGACAACACCTACTACGGTGACCCCCTGCCGCGCGCCCAGCCGCAGGCCCAGCAGCAGGCCCAGGTGACCCGCCGCGCGCAGCAGCCTCAAGCCGCCAACGCCGCGCCGCTGGACGACGCGCTGTTCTCCGACCTGGACCTGCCGGGCAACCGCGACGGCGGTGACGACGAGGCGCCCCAGGACGACGACGACGCGCGGGACTCCGACGACCGGCGGGCCGCGCTGGGCGACGAGGAGGACGACGACGGCAAGGCCGTGCAGGACACGCGTCACTTCGCCAAGAAGTCGGGCGTCACCCGCCGCAACCCCGCCTGGAAGTACGCCGTCTTCGCGTTGCTGCTGCTCATCGTCCCGCTGGGCCTGGCGTATGTCCTGTCGGAGACGCTGGGCGTGGTGCCGCTGCGCGTGCAGACGGTGGACGCCAGCGGCAACGCCGTGGAGCAGCCCGTCTTCTCGGCGGAAGGCGTGGGCGCGCTGCGTGACAAGCTGATGGGTCGGTCGCCGCCGCCCGCGCCCCCCAAGCCGCCCGCCGAGGGCAAGAAGCGCCCGGCCGCCGCGCCCGCCGACACCGGCGCGGTCGCGGACCCGGAGGCCGCCGCGGCGCCGTCCAAGGGGGCCCTGGAGGCCGTCTACGTGGACCCGGACAAGAAGGACGTGGACCCGGCGGTGCGCGGCGGCGAGGAAGTGGCCGCCGCCGACACCGAGGAAATCGGCGGCCCGTCCGACGAAGAGGTGGAGCGCGTGCTGGCGAAGACGCAGCCCGCCTTCCGGGACTGCGTGGAGGCCGAGCTGCGGAAGAACCCGTCCTTCAAGGGCGGGAAGGTGACGCTGACGGCCACCGTGGGCAGCTCGGGCACGGTGACGGCGGCCACGCTCGACCGCAAGGACCTGAACCGCAACAGCCCCGTGGGCACCTGCATCCGCGACCGCGCGAAGGGGATGGTCTTCTCCGCCTTCGCCGGCGAGGACGTGGACCTGGAGATTCCGCTGGTCCTCTCCAAGTCGATGTAGCCGTCTAGAGGTCGAAGCTCCCGGCCGGCGGCGGCTTCTTGCCGCGGGTCGCCTGCTCGCGGGCCCTGCGCACCTCCTCGCGCAGGGCCTCGGTGGCCTCCCGGTCCACCTCCAGGGTGTCGAGGTCGAGCACGTCTCCCTCGCGGAGGCCGGCGGGAAGCTCGCGCAGGAGGCGCGTCACCTCCCGGCCCTCCACCACCAGCACGGCGAGGTCGTCTTCGATGCGGTCCAGCGTGGCCCGGGTCGTCATGGGGCGTGGCTCCTCAGGGGTTGCAGTCCCGGGCAGGCCGCCGTCCGCGCGAGGCCTCTGCCCGGCTGGAGAAGGTCACCAGGTTCGATGATTTGATCTTCATGACGTTGCGGCAGCCGGGCTTGTGGAACACGTCGCTGCGGCTGCTGCCGACGTACGTCCCCACCTTCACTGCGCCCGAGTCAGAGGCGCCGCTACGCGAGCGCGAGCCCGCGCGCGAGGGCGGCGCCCCGTCGCCTGCCGGGTCGTCGAGGCTCAGGGTGTACATCTTCCCCGTGGGCGGCTTGCCCGAAGCGTCACGCGTGCCGGAGCGGCCCGTCGAGCGCCGGGAGTCCCCCGCGAGCGCGGCGTCCCGGGGCGTGGGCGTGCCCAGGCCCGGGTAGCTGTAGCGGGTGTCCTCCGGAACGCCGGCGGACAGCCGCTGCGGGGTGACGACGAGCGTCTTCCCATCGCTCACCACCTGCACCTCGCCGTGCATGTCGGTGCGGAACACCTGCGCGCCGGTGGCCTCCAGCCGCTTGAGGGTGACTGGCGCGGGGGCGCCAATCAGGTTGCCTTCGCCCGCGGAGATGACGGCGGCGCGGGCCCCCACGGCCGACAGGAAGGCAGCAGAGGTGGGCCCTTCGGTGCCGTGCGCGGCCACCTTGAGCAGCGTGGCCTGCATGGGGGCGTTGCGCGCCAGCAGGTGGTCCACCGTCCGGGCGTGCGCGTCCGCCATGAAGAGCACCGCGGTGTCCCCATAGGTGAGCCGGAGGATGACGGAGTTGGCCTCCAGCGCGGCCTCGGGCACGTCGAGCAGCGGCTCGGTGGGCGCGCGGGGCCACAGCACCGTGAGGGACACGCCCGCGCCCAGGGGCAGCCGCTGGAGCGCGTTGGGCGTGTCCCTCACGGTGC
>NZ_JAAIYB010000747.1 GCF_010894475.1 Myxococcus vastator
GAACGGGGTTGGGTGCATGGGAGAGGGAAGTAGCCACGCCCATGCGCCTTCCAATGCATTCCGTCACGCGCGCGCGAAAAGCGTCCGGCAGCGGACGCTCGCGGGGCTCACCTCACGGGCAGGGGCCGCAGTCCTGTGCGCAGCTGTCGTACCGGTCGGAGGTGCCACAGTGCTCCGTGGCCTGGCACACGCCGTCCCCACATTGATTCACATTCGCGGGGGACAGCCGCGTGGTGAGGGGGCGGTAGGTGACTCCGCCGAGCGTGCACGTCTCGTAGTAGAGGCCGCTCGCGTCCAGCGTGCAGTGGGACGTGCAGGCGCCCACGTACACCATGGGCGCGCAGGGCACGAGCGTCTCCGTGCCGTCGTGGAGCAGGCCCGCGCAGGCGCGCGAGGTGCTCTCCTGGGGCCCCAGCGGAGCGCGGTCCGCGCCCACGTGGATGCCCTCGGAATTGAAGAGGTTGCCGAAGAAGCACGACTCCTGCCGGGCGTGCGTGGCGAGCTCCTGCGCCGTGTAGGGAATGACGGCCCCCGCGCCGTCCAGGCCGAGGAGGGAGATGAGCAGCTCCGCTCCCATCCGGTTGGCGTGGGCCGCCAGGCACGCGGAGACGACCTGCTGTTCGGCGAGCGTGGCCGCGCTCCCACCGGCCCAGTCCGGCGCCAGTCCCAGGCCGCCCTCCCAGGTGTACGTCTGCTCCAACACGGGGTCCGTGTAGGTGCGCGTCTGCCCCGCGGGCACGGCGCAGCGGACCACGTAGCGCATCGCCATGTCGGCCAGGGAGGGGTCGGCCTGGAACCAGGTGTTGAAGGCCTCCGACGACAGGCCATTGAAGGACAGCCCGTTGAAGGACAGGCCATTGAAGGACAGCCCGTTGAAGGACAGGCCATTGAAGGACAGCCCGTTGAACGACTCCTGTGGCTGCGTCAGCGCGCCGGTCGGGGACGCGGTGTCGGGTGGCAGCGGCTCGCAGCCCGCAATGCCAAACATCGTCAGGGCGAGCAGCGGAAACGTCTTCGGAGACAGTGTCTTTTTCATCGACTCCCCAGTGGGTCCAGGTCGCCGGACGGCTCGCGGTGCGAGTGTCCGGGCGGGGCCACCCCGAGGAGTGCGGGCCGGGTGAAGGGTGGCGGGCGCGAAAAATTGCACCGGGGACGCATGCGGGCAACCCGTACCCACGGGCAATGTATGCAGTCGCAGACAGTCGAGGCGTGCCGGAGGTGGGCACGGGGTTCACACCGGCGGTGCCTCCGGGGGCGAGGGCGCCGTGGCGTTGTGGACGCGTCCGCGCGCGAGCGTCGCGTGCCGGATGCTGTCTGTGTTGAGGCCCGGAGCATGTGCCCGTCACGCATGGGCGGTGTTCGTTCCGCGTGGTGTCATCACCTCCGCGTGGTGTCATCGCAGGAGCGTGCGATGGGTGATGTGTCCTCCAGAAGGTTGGCAGGCTCCTCGGCGGGCATGCTGAGGGCACTGCCCGGTGAGGACGCCCAGCCAGTCCCCGCGACGCCTCCCGAGGGCTCGGTGGCGCTGGTGTTCACCGACGTGCAGGGCTCCACGCGGCTGTGGGAGCGTTGTGGCGCCGGCATGCGTGACGCGCTGGAGGTGCATGACCGCGTCCTGCGCTCCCTGCTGGCCGGCGGCACTGGCTACGAGGTGAAGACACAGGGGGACTCCTTCATGATTGCGTTCCCCTCGGTGATGGAGGCGCTGGCGTGGTGTCTGGAGGCGCAGGACGTGCTGCTGCGCGCGCCCTGGCCGGTGGACCTCCTCTCCCAGCCCGAGGCCGCCGAAGAGGTGGGGCCCGGAGGCCTGTTGTTCCGGGGCCTGCGGGTCCGCATGGGCGTGCACGTGGGCGAGCCGGAGTGCCGCGTGGACGCGCGCACCGGCCGGACGGACTACCTGGGCCGCATGGTGAACGTGGCGGCGCGCGTGGCGGCCGCGGGCCATGGCGGTCAGGTCCTGGTGAGTGGCGGCGCCTGGGCGCAGGCCGCGCAGGTGCTGGAGGCGCTGGGCCGGCCCGCGGTGCGTCCCCTGGGCGCGTTCCGGCTGAAGGGCATTGATGATGCCGTGGCTTTGGTGGAGGTGCTGCCCGCGCACCTGTCGGAGCGGCGCTTCGGCGTTCCACGTGCGCCCAGAGACAGACAGGGGAATGTGCCCGTGCTCCAAGCCGGACTGGTGGGGCGGAGCATGGAGCTCGGGTGGCTCCGCCGCGAGTTCGCGGACGGCACGCGGCTCGTCACGCTGCTGGGGCCCGGCGGCATGGGAAAGACGCGGCTGGCCACGTCCTTTGGCGCGCTGGAGCTGGAGTCGGGG
>NZ_JAAIYB010000748.1 GCF_010894475.1 Myxococcus vastator
GCCCTGCCCTCCCGGGGGCTGACGCTGCCACCCACGGGCGCCGCGCTGGTGGATGAAGCCACCGCCCTGTCGCTCAACCCCGCGGGCCTGGGCTTCGTTGAAGGCAGCCAGCTCTTCTACCTGCACGAGCGAAACCTCGTGCATGACGGCCTGGGAGACGGCGTCTTCCTGGCCACGCGCCTGCTCGGCATGGGCCTGGGCGGCGCCATGGAGTGGATTCGCGGCCGGGCGGAGCCGGACTACCGCCGCACGTCGCTGGGCCTCTCCCTGGGCACGCGCACGCTGCAGCTGGGCGCCTCGTGGCACGCCTATGGTTCGTCCAACCGGGACATCGACGCGCTGGACACCTTCGACGTGGGCCTCACGGCGCGCCCCCTGCGGGCGCTGTCGCTGGGCGCGGTGGTGCGCGACGTCAACGCCCCCACCGAGGCCACGCTGGCGCTGAAGCGGCAGTACAACCTGGGCCTGGGCGTGCGCCCGCTGGATGAGCGCTACACGCTGGGCGTGGACTGGCTCTTTTCGGAGGGCGCCTTCCGCCAGGGCCAGGCGACGTACACCCTCAACGCGGAGGTGATTCCGGGCCTCCGCCTGGGCGCGGGCGTGTCCCACGGCTTCACCTCCGGGGTGCCCATCGCGCTCCAGGTGGCGGCCACGGTGGACACCTCGCACCTGGGCCTCACCTACGCGGCGGGCGGGACGAACGCGGGGCTGGACCATCTGGTGGCGGTGCGCCTGTCGTCGGAGACGTACCGCTCCATCGCGCCGCGCGGCGGCGTGGTGACGCTGCTGGACTTGAATGATGCCTTGAGCGGCGGCACCAGCCCCGTCCTCTCCTGGCTGGGCGTCAGCGAGGCGGACCCGTACCTGCGGCTGACGCGGTGGTTGGAGCTGGCCACCCAGGACGACCGGCTGGCCGGCGTGGTGGTGAAGCTGGAGCGCCTGCCCGGGGTGAGCTGGGGCAAGGCGGAGGAGCTGCGGCAGGCGCTGCTGCGGCTGCGCGCGGCCGGCAAGCGGGTGATGGCGGTGGTGCTGTCCACGGACGACCTGGGCTACTTCGTCGCGTCGGCGGCGGACCGCATCTACGCGCTGCAGGAGTCGATTCTCTACATCAACGGCCTGGCCGCGCACCTCCAGACGTACGGCGGGACGATGGAGAAGCTGGGCGTGCACTGGGACGTGGCGCGGGTGGGCCGCTTCAAGACGGCCCCCGAGCAGCTCACTCGCACCGAGCCCAGCGACGCGGCCCTGGAGTCCACGAACGCCTACCTGGACACGGAGGTGGCCGTCTACGAGAAGGCCGTGCAGGAGGGCCGCAAGGTGCCCGTGGAGCGGCTGCGCGCGCTGTGGGCCCAGGGCCTGCCCCACCCGAAGCGCGCGGTGGAGCTGGGGTTGATGGACGGCATCATCTCCTCGACGGAGCTGGACAAGAAGGTGGCGGAGCTGGTGCCGGGCGGACGCTTCAGCACCACGTACGCGCCGCGCGACGAGCGCGAGGGCCGCTGGGCCCGCCGGCGCCGCATCGCCGTGGTGCCGGTGCTGGGCGACATCATCGGCGGACGCAGCCGCGAGGACCCGCTGGGCTTCAGCCGCCTCGCGGGCGCGGAGACGGTGATGCGCGCGCTGGAGCAGGCGCAGTCGGACCCGAGCGTGGCGGCCATCGTCGTGCGCGTGGACTCGGGCGGCGGCGAGGTGCTGGCGTCACACCTGATGTACGAAGCCGTGCTGGAGGCGGCCAGGCACAAGCCCGTCATCGCCTCCATGGGGGACATGGCCGCGTCCGGCGGCTACTACGCCGCCATTGGCGCGCACGAGGTCTTCGCCCTGCCCACCACCCTGACGGGCAGCATCGGCGTCTTCTACATCAAGCCCGCCTTTGAAGGACTGCTGGGCGGACTGCTGGGCGTGCACCAGGAGAGCCTGACCCGCGCGCCGCTGGCGGACATCCTGGACGTGTGGCGCCCCTGGACGCCGGAGGAGCAGGAGGCGGCCCAGGCGTGGGCGGACGCGTCCTATGACAGCTTCATCACCCAGGTGGCGCTGCGGCGGAAGATGGACAAGGCGAAGGTGGACGAGGTCGCCCGCGGCCGGGTGTGGAGCGGCCAGGACGCGCTCGCCCGCGGCCTCGTGGACAAGCTGGGCGGGCTGCTGGAGGCGGTGGACTCCGCGCGGCTGCGGGCCGGCATCCCCCCGGACGAGGAGCTGGACCTGGTGGTGATGGGCGAGGCCCGGGGCTTCCTCTCCGCGCTGGGCGGTGAGCCCGGGGTGCGCGCGGCGCTGTCCCTGCTGCCCGCGCAAG
>NZ_JAAIYB010000749.1 GCF_010894475.1 Myxococcus vastator
AGGCTGTACCGCACGGGGGACAAGGTGCGGTGGTTGGGGGATGGGAGGCTGGAGTTCATCGGGCGGACGGACTTCCAGGTGAAGGTGAGAGGCTACCGGGTGGAGCCCGGGGAAGTGGCGGCGGTGCTGCGCGAGCACCCCGAAGTCCAGGATGCCGTCGTCGTTGCTCGCGAGGAGGGAGCTGGCGGCAAGCGGTTGGTGGCCTATGCCACCCCCGCGGCGCAGCCGGCACCGGACCCGGCCGCGCTCCGTGCATTCCTCCAGCAGCGGCTCCCGGCGCACATGGTGCCTTCGGCGTTGGTGATGTTGGACGCCCTGCCGCTGACACCCAATGGCAAGGTGGACTGGCGGGCGTTGCCAGCCCCCGAGCGTTCGGAGGACGTGTCACGGCCATTCGAGGGGCCTCGCGACGCGAAGGAGGCGGCCCTGGCCGCCATCTGGGAACAGGTGCTGAGCCGGTCCCAGGTGGACATCCACGAGAACTTCTTCGAGCTGGGCGGTGACTCCATCATCGCCATCCAGGTCGTCTCGCGTGCCGAGCAAGCGGGCCTGTACTTCCGGGTGAAGCAGCTCTTCGACCATCCGACCGTGGCGACCCTGGCCGCGGCGGCGGGTGATGCTCCCACCGCCGACGCCGAGCCCGCCGTCGAACGCGCCTCCGGCCCCGCTTCCGGCTTCCCCTTGGCGGGCCTGTCCCAGGAGGATGTCGAAGACGTCTATCCGCTGTCATCGCTTCAGCACGGCATCCTCATCTCCCATCTTCAGGAGCAAGAGACTCAGCCGTACTTCAATCAAATCTCCTTCGAACTCGAAGGCCCCTTGGACGAAGCCGCCTTCACGGAGGCCTGGCGGCAGACGGCGGATCAATACGAAATCCTCCGGACCGCGTTCTTCTGGGAGGGGTTGGATGCGCCGCTCCAGGCGGTGATGCGTGAAATCTCGCTGCCCTTCGCCACCGAGGACCTGCGCGCGCTGTCTCCGGCGGAGCAGGAGGCTCGGCTGGCCGCGTTCTTCGAGGAGGACCGCCGCCGGGGGCTGGTGCTCTCCCGTGCTCCAGGCTTCCGGTTGACGCTGCTGCGCACGGGAGCGCGTGTGTGGCGCGCGGTGTTCAGCCTGACGCACCTGTTGCTGGATGGCTGGTCCACGCAATTGGTGTTGCGAGAGGTCTTCTCCCGCTACGAGGCGCTCCGGCGGGGCTTGACGTTGCCTCGGCGCGCGGTGCGTCCGTACCGGGACTTCATTGCGTGGTTGGGGCGGCAGGACCTCGGCGCGGCTCGGGACTTCTGGCGTGGCGCGCTCGCGGGTTTCACGGCGCCCACGCGGCTGGATTTCGGTGGGGCGCCGCGAGCGTCGACGCTCCTGGGGGAAGTCCAGCTGCGCATGAGCGCGGCGGAGACATCGGCGCTCGGAGCGTTCTCGCGCCGACACGGCGTCACGGGAGGCACGCTGCTGCAAGCAGCCTGGGCGCTGCTGCTGGGCCGCTACTCGGGCGAAGAGGACGTCCTGTTCGGACTGACGGTTTCAGGCCGGCCTCCGGAGCTGGCGGGCGTCGAGCAGATGGCGGGCCTGTTCATCAACGCCATTCCCGTTCGCGTGAAGCTGCCCGGGGCCAGCCCGGTGGTGTCGTGGCTGAAGGAGTTCCAGGCGTGGCTCCAGAACGCGCGGCAGTATGAGTCGTCGCCCCTGGTGGAGGTGCGCCGCTGGAGCGACGTGCCGCCGGGCCCCGCGCTGTTCGAGAGCCTCGTCGTCTTCGAGAACTACCCGCGCGATGCGGGCCTCACCACGATGTCGGACGAGCTGATGGTGCGCAGCCCGTACATCGTCGAGGTGGATTCCCACCCGCTGACGATTCTCGCCGTTCCGGGACGCGAGTGGCAGCTGCGCCTCACCTATGACGCCAGGCGCTTCGATGCGGCAGTCGCGAAGCGAGTGGTGGCGCAGGTCCACCAGCTCCTGCGCGAGCTGTGTGTCCCCGAGCACCGCACGTTGTCGGAGCTGTCGTTGATGTCGGCGGAGGAGCGGCGCCGGGTGGTGAAGGAGTGGAGCGGGCGGAGCGTGGAGTACCCGCGAGACGCGTCGCTGGCGGAGCTGTTCGAAGCGCAGGTGGAGCGGACGCCTGAGGCGGTGGCGGTGGAGTGGGCTGGGCAGCAGGTGAGTTACGGGGAGCTGAATCGCCGAGCGAACCAACTGGCACACCACCTGAGGGGAATGGGCGTGGGCCCCGAGGTGCGGGTGGGCGTGTGCGTGGAGC
>NZ_JAAIYB010000074.1 GCF_010894475.1 Myxococcus vastator
TCGAAGTAGAGCCGCTTGCCCACGTCCGCCGCCGCCACCTGGGTTTCCCAGAAGAGCTGAACCCCCGTGCAACCGGCCGGGCACGTCCCCTTCACCGTGACGCGTTGGTAGGACGTCCCCACCTGCCCCAGAAAGACGCTCGTGCGCTGCCCCGCGTAGACGCCGCTTCCGTCCTCCCACAGCAAATGAAGGCTGCCCATGCCCCCTACCGTGGCCGAGGACGCCTTGACGTAAACCTCGGCGAAGAACTCGTCCCCAGGGGAGCACTTGAGCCGCCCGCCTGGAGCTTCCGAGCCGTAGCCGCCCGTCCAGCTCAGGCCCGGCCACGCCCCCGTGTTCATCAGCTCCACCCGGCGCACCCAGCGGCCCACCCGCGCGTTGACGGGGTCCTCGGCGAGCCTGTCACCGTCGGGTGTCTTCCCCAGCGCGCGCAGGCCCGCTTCGTTGTAGCCATTCGGGATGAGGTTGTCGGTGGGCGGGTACAGCAGGTGCTGGAAGCCGACTGCGGAGTCGCTCAGCGACGCGCCCTCGAGATGCTTCGGCGTGACGGCGATTTGGGGCGAGGGGTCCCCCCGGTTGCCGAAGCTGTCCCGGGGCACCACGCGCACGAAGTAAGTCGCCCCCGGCATCAAGTCAGCCACGCCGAATACCGTCGTGTCGAACGTCCCACGCAGCGTGGAGCTGCTCGGCGTGAAGCCGCTGGATGTCGAGACGTGCAGCTCATATCCAGCCGCCGCCCGTCCGCTCGAAGCCGGGGTGAGGGACAGCGAGAATCCATTCACGACTGCCGTCACGGTGATGCTGAGCGGGACGAGCGGCGGGGACGTGTGCGCGGGCTCACCCAGCCCAGGACGCGTGTCCATCTCCAGCCACATGGAGATGCCGAAAGAGGGCTTCCCGCGCGTTGTAAGCGTGGTGCGAGCGTCCCCTTCCGACGAGAAGGCGTGGCGGAACCCGGTGACTGCCAGGTTCTGCGCGCCCGAGTAATGGACGCCGTTGGGGAGGAACCGGTAGACGTCGCCCAACTCCACCGGCAGGAAGAAGTCGACGTCGATTTCCTGGTCGGCGAGCGGCTCGCTCAAGTCGGACAGGGCCGCTTCCGCCATCCTCCGCGCTTCAACCTCGCTGTTGATGTTGCTCGAAGCGCCCTCGGCGATTTGCATGTAGCGCACGCCGTAGGCGTCCTGGCTCGCGACGTCCTCGACGACGACGCTCTTCGTCTTGGCCTGCCCGGTGACGTCCAAGTCGCCCGCGTCCGCATAGACGACCTCCACCTTGTTCCGGACGTCCGTCCTGCTCACCACGAGCTTCGCGACGTCGCGGTAGTCGTCCGGGCCGAAGGTCCACGCGAGCAGCGGATTCGTCCGGTTGGGCTCGGTGAACGACAAAGCGAATGTCCCGCTCGACTCGCGCCAGCGGTAGCGCACCTCCCAGCCAATCTGCTGAGCCAACTCGCGAATGGCGTCCAGGACGCTCGCCTTCTTCTGCGCGTACTGACGAAGCTTCCACCCTGGCGACACCGGGGTATGGAGCACCACGCCCGTCCCGTTGTCCGTCAGGAGGGCCTGCATCACCGCTTCGACGGCAACTCCCTGGGCGTCGTCCCCGTAGGCCCGCTCAGCCTCAATGAAGGTGTCCTGGAGCCGTCCGCCCAAGTCGCGCCCACGGAAGACGAGCTGCTCTCCCGCGAAGTCGACTTCGTCGATGTCGCCATGAAACAGCGCGCGCCACTCCCCCTCGCTGGGCGACATGCCGAGGGGCGAAACCGCAGCCTCGACGGTGAACTCGCGTCCAGGCCGGATGAGCTGCCCGCTTGTGGCGTTCAGCTTTGAGTCGGCTCGGAGCGGGGCCACGCTGAAGAGTTCAATCTGCCGCTTGAGCGTCACCGTCGCGGCCGAAACGGGCTGGTCAACGTCCTCGTCCACCTCGACGGCATCGAGGAAGTCTCGCCCTTCAAGCTGGCTCAAGTTCCGCCATGTCCCCGCGTCGTCGAGCACCTTCACCCGAACATGGGAAGCGTGTCCGGCCGGGCTCGTGAGCGCCGCCAACCCCTGAGACGACATGCTGCGCATGGATTCCTAAACCTCTCGCAAGGTGAATTCGAGCCGCTCGCCGATGACGCGCGTACCCTGGTGGATGAACTCGACGAACTCGCCGTCCCGCACTTCGCCAAGCACCTTCGTTTCGCCGACGGCGAAGTCCCCGCCCGCCGTCAGGTACGGCAACGCGCTCCACGCGCGAGCCGAGTGCCACGCGGCCACTTCCGGAATCCACGCGTCCGGCACCATGAACGGCAGGCCGACGACGTCGTCGAAGCGCCGCAGGTTGAGAGCCCCCGTCAGAGAGAGGGCGCCACCCGAGACAACCAGCCCGCCAGCACTCGCCGCAGGCGCCCCCTGAATCCAGCGCCCCCCATCGCTCCGGTTGATGACTTGGAGCCAAACAGCCCCCGCCGCGTCAAAGAGGTGATGCAGCGTCGTCCAGCGGGGCCCAAGCTGCATCGCCCAGCCGCAAGACACCCCAATGGGAAGCTCGAAGCCGCCCCCGAAGCGGGCACCTTGGAAGAGGCCCCCCGTCGCAATCGATGAGGCAAGGCCCCGGCTCGTGAAGGTGTCGCCGTCGAAAGCGAGTGCATGGCCGTCCCCGGCAATCAGCCCACGGAAGGCCAACGCCTCGACGGATGACAGCGGCCCCGTCTTGAACTCCCACTCCTGGCGCGTCGCGCGGCGCCCGAGCCGGTAGACGCCGCTGAACGAGCGCGAGTCGACACCGATGCTCACCTGCCTGCGCCGTCCCTCGACAACGGGCACGGTGATGCCATTCAAGCTCAGGAAGGGCATCTCAATACCTCCCATTCAGCCACTCGCCATTGCCGCGACGCCTGCCCGCCTCGCGCTTCATCTCGACGTAGAGCTGCCGCACTGTCTCGGCCGGGTCATTCCCGGCCTGAATCACAATCTGCCCCACGCTGACGTTGCCGCCGCTCACCGGGACAGCCGGGCTCGACGTGACGGGCGACGCGCCATGCACGCCCTGCGGCTGCCCTGTAACCGGGTCCTGCGCGTTGAACCGCGCGAGCGCCACCTTGAACCCGGAAGGGACATTGGTGAGCGCCTCGGTCGCCTTCTTCGTGGCGCTGGCGTTCTCCCACTGCGCGACAGCGGCGGCTGAGTTCGCGGCGGCCGACTCGTAAGTCGTATCTCGCAGCGTGTTCAACGCCCCGTCGACCTGGTCCATGGGGACTTTCATGCTGTCGAGCCCCCGCGCCATCTTCTCGAAGGCGCCACCGACAAGAGGAATCTTGCTGAGTGCGCGGAAGACACCGGCAATGAAGCCGATGATGCCGTTCCACACCGTCCCGACGCCCTTCACGACGTAGAGGATGCCCATCGCCACGACGCGCACGACGGCGAAGAACGCCTTCATGATGGGGCCCGCGAGCAGCGCCAGCGGCTGCGTCAGCGCGACGAGAATCTGACCCAACACGCTGATGAGCGGGGCGAGTCCCTGGAAGAGCGTGCCGAGCACCTCCAGCACCGGGGCAATCGCCTGGAGCGGCGCGAGCAGCATTTCGAGCACCGGCACGATGGCGTCGAGCAGCGGCGCCACCATGTTGAAGGCGGACGCGAGGAGCGGCAGCACCGGGGCCAGCACGCGGCCGATGGCATCGGCAACGAACTGGATGAAGCTCGCCGTCATCTGAATCAGCGTGGCGAACGTCGAGCTTTGCGCGAGCAGCTCGGCGACCACGGCAATGACGCCGCCCCACACGCCCCCCACCAGCATCCCTTGCTCGAAGCGCTCGAACAGCTCGTAGAGCCCGCCCAGGGCCTGCGTGAAGCGGCTCGTGAGGGTGCGCTTCGCTTCGTCGACAGCGCGAGCCAGCGCGTCCGCGAGTTCCTTCGCCTTCTTCCGGGCGACCTGTTCGATGACGGCCGCGACGTTGCCGACGCTCGTCAGGAACTCCTTCGCGTTGAAGTTCCCAATCTGGACGCGGCCCGCTTCGATTTCCGGCCCAGCGGACGGCGTGCGCAGCTTGCCCTTCGGCCCGCCGAGCATGTCGTCGAAGACGCCGCCGAACTTCTCACGGAGGAACGCCGCAGCGTCACCGCCGAGCAGCTTCACGCCATCGAAGGCGTAGCCCGCGCCATAGGAGACGTCCGCCCAAACGGATGCGAAGCCGTCCTTCAACTTGCCGAGTGCGCCGTCGGCAAAGCCCTTCAGCCCGCCGAGCAGCGCGTCGCCGTTCAGGTCCTTCAACCCTTCGAGCGAGGCCGCGACACCGTCGAGGTTGAGCGCGCGGGCCAGCGGCGCCGCCATGCGTGCCAGGTTGCGCACGACGAAGGCGAACGTTTCGAGCTGCCCGCGTGCCCACGTCCCGACAATGGCCCCAAGCCCCGTGAAGAGTTCCCGGAAGAAGGCCACCGCGCGACCCGCAACTTCGGTGACGCCTCTCCAGGCCGACACGAACGCATCGCGCATGCCGGTGCTCGCGTCGTTCCACGCCTTGTAAAGCGTGCCCGCCAGAAGCACTACGCCTGCAACGGCGAGCGCGACAGCCGCCAGAGGCGCCGCCACCACGAGGATACGCGCGGCGGCATTGCGGAAGGCCGCAGCAAAGCCCGCGTCGACCTGCTCAGCCCCCTTCGCGACTTTCTTCAGGTTGCCTTCAACAACGGGCGTCTCCCCACGGACGAATCCGGAGAAGCGCACGACGGCCTTTCCCGCACCGTCCAGCGCAGGGACGACAACCGTACCCACAATTTCGGCAGTGCTCTTAACGACGCCAGCGGCAGTCCCCAGCGCGCCACCCGCGAGCGCCGCCGCAGTCCCCCACACCAGCATCGTCCCGACGGACTGCTTCACCGACGGCTCAAGCCGCTGGAACCACCCGAGCGCATGTTCGAGGACTTCGGAGAGTCTCTCAATGTGCGGAAGGATGGCTTCGCCGATTTCAGCGAAGACGTTGGTGAAGATGAGCTTGATTCTGTCGAGCCGCTCGGTGACGCCGCTATCGAACTCAGCCACGGCGGCAAGCGCGCCATACAGGCCCACGCTGAAGAGTCCGCCGATTGCGCCAATCTTCTTCCCGAGCTTCTCGACTTTGTCGGCCGTCTGAGCAACGTCCGCGACAACCCGTCGCATGGACTTGGAGAACTCGCCAACGGCGGCCGTGACGACGACATACAAGTCGCCAACTTTCAAACCACCGCCAGCCATGACGAATCACCTCTTGCGCAAACGTCGAACGGACTGCTGGCCCGGCTGCGACACGCCTGGGGCCTGTTGGTTGGACGGGCGCCTTTCGAGTTCGTCAGCCTCTCTTCGCGCATAGGCGACGAGCCCGACGACATCCTCGTAAGGCATTTCACGGACTGCTTCGGGCGGCAGTTTCAGGAGAGAGGCAACCCCGTAGAGCAGGCTCGCTTCGGGGTCGCTGTCTATTTTCCCCGCATCTTCTCTTCGCTCACGTTGAAGACGTCCGTCAGGTCCGCCGCCAAGTCCTCAAGCCACGACTCGTCGAGTAGCTCGTCGATGTCGTTGACGGAGAACATCGGGCGGCCCGTCTCCGCGTCGTGCAGCACGCAGACGGCGATGCGCCCCAGCATCCGCGCCCCGGCCCTGTCCCCCGTCGGCTCGTTCTTCTCCGTCATCTCCCCGGCTTCGCGGGCCTGCTCAATCAGCCGTAGCCTGTCCCCCATCGTCGGCTTGATGATGTTCACCTTGACGCCGTCCACCTCCACCGACTTCAGGACGCGACGATTCTTCGCGAGCAGCTTGTGCTTGTTCGACATGGACTCTCCTTTGGGGTGTGAAACGTGGGTGACTCAGGGCGTGCCGTAGCCCCAGGCGAAAACGGCGCCGTCCTGCGACTGGAAGGCGAAGCCGAGGAACTTCACGGTGTGCTCGTAGAGGGCCCCGGGCGTCAGCTTGTGGGCCAACTCGGGCACCTTGACCCACGCGCGGAAGACTTGGCCCCCGGCTGCCTTGCCCACCTCGATGAGCAGCGGCGTCCCGTCGGCCAGCGCCGCAACCTCGAGCTCGGAGAGGGCCAGCCCCGTCAGCTCCCCCGAGAAGTCCCGGAGCGACACCGAACGGCGCTTGTAGCCGTCCCCCATGACTTGCAGCTCGACGACGTTGTTCGTCACGGTGAGGGAGACGGAGCGCACCAGGGCGAGCGGATGGACGGGCAACGCGTAGCCCGAGACGCGCACCAGGGCCGACGGGCCTGGGGCGCTGGCGAGGTACACGTCGCCGAAGAGCGGATCGACGAAGGCTTCGGCAGGCGTCCAGGAGTCCCCATCCCCGCTGGGGGAAACCTCGACGAAGACGGGCCCCCCCGGGCTGAGCCGCCGAAGCGCCGGGTCGGCGATTCGGAACTCGGTCCCCGTGAAGTCGGACGCGGGCACGGCTTCGGCTTCGAGGAACTCGGAGGGCTCGCCCGCGACGGACAGCGAGCCGACATGCGCGGCGATGACGGCCATCAGACGGCCACCGGGGCGCCGTTGCCCAAGAGCTTGCAGGTGAACTCCACGACACCACCCGGGGTCAGCTTCTCGTCGTAGCTGTTGACGACCATCGGGATGCGCTTGCCCTTGGAGCCGGCCGAGGCGCTGGGGTCGAAGATGAACGTCACGTAGACGGTGCTCCCGTCATCGCGCGCGTCACGCAGCACGGACTGCGGCGCGTCGCCTTCCATGAAGTGTCCCGACAGGTCAGCGCTCGTGTCCTTCAGCGTCTGGACGCGGGACTTGTAGCCCGAGCCGCCGAGGTAATTCGTCTCGACGAAGTCGCCCGTCTCGCTAAGCGACGCATCCGTCAGGCCGTCGACACGGTCAGCGGCCTGCGTGGCATTCGCGTCTGAGCGCACCGAAACACTGTCGAGGTGAGCAGCAACAGGGGTCGCCATTGGTAGTTTCCCTACCGACTCGGAAAGAGTCGCGAAAGCGTGGCAAGAATCTGGGCGGCAACCGCCTTGCGGAACTTCGCGCGCCCCCGTCGGGCGGGCTTGCGCAGGAAGTGGACCGGCGTGGCGAAACGCTGCTCGCCCCAGTGAAACCCTTCGTGGATGGCGCCCGCTGCGTCGTGGGCATACCCAGCCGTCGCGCTGACGCTCGCCTTCGCGTCGTTCAGCTCCGGGCCGTCGACAAACCCGGACGTACTCAGCGGCGGTTTGCCGTCCGTGTCCCGAGCGCCCACAGGCACCAGGGCACGACTCGCCTGGAGCACCGTTGACGCGTGTTCGCGAGTCAAGGGCGCCAGGTCGGCGAGTACGGGCCGCTCTACCTTCCGCAGCTTGTCGAGCAGCCTGAAATCAAGAGCAACTTTGAGTGGCATTGCCCCCGGTAAATGCGTGCGCTTTCTCGCCGTGGCTCACGCGCCCAGGTCGACGAAGGAGACATTCACGGTGAAGGTCCACCAGTGTCGGTCACTTCCGTCGGTGCCGATGTAGTTGGGGCTGCCTTCGTCCACCTCAATCAGCACATAGGACGCGGCATTCACGAGGTGCAGCACGTCGAGGGCCGCGAGCGCGAGCGCCTGTCCCTCCCGGAAGCTCTCACGCGCCGAGCGCACGCGGACCTGACAGGTGACAGTTCGGAACGTCTTGCGGCCCCCGCCGATGTAGCTCTGCGGCGGCTCCCCTCCGGTTTGCAGCACGAAGCACGCAACGTCCGGCACCGTTGCGTCGTCGTCTTCGAGCGTCGGGCCGAGAAACAGGTTGGCCCCGGCGCTCAGCCCGAGGCCCCCAGCGGCGAGAATCGTCGAGAGGTCGGCAGCAGTGTCGCGGGCCATTAGAGCCACACCTTTCGGTAGCGCAGGACGCCCGCCCCGTCGACGTGCTCGTCAACGGCGGCAGGGCGGCGGGCGTGGTTGAAGTCGGTTATGTCGTCGCCCTTGAACCAAAGCCGGTGCCGCAAGGTGACAGGTGCTTCGGTGTAGACGACGAAGGAAGCGACGAACTCGGCGCCGTTGGCGTCGCGAATCAGCTTGCGACTCGGCTGGATGCGCGCGGGCGCTTCATGGATGGGACCCAGGAGCGGCGTTCCCCACGCGTCGCGGCCGATGACCTCGGCGTAGCTCACTCGCTGGCGGAAGAGAGAAGCGGGCCCGCTCATCAACTGGCCCTCCACAGGACGTGAGGCGCGACGAGCAGCTCGGCGCGGGGGCTCGCAAGGCGCTGGCCCGCGCTCCGATCCCGGTAGCTCACGGACCAATCCCCGAGACTCTCGCTGGACACGTCGGAGTCACGCCCCCGCCCCCGGTACAACGCGCAGGCTTCGAGGATGGCGGCCTCTTCGACTTCGGCAGGCAGGGTAACAGGCCCCTTGGACGCGTCGAGGGCCACTTGCCCCGGCGTCACGTAGCCGCCCGTGTACGTCACGGCCAGCGCATCGGGGCGCCCCTGCCGCATTTCGACTGTCAGGGTGACGAGCCCGCCAACATGCGCCGTCACCGGCCACAATCCGGCAAGCCGGTAGAGAAGGCCCCCCGCCGCAAGGTCCCCGGCAAGGGTGTAGGCCGTGGCGTCGAGCAGCTCGCCCCCGTCCATCACCTGGAGGACTTCAACGAGCGGCGGGCGGCTCAGGAGGACGTAGGGGCGGCCGTAGCTGTCCGGGTACTCCGTCACCGTGGCCCGCTCGAAGGCCCTGCCGCACAGCCTCGCGATTGCACTGCTGGCGGCAGTGACGCAGCGCTCGACGTGCGAGTCGGAGGGCACGCCCAGGTCGGCGGCCACGGTAGCGGCAAGGCAGAGGTCAGTCGGGCGGGCCATGGAAGGGGCTCAGGAGGGCCTAGGAGCGACGAAGCCGGGGCCCCCAGGGGAAAGGGAGCCCCGGCCCAGGAAATGCGTCGTGGCGCGGCGCTAGGTGGCGGGAATCTCGTCCGGCCCGCACAGGACAATCAGGCTGGACGCGCCCAGGGTGGGAGATGTGCCACCCGTGAGGGCCACCGTCTCGACGACGCGAAGGTAACGCTGCGCGGTGGGGAGCCGGACGTTGACCCGGGCCACCGCGTTAGCCGTGGTCAGCGGCGCGATGGCGGCATCGGGCAGGTCCGTCCAACCGTTCTGGCCATCGGCGCTGTCCTGGAGCTTCGCGGCCAGCGACAGCGCTGTCGGAGCGCCCGTGGCTGCCCCCGTGGAAGCCGTCAGCACGCACGAGTCGAAGCTGAAGCGGTCGACAGCGGCACTGTTTCGCGTCCCCGCGCTCACAGCGGCGGGCACAGTCCCGGGGCGAATGCCGACGAGCACGCCCGCGTCGGTGGAATTGGCGTTCATGGTGGGGCCTCTCAGGTGTAGGTGATGGAGCTGAACGCCTTCGGCTGGCGAACCTTGAAGTCGCCCTTCACGATGGCGCGAACCGTCGTCTCGTCGTACTCCGCCCGCGTGTCGTGCTCGGACAGAATCAGGTCCTCGTCGATGCCGTAGATGAACTGTCGCCAGTCCGCCGAGAAGGTGATGCGCGACACCGGCACGCGGGTCGTCATCACGAAGGGGAAGCCGCGAATCGTGCCCCTATCGAGCATCTCCTGACGGAACACCCACACGCCGGAGTTCTGGAGCTGAAGCAGCGCCGTCGCCCGCGTCGGGTGAAGCACCCACGCCGCGCTGCCCATGCGGACATGCGCCGTCAGCGGCAGCTCGACGGCCTTGTCGATGTCGGCCAGGTAGGCCGCTGGCGTCGTCCCCGTCGAAGCGAAGGTGTGCGCGGCGTCGAGCTGAGCGAAGAGGCCCTTCGGTGCTGCCCCCGTCCCGTCCCCGTTGAAGCCCGCTTCGTCCAGGCCATCGGCCACCGTCGCCCGGATGTCCTCGCCGACGCCCGCGTCACCCACGCCCGGCGTGCGCAGCAAGTCGTTGCTGATGTCCGTCAGCACCATGCCCTTGTGCGCCTTGAGGACAATCTTCCCGTACTTCGGCGCGCTCTTCGGCACCGTCTCGCCCTCCCCTACCCACTTGAAGACGGACGTCCCGGTTTGCTTGCCCATGTGCAGCTCGCCCTTGAACGTCTGCGTGCGCACGCCCAGCTTGAGCATCGCCGCGTCGGGCCGGAGGAACTCAATCACTTCGCCGCTCTGCTGGATGGGCACCAGCACACCGGCCGAGTCGAACTTGCTGAGCTGAACGGCCTTCTGGACGTCGGCGTTGCCGAAGCGCTTCGCGGCGTCGACCAGCTCGGCGGCTCCGGTGCGGCGTCCGGCCGCGATGACGCTCTTCGCGAAGCCGCCGAAGTTCTCAGCGCTCGCGTAGACGCCAGTCCCGCGCGGCGCGTTGCCCGGCTCAGCCAGGCCCGGGGCACTTCGAGCGGCGGCGTCCATCAGCTCTCGCGCGACCTCGGGGCCGAGCGCCTTCACCATCTGTGCGATTTGCTCGCGAGTCATTCCTTCACACTCCTCGGATGTAGCCCTTGAATGCCTCGACGAAGCTCTTCGCGGCGTCGGCGGCGTTGAAACCCTTCGTCTCGTCTTCGTCCTCGTCGGGCTCGCTCTTCTGCTCGTCCTCGACGTCTTCCTCGTCCGCCGACTTCGATTCGTCCTCGACGTCTTCTTCGTCGGGCTCGCTCTTCTGCTCGTCCTCGACGTCTTCGTCCGTCGACTTCGCCTCGGCCCGTGCGTCGAGCAGCTCGACAACGCGCTTGGCAACACGCTCAACGAGGTCGTCAGGCGCTTCGTCCAGGGACTTCGAGCGCACGGCCCGCGAGTTCCCCGGAATCGTCACGACGGAGACTTCGAGCAGTTCCTGCGCGTCGCAGTCATAGCCGCCGCGCTCGTTCTGCCGGTACTGGCCAGGGAGCATGAGGTAGCGGACGGAGACGGCATTCAGGATGCCCTTTGAAACCTTGCGCTCAACCTTCTTCGCGAACTCGTCTTCGTCGTCGAATTCGATGTCCACCATCAGGGCGTCGCCCTCGACGTAGACGCGCCCCTTCCCAATGGGCAACTGAGGCTCGGCACCCGTCATCGCGGCGCTCGCCCCGTCGTCGTGGTTGTAGAGGACGACGCCATTCGCGTTGTAGCCGTCCACCCGCCAGCCCTTGACGTTCAGCCGGTCCGAGTAGCGGTCGAAGTCGCCGTCACTCGCTTTGAACTTGAAGACGCGCCGTCCGCCAATGGACTCGACGGCGCTCAACGTCGCCGCGTCCTTTCGGACGGCGCTCAGCCGCAGGGAGCGTGTAATGGTTCCAGGCATGCACCCGGTAAATGCGTGCGACTTCCGCGAGTGGCTCAACCGTCCTTCTTCGCCTCGGCATTCGCTTCCGCCGAGCTGCCCTCGACGGGCGTCGGCGTCTGGCCCGGCTCGTTGGGCTTCTGGCCGGGAAGCAGCTCGGCGAAGCCCTGGCGCTCCGCGTGCGGCTTGAATCCCGCTTCGGCTCGCCACTCGTCGAAGGTGAAGGCGCTCGGGAGCAAGCCCATAATCCGCAGCCGGTGCTCCCGGTCGGCCGGAACAGGCGAGTCGTAGGAGAGAAGCACTTCGTCTTCGAAGCGGGGCGCCAGGTGCTTCTGCATCGACGCCAGGAAGACTTCGGCGCGCGGCTTCGTCGCCTGCTCGGCAAGGTGCTCGCGCGCCGCGTAGCTCGTCGCCTTGTTGCTGCTCGTCACGTCGCCCACAATCTCCGGGGGCACCCGGTACACCATCCGCACGAAGTCCATGAGGAAGCGGCGCAGGTCGACGAGCTGCATGTCGCGGAAGGGCGTGTCGAGTCGGGCAAACGTCGTCCGGCCGCTCGTAATCATCACCCGGCCTGCGTTGGCGGGGCCCCCGTACTCGCGCGCGAGCGACTCTTTGAAGGCCCTTGCGGGCCCGGCCTGCGACTCGTTGAAGCCCTCAATCGCGATGACGGCCCCCGGGAGCATGTTGTTGAAGAAGGCATTCTTCGTGAAGCGCGCCGCGTGCTCGTCGGTGTCGACTTCGTCGCCCAGGGCGTAGGCGATGCCGATGCCACGGCCGAGCGGGTCAGCCGGATTCAAGCGCTTCACGTAGATGACGCTCGACGCGGGCAGGAGGAATGTCCGCCCGCCAGCGGCCACCGTGTAGGTGCGCTCCGACTTCGGCTTGCTCAAGTCCGGAAGCGCGAGGACGCAGTCGGGCGGCACCGGCCACAGTCCCACCGGAACGCCCGCCAACTCTTCGACGACGGCGAAGAACTCGCCCGTCAGGTCGTAGTGCAGACAGAAGAGCTTCGCGAAGTCGCGGCCCGTCATGTAGTCGTTCGGGTCCGCCAGCAGCCGCAACAGGGGATGGTCGGGCAGCTCCACCGCGCCCCCCACCTCGACGAGCGACTTCAACCGCTCGCGGCGCACGTCGCCACAGGCCCGCCGCAGCGACACGTCGACCAGCGTCTTCCGCGTCGTAGGGTCCTGCCGCGTGAAGGCCCGCCACGTCACGTCCGCGAAGGCATCGCCCACCGTGTCGACGATGGTTCCCAGCCACGGCATCTCAGCGTAGGCCGCGAGCAGCGCGGGCACCTCGCGACGCGACGGGGCCGATGCCCAGCGGCTCAGCTCCAGGCCCGTCCCCTTGCGCTTGCTGCTACCGCGAAGCGCGGCACGCATTCTGTCCAGCATCCCCATGGAGAACCTCACACCGCGAAGAACTGTTCGACGAAGACCAGGTCATGCACGCCCCAGCAGAAGGCGTCGGCCCTGTCATCCCTTCGGCCGTTAATCCCCGTGAATTTGCTGAGCTGCGCTTCCAGCTTCGGGAAGGTGCCGACGAACTCGACGCGGCCCGCTTCGGCCAGGGCGGACACCGGCTCGGCGCGCTTGCTCTTCGCGCTCGTTGCCCGGACGGGCTTCACGTTGACGGATACCCCCATCTCGCCCGCGACGGTGCTGATGAGCGTCTCCACCATCTCCCCGCCCGTGTTCACCTCGACGACGAGCGCGTCGCAGGCGAACTCCAGGTAGGCCCGGATGGCCGTCGTCGCCCACTCGCGGGGACTGGCTCGGCGCGACAGGTCGGCCAGCACCGAAACACGCTTGAGCGACACCCCGTCAGCACCGAAGAGCGCGCTCGACTTGCACCCCTGGACGATGATGCCCGTTTCGTCTGAGCCGGTTTCGCTCGTCGGGCTCGGGTCCACGCTGACGATGCGCCTGTCGAGCTGCTGCGCGTACTCGTGCGCGTCTGCCTCCACGCGGCCCCACTTCGCCGAGCCAAAAATTGCCCCAGGCACATCGAAGAGCAGGCGGCCGAGCACCTCTTGCTGTCCCCAGCGGGTGTTCGCCAGCGCCCGCATGTTCGCCACGGCCGTCGGCGCCAGGTTCGCGAAGTTGCTCAGCGAAGAGCCCGTGCGAAGCACCACGCCCGGCTTGAGCTCCTGCGTCTCCGCGTTCGCGAAGAGCAGCTCTTCAATCTTCTTCAGCGGGCGCGGCGTCCCGGTGAGGAGGAGCTGCGGCGGGTCCTCTCGCGAGCCGATGCGCAACACGAGCGGCAGTTGGTCCACCGCCGCCATGTCGTGTTTCCACGAAGCGGGTTCGTCGCCCCAGCCCCATCCGGCATTCGGGCCACGCAGCCGGTCGGGCTTATCCGCCGAGTAGCAGATGGCATAGACGCCGTTGGGCCACGTCACCCGGCGCTTGCTGGGCTCGTACTTGGGCGTAAACCACGGGGGCGACAGGGCGAGGATGCCGGACGCGCCGCGAATCATGGTGTCGCGCACGTCCGCCGCAGTCGGGCCGATGAGGGCACCGACGCTCTTCGCCTGCCACGCCTTTTTGATGACCCAACGCGCGCCGCACCACGTCTTCCCGAAGCCGCGCCCGGCCATGACGAAGCACGTCGAGAACTTGTCCGGGGGCGACTGCTCGCGACGCGCCCAGAAGTCGAGGTCGTAGACGAGCAGCTCGACTTCCTTGTCGTCGAGCCCGCCGAAGAGCTTCGCGAGCTGAGCGCGAGAACCGGCAGTCTGGACCATCCGGGACGCGGGGGACTCGTGCGGCGCGAGCCCCTCGGCGAACTTCCCCCAGGCGCCCTTCGCCAGAAGGCTACGCATCGCTCGCCCCCTTGTCCTCGAACTGCTCGGACGGGGCAGATTCGGAAGCGGGCGGCTCATCCGGGAGGAACTTCCCCAGCCGGTCAATCAGCAGCTCGCGCAGGGCGGCAGTGTCGGCGGACTGGTCCTCGGGGCTCTTCGCCTCGACGTTGTCGCGCCGTCCGTACAGCTCCGGGAAGCGGCGGCTCAAGAGCCACTGGACGTGCTTGGGGTTCGTCGTCGCCGCAGCCTGGAGCGTCTCTGTCGCCCCCTGCATGAACTCCGCTTCGGCCCGGTTCACCGCGACGAAGAACTCGCGGTAGAGCCCGCGCGCCTCGCTCGCGCCCCGGTGGAACCAGCGGGAGACGGTCTGCTCGTCGACTCCCACGAGGCCCGCAGCCGCTCGACGGAAGAGGCCCGAGCGCAAGTGCTCGCAGATCTGCTGTTGAAGCTCAGGAGTGAGTTTGGTCGGTCTTGCCACACCCGGTAAATGCGTGCGGTTTCGCGAAGTTTTTCGGGGGAGCGCTCAACAAAACGCATCGACCCCACGGTTTTTCTCAGAATTTTTCGAAAGTGGGGGCGCTCCGAGCAAGCCAGGATTCCGCCGCAGACAGAAAATCCGAGCCGGGGGGCTCCTCCCAGGTCATTTCACTCCGACAGCAACCCCACTTCACAGACAGTGATTGTCATTGCGTGGCACGAATCCGCGCGTCACACGCATGCACTTCGACACACCGCGCCCGCCAGCTACGGCGCCACGTTCCATCGGGCGCCTGCCGCTCGTCGACGGTCAGCGCGCCCTGTCCACGCGACAGGCGCACGCCGCACAGCTCGCAACGAGCGGCGTAGAGGTTCCTTCGGCGAGCCGCATCCACGTCCGCGCAGGCCATGTGACGAGCGCCAACCGCGCGCTCGTAAGCGATGACCTCGCCCCGTTCAATGGGCAGGGAGCACACGGCACAGCGGCCCCCTCGGTTCGAAACGACGACGGGCACGCTACATCCCCAGGGTGGCCATCCGCTCGCGCAGCTCAGCCAGCGCACGCGCGAGCATCCGGTCAACGCGGCTCTTCGGCGCGCCCCATGCTTCCGCCACGGAGCGCACGGACTGCGCCGGGCGATTGAGGCCGAACACGCGCGAGACGAGTTCTCGCTGCTGAGGGGCCAGCCGACGCACCGCCTCGAACACAAGGGCTCGACGTTCCGCTGACAGCAACTCCGCCTCGGGCGTGTCCCCGTCGGGCTCCAGGCACGACATCTCGCGGAGTGCGGATTCCAACTCGTCGACCCACGAGTCATCGGCCGAAGCACCGTCCGAAAAATGAGACGGTATGTCCATGCGGTGGACGCGGACAACGTTGCCTTCGTTGCTGTGGATTGAACGCACGGTGCGACGCTTGTGCGCGCCGTCGCTCAGGTGAACGTCGGTGCCGTGCAAACGCGCGTACTGCTCACAAGCAGCCCGCGCCCGGAAGTAGGCAACCTGGCCGAACGACTGGCGTCCCCTCGTGGCGTCGTACTTGGACACCGCGCGAAGCACCGCCATGGCGGCAACTTGTGCGAGGTCATCAGGCGACAACGAGCCCGCGATGGGCAAGAGGGCCCCGACGATGCACCGGATGAGGGGCCTCACGGAGTCGAGCAACTCAGCGGACAACCGTCGCTCCAGCACGGCGTTGCCGCTCGCGCGGGCCGACAGGATGCGGAACACGAGTTCGGATTGCCGAGCCGCCCGGAGGCCATACTCACTGTGTGAAACACTCTTCTTCGCACTCCCCTTGCGACAAATGGCTGCGTGAGACATCGCCCCAACAGAAGCATGCAGCATGCCGACTACGCTCGATTCACAGACAGTCTCAGACACGGTGATTGAACGCCTCGCCCGGAGTGGGCCACACGAAGCCGGCCCTGCGGCACCACTGCCGCTCCCCCGGTAAATGCGTGTGGATTCCGTCAGCGGCTCACGCACGCTCGACAGGCGGCGACGAAGGCGAGTCGGCATGTCCCGAGTAGATGCGTGCGACTTCCGCGAACGACTCAGGCATCAACGCCCCGTCATCAATCAAGCTCTCTTCCTATCCTCTCTCCTTCTTCTCTTTAGAAAAGATGGAGTAGTAGAAAGGAGGATAGGTAATAGAGAAGGCTAAGGATTTGGGGGAACGCGCTCCAGTGCCGCATGACGCCGGACGCCCCGCCGCGACAGCCGAGCCATTCGCGAAATCCGCACTCATTTACCAGGGACGGCGCGACACCTGCCGCATCCGCCCCGCTGACGATTCCGTGGGCCACTCGGAAAATCCGCACCCATTTACCGGATGCCATGCACGTACCCCACACGCCTCCCGCCTCCGTCGCACTCCTCACTGAGCCATTCGCAGAATCCGCACCCATTTACCCAGGCATGAGCCACACGCCCGACACCACGCGCCTGCGCGCCCTTCGGCTGAAGGTCGCCTTCTACGCGTCCGCCCAGGACAACATCCCCCAAGCCGCTGAGCTGTCGTGGCCCGAACTGTCAGCGAAACTCGTCTCTCACCGTCGGAGTCAGTGCCCCACGTCGCCGTGCGTCCGTGGCTGCCCCGCGAAGAATGGCCCCGCCTGGAGCCCCGTCGACATCGTCGAGCGCCGCCGCTCGGAGAACGTGCGCGCCGTCACGGTGGGTGTCTTCGACCTGGACCACCTCAGCGCGCCGCAGCTCTCGTTTCTCGACGCCGTCGAGCGCCATGGACTCGCCTTCGCCGTCCACTCGACGCACAGCAACCGCCCACCCGACGACTACTGCCTGCGGCTGGTGATGCCGTTGTCCCGGCCCGTGCTGCCGCGCGAGTGGCCGTCCGTGCGCGAGGCCGCAATCCGGATGCTCGGGCTCCCCGCCGACCCGGCCACGAAGGACCTGGCGCGCATCTACTTCCTGCCCAACGCGCCCATGGGCGCGGTGCCCTACGCGGCCAGTGGAGACGGAGCGCCCCTCGACGTCGACGCGCTGCTCGCCATGTCCCGGGCGGGACTCCCTACGGTGGCGGCCCCGGTGCCTTTCCCGAAGCCCGAGGAACCCGTCGACCTGTACGAGCTGCGGGCCCTCCTGCGCCGCATCAGGAAGCCTGAGCACCTCGCCATCATCCGCCGCGCCCTTGCCGGTGAGCCCCTGGCCCCCGTCGGCGAGCAGGACACGACGCTGAACACGCTCATGTCATGCGCCGCCTTTGTCCTGCCTCTCTCCACGCCCGAGGCCGTCGTCATCGAGCTGTTCCGCGCGTCCTTCGCGGCAACGGACTGGCGGGACGGGACGGAGCACCTGTGCGAGCAGGCCGTCCTCAAGCTGCGGCGCCACCGCGAGCGTCGGAAAGCGCGAGATGCCGCACGGCTCGCGGACAACACGGCCATTTGGGAAGCCCTGGGCAGTCGCGCACCTGAATCCGCGTCGAGCGACGGCCCGGGACTCGAAGAGAACGCTCCCGACCCCGACGCGTGGATGAAGGAACTCTTCCTCGACATCACGAAGGACACCCGACGGCAGATTCGAAACTGCGAAGCGAACGTCTTCACCGTGCTCCTCAAGTCGCCCGAGTGGCGCGGCGTCTTCCGCTTCAACGAAGTCACGAAGAAGCTGGAGGTCGAGGGCGGCCCCCTCGGCTCCAACGCGGACCTGGAAACGCTCGACGTCAACGTGGCCAACTGGATTCAGCTCAGCAAGTACGGGCAGCTCGGGCTGATGCCGAAAGCGCACGTCGTCGCGCAGCAACTCCTCGCCGTCGCGAAGCGCAACAGCTATGACCCGGTCGCCGAGTACCTGGGAGGACTGGTCTGGGATGGAACCCCGCGACTCGATGGGATGCTTGAGACGTACTTCGGCGCGCAGGGGGATGCTCAATACCTCCGGGCCGTCGGCGCGAAGTTCGCCATCTCGGCGGTTGCGCGTGCCCTGCGGCCCGGGTGCAAGGTCGACACGGTGATGATTCTTGAGGGCCCCCAGGGCCTGCGGAAGTCGACGGCATTCAGCATCCTGGGGGGCCGGTACTTCAGCGACGCGCCCATCGACGTCACCAGCAGGGACAGCGCGATGCTGGCCTCTCAGTTCTGGTTCATCGAACTGGCCGAGCTGAGCACGTTCCGCAAGAGCGAGGACCAGGCGCTCAAGGCATTCATCACCCGGACGGAGGACACCTACCGGCCGCCCTACGGACGCTCCAACGTGCAGGCCCCGCGACGCTGCGTGTTCGTCGGGACGACCAACGACGACGACTACCTGCGCGACCCCACGGGACAGAGACGCTTCTGGCCGGTGAAGTGCGCCCGCATCGACACCGACGCACTCAAGCGCGACCGCGACCAAATCTGGGCCGAAGCCGTTGTGCGATTCCACCAGGGCGAGGACTGGTGGCTGAGCAACGAGGAGGCGGCAGGGGCAGAGCAGCAGGCCGCGCTGCGCATGGAGAACGTGGGGGACAGCCGGAAGGAAGTCATCCTGCGGTGGATTCTGGAGATGCCGCCCGAAAAGCGCCCCTCGGACGTGACGCTTCTCCATGTCGGCATCGAAGCCTTCGCACTCCACCAAGCGCAGGTTGACCACCGAATTTCTCGGGAAATCGGAGCTGCCTTGAAGTCGCTGGGCTTCACCCGGGGACAGCGCCGAATGGGAGACGGGAAGCGCCCGCTCGTCTACTACCTCCCGGACGAGCTGAAGAACGCGCCCATGGAAAAGCGCGGCGAGCAACGCGCGGCGTTCCATGCCGTAGCGAGCAGTCCGGCTGCGCGTGAGTGAGTCACCAGCAGAACCCGCACGCATTTACGGAGCATGCACAACAAGCTACTCGCCGACCGCGCGGCGCTCTTCGTTGGGGACGCCGCGCGGGTGGGGGAGATTCTCACCCCAGACAGCGTCGACGCCATCGTCACCGACCCACCGGCCGGAATCGGCTTCATGGGACGCGAGTGGGACAGCGACAAGGGCGGACGCGACGCGTGGATTGCATGGCTCTCCAACGTGATGCGCGAAGCCCTGCGGGTACTCAAGCCCGGGGGACACGCGCTCGTCTGGGCCCTGCCGCGAACGTCACACTGGACGGCAACAGCACTGGAAGACGCGGGCTTCGAGATTCGCGACGTCGTGATGCACCTGTTCGGCACGGGCTTCCCGAAGTCCCTCAACGTCAGCAAGGCACTCGACGCAGCGGCGGGTGCGCAGCGGCTCGTCATCGGCCCGGGGAAGTACGCGAACCGGGGGCGACGCTCCGACAATCAAGTCTTCGGCTCTGGCACTCCCTCTCACCTCGAAGTCGAGACGCTTCCGGCTACGGACGCCGCTCGCGAATGGGAGGGCTGGGGAACGGCGCTCAAGCCCGCCGCTGAGCACTGGATTCTCTGTCGCAAGCCACTGCGGGGCACCGTAGCGGAGAACGTTCAGCGCTGGCGCACGGGCGCGCTCAACGTCGCCACCTGCCGCATCCCCCACGCGGACCCGACGGATCTCGCCGAATCGAAGGCGCGCAACCCCGGGCGGGATGACACGGTGACGAGCGCCGTCTACGGCACCGGACGTCCACAGCAACGAGTCGACGAGTCAGGACGATGGCCCGCCAATGTCACGCTCGACGAAGCGGCGGCCGAGCTGCTCGACGCGCAGGCGACGAAATGCGGCGCGAGCCGGTTCTTCTACGTCGCCAAACCCACAAGGACGGAGCGGGACACGGGCTGCGCTCACCTCCCGTTCCGCACGGGTGCCGAAGCGTGCGGACGCAAGGAAGGCGGCGCGGGGATGAACTCGCCACGCGCAGGCGCGAACTCAGGCGGCGGGCGCAACCACCATCCGACCGTGAAGTCGCTCGCGCTGATGCGCTGGCTCTGTCGCCTCATCACGCCCCCGGGCGGGACGGTCCTCGACCTGTTCGCGGGTAGCGGCTCGACAGGTGTCGCAGCGCTCGCCGAAGGCTTCGAGTTCATCGGCCTTGAGCGCGATCCGGACTACGCGGAGATTGCGCACGCCCGCCTGTGCCATGCGCTTGAACCACCCCCGAAATCCGCACGCATTTAGGGAAGGTGACGCCTTCCGTCGACCTCCCCAAGCACGGCCCCTCGGTGATTGCCGGGGTCATCCAGCGATTGAGCGTCTCGCAGCTCAAGCGCCACAAGCTGTGCCCGCGCGCATGGTTCTTTCAGAAGGTCATGCGCATCCCCGAGCCTACGACGGGAGCGCAGCAGATCGGCACCGAAGGCCACGCCCAGCTTGAGCACTTCCTTTCGACGGGTGAAGACGTACTGGGCCCGTTCGCTAAGGCGGGTGCCCATCTCCTGCCCACGCCCGGCGCTGACTTGCTCGTCGAACAGCCGCTGAACGGTGAACCGCCACTGACGGCGGGGGGCATCCCCTTCACCGGATTCATCGACCTCGTAGACGCTCGACGGCTCGCTTCTGACGGCGTCCTTCGCATCACCGACCACAAGTTCACCAGCAACGTCGCGACGAATGCCGCGAGCGCTGAGCAACTCGCCGACGCCGACACCGAACCCGGGTTGCAGATGGTCGGCTATGGCGCGTGGGCACTCAGCCAGGTTGAGCGCTTCCCGGGACTGCGCACGCTGGAGCTTGAACACATCTACTACCAGATCCGGGGACAACGCCTTGCCGCGTCCGTCGTCGCCACGATGCCCGCCGAGCACGTCGCGCACGAGTGGCAGACAAAGGTCGAGCCCCAGGTCGAAGCGATGAAGGAGCACGCGCAAGCTGCCCAAGCTTCCGTCGTGCCCGCGAACTACGGCCCCGCCTGCGGCAAGTACGGCGGGTGTCCGTTCATGGCGAAGTGCCTCACAGGAGAGAACAAGACGATGTCCCTGCGTGACAAGCTGCTCAACAAGGCCCCCACCATCGACGCCGCGGTCGAGCGCGACGCCCCGGAGCTGCCCGCCATTCTGCCCCCGGACGCGCCCACACCTACGCCCGTGCAAACGGCTCCAGAGGTCGCCCAGGCCACTGAGCAGCCCGCGCCGAAGCGTCGCGGTCGCCCTCGCAAGGCGGCTGAGCCCGAGCAGCCCACCGACACGGCCCCGTCGCCTACGAGCGCGCTTCGGGTTCTCTTCGTCGACTGCATCCCGACGACCTTCGACGGACCGCAGCCCAAGTCGCTTACGAGCTACGTCGACACCATGCATCGCAAGGTGGCCGAAGCGGGCGGCGTTGACGACGTGCGCTTCGCTGGCTCCGACTCGGCGCTCGGATTCGGCAAGTGGCGCGGGGCGCTGGCTATGGCGGCGCGCGCCGAGCTGCCCCCGCCCGGCGCCTACTTCGCGCTCGGGGTCGCCCAGTCGGAGCTGATGCAGGTCATCGTCGAGGCGCTCGAACCGGCGTTCGACGTGGTTGTTCGTGGAGTTCGGTAGTCTAAATCCTTCGACTCAGACGGTGGGCGGGGATCGGCATCCCGTCTTCATCAATGGGATTCTCTTCAAGCGCCCGAGCATCTTCGGGTGAAACCATCAGAACCTCGGGGCATTCGTTCAAATCGCGCCAAGCCCATGGCTGAATATTGAAAGGGAACCCATTAATCAAATCACCATTAGCGGAGGCTAGGAAGAGGATCTTTTTTCCCACAAGCCCAGCCGCGATCCCGTTGTTGAGATGAAAATACCGAGTGTTCGTGCGCTGACGCAAGTAGCCACTCAGCAGTACCTTCTCCGTCGGGGATAGCTCGAACAATCCCATACGGAGGCGATAGCTTCGCTGCCGCCTTTGCCACCACGCAACGATTCCACTCCCCATGTTGACGAGAAGCGCAGCAGTGGCAACAAAGGCTGCTACACCTAGCCATGGTCGGAACTCTTCTCGCAGTCCGGCAACGCCAAGCAACTCGGCGGCCGGTTGGGGCAGGAGCAACGCCGGGCACGAGACCAAGAGGACAAAGCCCCAAACTTTGGGCGCGCTCAGTGACTCGCGCAGAAACTGCCACCACTTCGCTGGATCGATTGCCAAGCGGATAGCCTCCATCGGGCCGCACGGTGCAGATCCCCTCTACCCAGCCACATCTTAACGAGCAGCTCCGACTTGGCTAGTCGGCGCACCATGACATGTGGGCAATCCGCCCACCCAGACAGCCCAAGCCCTCATTCGAGCAGCAGCACATCCCAGTATGAGACTCCTCCACCGGCTACACCCGGGTGCGGTGAATTCCGCTGAGCGCCCTGCCACCTCTGCGCCCGCGTCTCTCGCGAAGCTCACGGGCGACCGTGCAACCATCGCGAAGGGACAGCCCGTGGGCTGGTCGCCAGACCTCGCACGGGTGCTGAGCCTTCCGCGCCGCGACCTCGCGAACACCTACGCCGATGCAGACTTCGATGCGCTGGAAGCCACGCTGCGCGCCCCTGCCGACACGCGTTGCACTTGTGGGGCGCTCGGGAAACGGTGCCCGTCCGCGTTGCTCCCCATCCAGCGCCTCGCCCTCCTGGAAGCCTCGCGCGTGGGTGGCTTGCTCGCTCCCATCGGCACCGGCCATGGAAAGGAGCTGACCTCCTTCCTCACCCCGATGGTGATGCCCGGCTGTCGCGTGGCCGTCCTCTTCATCCCCGCCAACCTGCTGCCGCAATTCGAGGCTGAATGGGGCTACTACGGAGCGCACTGGCGCCTGCCCAACCTTGCAGGGGGCCGCTGGTTTCGCGCGGGGCTGCCGGTGCTCCACGTCGTCACCTACAACAAGCTCTCCAGTCAAGAAGCCACGGACCTCCTGGAGCGCATTCGCCCGGACCTGGTCATCCTCAACGAGGCCCACAATCTCAAGGACCCGAAGTCCGCGCGCACGGGGCGATTCCTACGTTACTTCGAGAAGCACCCACGGACGCGCCTCGTAGCACTCTCCGGAACCTTCGCCTCGAAGAGCATCAAGGATTACGCGCACCTTTCGCGGCTGGCACTCGGTGAGGGCTCGCCCCTGCCGCTGGCCCACCACGTCGTGGAGGAATGGGGGACAGCCCTAGACCCGGGCAGGGTGGTGGCTCCTCCTGGCGCGCTGGAGCGACTGTGCGAGCCAGGAGAGCACGTCCGCGAGGGCTTCCAGCGCCGCCGCAACGCGACGCGGGGCGTGGTGGCCACGGAAGAGAGCGCGCTGAACAAGCCGCTCATCATCCGCCCGCGCTACCCAGGCCCCGTTCCCGCGCAACTCCTCGCCCTCATCGAACTAGCGCACGCGGGTGAGCGTCCAGACGGGGAGCAGTTTCAAGAGCAACTCCAATCTGTGGCCTGCGCCCGCCAGTTGTCATCCGGCTTCTACCATCGCTGGCGCTACCCGAGGGGCGAGCCTCCGGAACTGATTGAGAAGTGGTTCGCGCAGCGAAAAGCATGGAACAAGGAAGTCTGGGAGGAACTGAAGGGCAAGCGTCGCGAGCACCTGGATTCGCCAGGGCTGCTCACCAAGGCGGCCATCCGCGCGCATATGTCGCCACCATACGAGGGCGATAAGCCGGTCTGGCACGCGGCGACGTGGCCGGAGTGGGCGGAGATTCATGCCGCCGTCCGCCCCGAGCCCGAAGCCGTTTGGGTGTCGGACTTCCTCGTGAAGGACGCTGCGGAATGGGCTCGCTCGCGGGTGGGAATCGTCTGGGTCGAGTATCCAGAGCTAGGCGAACGCATCGCCAAGGCGGCGAGTGTGCCGTTCCACGGAGGGGGCAAGGTCGCGTCCGAAGCCATCCTCCGGGAGACAGGGAGGCGCTCCGTGGTGGCGAGCATCAAGGCACACGCCACAGGGAAGAACCTCCAGCAGTTCTCGCGCAACCTCGTGGTAACGCCTCCCTCGGACGGAGCCACCTGGGAGCAACTACTCGCACGCACCCATCGCCCCGGACAACAAGCCGCGTGCGTCGAGGTGGACGCATGTCTCCACACACAGGACTACATCGAGGCATTCGCGACTGCGCAGGAACGAGCGCGGTTTATCCAGCAGACAGATGGGCAGCCACAAAAGTTACTACACAGTACCCAGAGCGCTTCCAACCTGCTTTTCTTGCAGATGCGCTAGGCGCACGTCCGAATCCACCAAACCAAGGCACAGAGTTCCATGGAAAGAAGACAGAAAATCACAGTCAACCCACTCGAAGACACCAGTCATCAGCAACTAAAACACCATTCCATAGGCAATGGGCTTGCCATCCACGCCAAAACAAGCCTCTCCCAGGCAATAAACATAAAAAATGCAGGACTAAGCAAAGAAGAGACCACCTACGCACTCCAAGCCAGCTTCGACTTCGTCATCGTAAGAGAACAGGACAGGCAAATTCTATATGCCATCGAAGTGGACGGCCCTTCACATCGATCCCCAAGCGCACACAGGCGCGATCGCCTAAAGAACTCAATCTGCACAAAACTACACATACCTCTCATTCGAGTCGGCCCCAAAG
>NZ_JAAIYB010000750.1 GCF_010894475.1 Myxococcus vastator
GTCCTCAAAAGCCCGCAGCACCTGCTCGTATCTAATGGTGTCAAAAAAAGATTCAATGTCGGCGTGCAGTACGAGCCTCTTTGCTAAGTGTTGCCGTGCGTTGCTTATGATAGAGCGCTTGGGCAGAAAGCCCTGGATGTGCTGGTGCTGCGGCATTTGATTGACGATGCTTTCTTGTAAAATCTTCTGCCACTGCTTGAGTTGTTCATCCACAACATTGTAGACGATCCTATGTTCCCCTCGGCGCGATTTTCCGCGCTTCGGAATCGCTATCTGTTCGTAGCTCGCAGGTATGTTTTGTAAGGCAGTCTCGATGGCTTCGGCTCTGCATCTTAGGTGGAGAGCCAAATCGTTGGTGTGACGAATGGCATGGAATTGAATGTGATTGTGCTGGTGGAACCTCTGGCCAGTGATTACGTTGGATGCCGCGCGAATTTTGCCCCAAAATCGATTGAAATCCGTTGGCGCTGGGTTTTCATCTCTTAGGCGCTGAATGCCGAGCCGGCAAAGTACATGATGCAGGTAGGTCAGGAAGGAGCCGTCAACGGTTACGCAGGGACTCTCTTGTTTTTTTCCGTGGTACCGTTCGTACTCTTCAAGACACTCAGCGACCGCGCCTTTGACCGCTCTCGTCAATGTGCCTTCGGTTCGAATTTGATGAAGACGCAGTTTCTTGTCCTGTAGTCGCTCCTTTATAATCCTTCGAAGTAACTTGTGTTGGACATTATCTGACTGTAAGTCCATAGAACTGCTGCGCGCATAGGAGAGGTATGCTTCGAATGAAATCCCCACCGAACGCTGGATGAGCTTCTGCCAAAGGCTGGGACTGGCTTCGATTTGATTCAGCAGGCTATCTATTTCTACTGCTGGGCGCCGCAACATCTTTTTGAGCGTGTCGTCGACGTAAGGATCGGCTAGAGCATCGTTTTTGAACTCAAGGAATGCTTGCTGCAGCTGCCTCACGCCCTTTTCTGTAAGCACGACACAGGCTGCAACCGATATTGCCTCAGAGCCTACCTGAAGGCCGCTTTCCGTCCGCGAACCGACGAACGCCTCCACGGAAACCTTCTTGCTTACGACCCGCTTCACCCCGGAGAAAAAGCCCGGTTCAGCATGGGCCCACAAGGGCTTCCGAAGACTGGGTGGTTCCGGTGCCTCCATGAGATGAATGCATTTCTGAGCAATAGATTTATCGAATTCATCCAGCGGCGCGGGCTTGCGTTGTCCGTGACGGACGATGATTCGGTCGAAATTTAGCAGTAGGTTTTGACCGTTCGGCTGTAAAATGTGTGCAGCATACGTGTCTCCTGCGAGTTCGGCCTTATCTAGGCGCCCCGAAATGTAGTTCGAAGAGCTACCCCCACTTGCCCCGTCGACCTTGAGGATTCGCGTTGCAAGGAATCGCGTGAGAATCCTCGCGTTTGAGGCGGCCGGGTACTGCGACCCGAGCAGCGTAACATCGGTATCCTTGCGGAGTCGTTGTGCGAGCCACGAGTCGATCTTGTCCAAAGTTGCTTCCGCGAGCGTGGAGTACGCGTTGGTAAGCATTTTTGAATCATTGCTGGCTATTGTCTCAATTTCTAACAGCTTGCCCTTTAGGCTGGTTGTACTTGCGATTTTGAGAAATTCTGCGAATGTTTCCCAGTGATTGAATCTGTTGAGCCGCAAGCGGATGAATTCGATTAGTCCGCCGTCTCCAAGGCCGGAAACCAGGAACCGTTTAGGATGGCGCCCGTCAAAAGGATACGTTTGGTCGAGGTCATCATTCTGCCAGTACGATACGAAGGGAACCCCCGGAACATTGTCCTCAAGGCCGAACCCAAGCGCTAAAATAATTGCATCGCAGGCGACTGGGGCGTATCCGGGCTGCCATTCTAGGACTGGTAGGCTTCCTTTGTGATCGACTATGCGTGACTTGACCGCACAGTGCACGGAAAGGCTGCCTTTGTACTGAGTCACATGCCATTCCCACTCTTTGCGAAGCTGCTTGATTACATCCTCTGCTGGCGCGGCTTTCCAGTTGAGCACCGGGAGGTCTGCCCACAGGCGATCTGCTCCCTCTTCGGGCCAGTCATACAAGTGAGGGTGCAGCCAGCGTGTTCTGTTTTGTCCTTGCAATGCAAGCACGTCGCTGTGCTTTTCGAGCAGGTAGACCTTGCATCCAAGGCGTGCAGCAGCTGCGGCAGCGGTCAGACCCGCTACTCCGCCGCCAATAACGCCCAGGACGGCAGAGTCGTGCAATAGGT
>NZ_JAAIYB010000751.1 GCF_010894475.1 Myxococcus vastator
GAGGAGGAGGAGGCGGCGGGGGCGGCAACGGAGACCCCGTCACCCTGAGCGGCACGGTGACCTATGACTTCGTCCCAGCCGTCTACTCGCCCTCCACGCGGCGGGGGACCCTGGACTTCGCCCAGTCCTCCGTGCGGCCCGTGCGCAACGCCGTGGTCCAGGTGCGACAGGGCACGCGCGTGCTCGTCGATGGAACGACGGACCAGGAGGGGCGCTACACGCTCACGTACACTCCCTCCGGCAGCGGGGCGCTGACGGTGGTCGCGCTCGCCAAGACGACCACGCCGGAAATCCAGATTGAGGACAACACCGACAACAACGCCATCTGGGCGGTGGGTGACAACATCACCGCGACGGTGACGACCAAGGACCTGCACGCGGCCCACGGCTGGGCGGGCACCAACTACACGGCCAGCCGGCGCACCGCGGCGCCCTTCGCCATCCTCGACAGCATGTACACCGCGTCGCGGGCCTTCATGGACGTGCGCTCGGTCAACTTCCCGCTGCTGAAGGTGAACTGGAGCCCGAACAACGTGCCTCAGTCGGGCAGCAAGCCGCAGGGCCGCATCGGCACGTCGCACTTCTCCTTCACGGAGAACGAAATCTATGTGCTCGGCCGGGACGGCGTGGACACCGACGAGTTCGACGCCCACGTCATCGTCCACGAGTGGGGGCACTACTTCGAGGCCAACCTGTCCCGCGCGGACAGCCCGGGCGGGCCGCACTCCAGCGGTGACATCCTGGACCCGCGCCTCGCCTTCGGCGAGGGCTACGGCAACGCGCTCGCCAGCATCCTGCTGCCGGAGCCCATCTACGTCGACACGCTGTGGAGCAGCTCGGCGCTGGTCGCCTTCGGCTTCGACGCGGAGAGCGAGCCGCTCACCACCGACGACCCGCGCAAGGGCGCCTTCTCCGAGATGAGCGTCTTCCGGCTGCTCTACGACTTGTACGACTCCGGCACCAACGAGTCGCACGACGTGGTGTCGTACGACCTGGGCATCCTCTACGACGTGCTCGTCGGCCCGCAGAAGGCGACGCCCGCGCTGACCACCATCGGTTCGTTCATCAACGGCCTCAAGGCCCAGTCCGGCGTCAGCCCCGCGGACGTGGACCTGATGCTGGCCCACTACAACATCGGGTCCATCTCCTCGGACTTCGGGGATGGGGACACCCCGCTGCGCGCCATCTACACCGACGTGCCGGGCATCCCGTACACCACCGAGGTGCCGCTGGTGGGCGGGCTCGACTACAACAAGCGCGAGCAGAACCAGTACTACGTCTTCACCGGCACGGGCCGGAACATGACCGTCAGCGCGACCCACGCGACGCAGGACGTGGGCATTGAAGTCTTCGGGCAGGGCGGGAGCCTGGCGAACGCCGACATCACCCTCACCGGCACGGAGACCATCCGCATCCCGACCCAGGCGGACGCGCGGTACGTCGTCGTCGTGTTCGGCTTCAAGGAGACGGCCGGCAACTACAGCCCTTTCCCCACCCTCTCCATCACCAGCCAGTGACTTCCGGAGCGCACATGAACTTCAAGGCAATCGCAGCCCTGTCCAGTCTCCTCGCGCTCACGGCGCAGGTGGCCTGCACCTCCCCGTCGAAGTCGAACCCCACGCCTGGCGCCAGCTCGGACACCACGAAGGCCGGCGCGCCGGTGAAGGTGGACGCGAAGCTGGGTGAGGACCAGGCCCGCGTCTCCCTGCGCTTCGACGCGCCGGCGACCGACGTCCAGGTCAGCCTCTCCGGCGTGGACGGCCTGGAAGTGAAGAGCGCCGCCACCCCGGTGTCGGGTGGCAACTTCACCCAGGACGCCCTGTCCGAGTTCGACGTGAGCTTCACGCCGGGTGAAGGGCAGTCGCACCTCGTCGTCACCGTCACGGGCGAGTTCCGGGGCACGCACCTGTCCAGGGTGTTCAGCTTCGCGGTGGGCACGCCCACGGCGGCGCAGCAGAAGACCGAAGGCACGACGATGACGGGCGACGACGGCCAGCCCATCAAGGTCATGCCCTCGTCCAACGCCGAGTAGTCCCGCGGGCATGGCCGGGGCCCGGGAGACCGGGCCCGGCCGAAGCAAGCCCCTGAAAAAACACAGCGGGGAGCGCGCCCCCCGACGCACTCCCCGCCGCGTGAGCCACTCAAACGAGAGCTCCAGAAAAAACATTGGGAGCACGCCCCCTCGACGTGCTCCCAATGACTGCGCTGCCCGACTCCGGCGCGCCCTCCCCCTCTGGAAGCA
>NZ_JAAIYB010000752.1 GCF_010894475.1 Myxococcus vastator
GAGGTGCCCCGCCCCGCGTGGCCGGCCCGTGCCTCCTATGAAGAAAGCGACGCACCGAGGCGAAACTCCCAGCGCGAAACACCGAAAATCACGGTGAAGCAGCATCGAACATTTCACCCCTCCTCAGGGAGTACCGAATATGTCGAACGGCATCGGCGGAGTTGGCGGTAACCGGCAGCTCACCACGACGCAGGGCGCGGGCAACGTCAACACCTCGACGATTGCGCGCAACGCGCAGCTCATCGAGTCCACGCTGAACCTGGTGGAGAAGGCCGTTGACCTGGCGGGCAAGGCGGTGGGCGTCGCCGGCAAGGCGGTGGATCAGATGTCCCAGGCCGCGGCCTCCACGAAGCAGGCGGGTGCGACGGGCACCAACGCCGCCTTCCCCGCCGAGCGTCCCAACCCCCTGGACGCGGTGCGCGAGGCGAACTCCCTGAAGGTGGACGACGGCGGGAAGATCACCACCCCGGGCGGCTACACCATTGAGCAGCTGGGCCAGTTCGAGTGGCGCGTGACGGGGCCGGACGGCAACAACACCCGCGTCTGGGGTGATCCGCACGTCGACGAGAGCGACGGCGGCAAGTTCGACTTCAAGCGCGACACGTCCTTCGTCCTGGGCGACGGCACCCGCATCAACTGCTCCTGCAAGCCCTGGGGCAACGGCATGACGGTGACGGGCCAGCTGGACATCGTCTACGGCGACAGCCACGTGCGCGTGACGGACATCGACAAGGGCAAGGGCAAGGTCGGCCAGGTCACCAACAAGGGCATGGACGAGGTCGTCCGCTTCCACTCGAACCAGTCCGCGGACGTCTTCCACATGGGGCAGAACGCGGCGGACTGGACGTTCCACGGCAAGGAGATTGTCGGCCACGAGAACGGCGGTGACGTGCACAAGGTGGGCGAGGCCGTCATCACCGCGCCGCGCACCATGGCCTTCAACTACTCGGCGGCGGCGGACGCCCCCGCGGCGGGTGAGGTGGCCCAGAACTGGGACATGAACACCAGCCTGCCCCAGGTGAAGCCGCTGCCCTGGGACATGAGCAGTGGCAAGCCCGAGCTGAACAAGCTGAACGAGACGCTCGACTCCCTCAGCAAGGTGTTCGACCAGCTCAAGAACACCCAGGCGAACGGCTTCAACCCGTTCCGCAAGGCGGACGACCTCTTCGGCGCCTACGACAAGAACCAGCACAAGTCCGGACTGACCCAGTCCTTCAAGGCGCTGGGGGACATGTTCGGGACGCTGGAGAAGCTGTCCAAGCTGAATGATATGGTCCGCTTCCGCGGTCCCCAGTCGTTCTAGCCGCTGGACGTACTTCATCGGGCCAGGTGGGGGACTGCCTGGCCCTCCTCGAGGTTGTCGTGAGCGACTCCGCCCCCAGGGGTGAAGAAGAGAAGGTCGTCGTCCCGGAAGTCCTCGCCGAGGCGGTGATCCGCGGCGAAATCACCCTGGGGCAGTTCCTCAACCTCTCCCACACGCAGCTCTACGCCTGGGCGGACAAGGCCTATCAGCTCCTCCAGGCGGGCAGCTCGCAGCAGGCCCTTCAAATCTTCCAGGGCCTCGTGGCCGCCTCGCCCACCGACGCCGTCTTTCACGCGCAGCTCGGGGCGACCTTCATGACGCTGGAGCGCTTCGACGAGGCGTTCGACGCCTTCCGGCTGGCGCTCCAGTTCAACGACGGCCACGTGGACGCGCTGGTCGGCCGGGGCGAAATCCACCTGCGCCGGGGCAATGTCCCCGAGGCGCTCGCGGACCTCAGCAAGGCCATCCAGCTGGACGCGGGCCTCAAGCGCCGCGCCACGCAGCGCGCCCACGCGACGCTGCTCACCCTGAAGCAGCAGGCCGACCAGGTGAAGAAGTCCCGGTAGGCCCTGGGGGCCATGCCCCCTCCCGTCACGACACACACCAGGCCCGGGCCGCGCGAGTCGTCGCGCGGTCCGGGCTTCGTCGTTTCGGGTGAGTCGCGCGAGCCCGCAAAAGCAAGGAGCCGGCATCCCGTGAGGGAAGCCGGCTCCGAGAGTCGCTTACAGCGGCAGGATTAGATCTTGCCGATGACGGACATCGCGATCTCGTTGAGCTTCTTCATCAGGTTGGCGACGAAGGCGGTCGCCTCCTGCTGCTTCTGGAGCATCAGCTGCGCCTCGGCGCGCTCACGGTCCGGACCCGTCAGGCCGGAGAGGGACTTCTGCTCGAGGGCGGAGAGACCCTGGCTGGCTCCGAGGGCCTTCGTGG
>NZ_JAAIYB010000753.1 GCF_010894475.1 Myxococcus vastator
CCCCGTGCCCTTGAGCGCGTTGCCCCCCGCCACGCACGAGCTGTTCCAGCGCATCGAGGGACAGGTCGCGCAGGTGCGCATCATCGAGCGGCGCTCCGGCACGCGCTCGTCCATCGGCTCGGCCTTCTTCGTGTCGGCCGCCGGGCACGCGGTGACGAACTACCATGTGATCTCCGACGTGGTCATCCACCCGGAGGACTACACGGCGGAGCTGGTCCTGAAGGGCGGCGGGGAGCCCGTCCCGGTGCGCCTGGTGGACGTGGACGTGGTGCACGACCTGGCCATCATCCAGACGGCCACCCCGGTGCAGAGCTTCTTCGACCTGGACGACCGCGAGCCGCCGCAGGGCGCGCGCCTGTTCGCCATGGGCAATCCGCGCGACCTGGGCACCACCATCGTGGAGGGGACGTACAACGGCTTCATCCACGACGCGCTCTATGAGCGGCTGCACTTCAGCGGGGCCATCAACCCGGGCATGAGCGGCGGTCCGACGCTCACGGGCGAGGGCCGCGTGGTGGGCGTCAACGTGGCGACCATGGGCAACCAGGTGGGCTTCCTGGTGCCGGTGAAACACGCGCGCGAGCTGCTGGCCCGCGCGCTGGCAGCCAAGGACTCCGGCGCGCAGGCGCTGCTGGACACCGTGCGCGCGCAGCTCCTGGACAACCAGCAGCGCGTCACCGAGCGGCTGCTGGGCGCGCCCGTGCCGCGGCAGACGCTGGGCAGCTACCGCGTGCCGGGGCGCTGGGGCACGTTCCTCAAGTGCTGGGGGGACACGCCGCATGACCCCGAGGTGCCGTACACGGTGACGAACTACCAGTGCTCGTCGGAGGAGGACATCTTCGTGTCCTCGCGCCACCGGACGGGCGTGGTGGCCTTCCTGCATCAACACGCCACCAGCCAGAAGCTGGGGGCGCTGCGCTTCTCCGCGCTCTACAGCGCGCTCTTCTCGCAGGACCCGGACGGGGTGGAGGCCACGCGGCAGGACGTCACCAACTACCGCTGCCAGTCGGAGTTCGTGGACGTGGCGGGCCTGCCCGTCCGGGCCGCGCTGTGCATGCGCGCCTACCGGAAGTTCCCCGGCCTCTATGACCTGGTGCTGCGGGCGGCCACGCTCAACGCCAGCACCAGCGGGGTGGACACGTCGCTCACGCTGGCCGGCTTCACCGCGGACAATGGACGCAAGCTGGCGCGCCGCTACCTGGAGGGGCTGTCGTGGACGAAGTAATCTTCCTGGAGGTGCTGGAAGGGGACTCCGTCCAGGCCCGTCACCGCCTGGAGCGCTTCCCCGTCAACGTCGGCCGGGGGTACGGCAACGACGTCATCCTGGACGACCCGAAGGTCTCCGCCGAACACCTGCGAATCGAGCGCCGCGAGGACGGCGCGCTGGTGCTGCGCGACGTGGGCAGCCAGAACGGCACCTACCGCGTGGAGCCCTGGGCGCGGCTGGCCGAGCTGGAGCTGGCCACGGATACCCGCGTGTCGGTGGGGGACACGGTGCTGCGCTTCCGCGCGCGCGGCCACCCGGTGGAGAAGACCGTCGTGGCGGCGGCGCCCACCGCGCCCAGGCCGCGCGTGTTCGAGCAGCCCCGCTACTTCTCCCTGGCCCTGCAGGCCCTGCTGGGCGCCAGCCTGCTGGAGGGCTACCTGGCCAACTACGGGCGCACGGACTGGGGCGCGCTGACGGTGGCGCTGGTGGTGCCGCTGGGCGTCACCTTCATGTGGGCGGGGGGCTGGTCGGTGGCGAGCCGCATCGCCCGGCGCCAGTTCCACTACCGCACGCACGCCACCGTGGCCGCGCTGGTGTTGCTGGGCTCCGTCGTCATCCAGCCGCTGCTCACGCTGGTGGGCTTCAGCCTGGGCGTGAGTGGCAACCTGTCCTGGGCCCACCACGTCGCCTTCCTGGCGCTGATGGCCTGGGGGCTCTACTGGCACCTGCGCTACGTGACGCGCTGGGAGCCGGGGCGGCTCATTCGGGTCATCGCCGTCGTCACGCTGTCGTTTGGCGCGCTGTCGCGGGCGGATGAATGGCTGGGCAACGAGTCCTTCAGCACGGAGCTGGGCTTCCGCCGGTCGCTCCTGCCACCGGCCTTCCGGCTGGTGGGCACCGAGCCCATGGATGACTTCTTCTCCGACGCGGTGAAGGTCCAGGAGCAGGTGGACGCGCTGGCGCGCGAACCGTGAGCCTCCGGGGGGCGGCGGGACGTCACGGGCGGGGGGGCGGATGTCAGAC
>NZ_JAAIYB010000754.1 GCF_010894475.1 Myxococcus vastator
GCCCCGGCCCCGCCCACCGAGGCGGCGGGCGGGGCCGGGTGGAGTGGTTGACGGTGGGGAGCGGTCGGTTAGTGTCCGCCTCCATGGTGCACATCCCCGAGGAGACCGGTCCGCGCGTCCGGGCCCGTGAGCTGGGCCTGCCGCTGGGGCGCTTCAAGCCTGGCAAGTTCAACGCCATCACCGACGTGGAGGGGGTGCTCGTCGGGCACAGCACGTTGATACAGGGCGAGGGCCCGCTGCGCCCCGGGCACGGTCCGGTGCGCACGGGGGTCACCGCCATCCTCCCCAACCAGGGGAACATCTTCATGGAGCGGATGACGGGCGGCGGCTTCGTGCTCAACGGCGCGGGCGAGGTCTCCGGCATGACGCAGCTCATGGAGTGGGGCCTCATCGAGACGCCCATCCTCCTCACCAACACCATGGCGGTGGGGGCGGTGTCGGACGGCGTGGCGCGTTACCTGGTGGACCGCTACCCCGGCATCGGCGACGAGCACGACGTCATCATCCCCGTGGTGGGGGAGTGCGACGACTCCTGGCTCAACGACATCTCCGGGCGCCATGTGCGCGAGGAGCATGTCTTCGAGGCCATCCACACCGCCTCCTCCGGCCCCGTGGCCGAGGGGAACGTGGGCGGCGGCACCGGCATGGTGACGTGCGACTTCAAGGGCGGCATCGGCACGTCCTCCCGCAAGCTGCCGGAGGTGCTCGGCGGCTACACGCTGGGGGTGCTGGTGATGTCCAACTTCGGGAAGATGCACAACCTGCGCGTGGGCGGCCTGCCCGTGGGCGAGGTGCTGGCGGAGAAGTTCAAGGGCACGCCCAAGCGCGGCCAGACGTACGGCTCCATCATCGCGGTGGTGGCCACGGACGCGCCGCTGCTGAGCCATCAAATCAACCGCCTCTGCAAGCGCGTGGCGCTGGGCATTGGCCGGGTGGGCAGCTACGCGGCGCACGGCTCGGGGGAGATTGTCGTCGGCTTCTCCACGGCGAACATCATCCCCCGGCGCACCCAGAAGATGGTCTACAAGCTGAAGCTCCTCCTGGACCAGCGCCTGGACCCCCTCTACGAGGCCGTCATGGAGGCCACCGAGGAGGCCATCCTCAACGCCATGTGCATGGCCACGTCCATGACGGGGGCCAACGGAAACCACTGCCCGGCGCTCCCCCTGGACGAGGTCCGGCGCTTCCTGGACGCCTACAAGCCGATTTTCGCCTCCGTGAAGAAGCGCCCCCAGCAGTCGAGCGCCCCGGCGGCCAGGGAGCGGCCTGGCACCGAGGACCGGGAGGGGGACGTGAAGGCGTCCACCGCCCGGCCGACCCAGGTCCGGAGCGCCGAGGGAATCCCGTTTCCCACCCGTCCGGCACCGGACGACCCCGGCGAGCCGGGGGGCCCCGAGGGTTCCTCTTCCGGGAGCCCCGCGGGTTCTGATAGTTAAGCCCCTCTTTTCACGTCTCCGTATGGAGCACAGGAGTCAAAGATGGCCCGCAGCAAGAGCAAGCACCGTCGCGTGCAGATGAAGATCAAGCAGGCCTGGAAGAAGCGGGCGAAGAAGAACAAGGCCGAGGCCAAGGCCGCCGCCGAGTCGAAGAAGAAGTAGTCGTCCCGACCGCGCTCGTGCGGCCCGTGGCTCAGTCCCGGGTCGCCGAGAACGGAGTGCTGACGTTGCAGCGCTGTCCCCCTGTGTCGGACGCGCGCACGTAGCTGCCCGTGAGGACGCCGGCGATGGACGCCGTCCCGCCATCCGTCAGCGGCGCCGTGTAGCTGCCGGTGAGCGTCAGCGTGTCCGTCCGGTTCGCCGAGGGCGTACCCGTCCCCGTCATCAGGAAGGTCCCCTGCGCGGTGATGGTGCCCCGGACGGGGACGCCCGCCAGCCGGCTGGCGAGGTTTTCGCCCGAGCGGGCGATGTCCAGGACTTCACCCGTGGGAACCGCCACCCCCAGGAGCGCGCACTCCGAAGGCACGCCCGCGTCCGGGTTGAACTGCAGCCGGTAGCGGCCTTCGACGGCGGGGCACTCCGTGCAGGGGGGAGCTTCTCCGCCACAGGCGCCGGTGGTGAGCAGGAGCAACCCGGCGAAGAAGGGGGCGAAACGTCCAGAAGTCATGACTTGGTTCTCCTTGAGGCGGAAGCCGGACTTCCCGGTGGGACGGCCGGTTCCTACGTTGGGAAAGGG
>NZ_JAAIYB010000755.1 GCF_010894475.1 Myxococcus vastator
GCCGCCTCCCCGCGCCCGTGCCCTTGGCGTCGCTGCTGCGGGAGCGCGCGGCGAGGGCCGCGTCAGCCGTCGCGCTGACGGCGGCGGATGGGCGGGCCGTCACGTGGGGAGCGCTGCGCGCGGGAGCAGGGCGGCTCGCGTCCGCGCTGAGGGCGCGAGGCGTGGGCCCCGACGCCCTGGTGGCGGTGTGCCTGGACGCGTCGGTGGAGCAGGTGGTCGCGCTGTGGGCGGTCCTGGAGGTGGGCGCGGCCTATGTGCTGTTGCCGGTGCCTCGGCTCCGTGAGCTGTCCGCGTTCGCACCGCCGGGCGCGCCCGCGCCGTTGCTGCTGACGCGCGCGAACGTCCGCACGGGCGCACCGCTCGATGGGGCGCGCGTCCTCCACGTCGACGAGGTGCTCGCGGCTCCAGAGGCCTCGGAGCCCGCGTCCCAGGCGGGGGCCGAGCCCGTCTCCGAGCCCCGCTCCGAGCGGGTCTGCCTGGAGCCCCTGCGCGGGCCTGGGGGCGAGCGGCTTCACGCCATCCACACGCACGGCACGGTCGCGGCGTTGTTCGCGCGGTTGGACGCGGGTGGAGCACCGGAAGGGGGCGTCTGGCTCGCGGCGGAGGCGCCCACCGAGCCGGGGGCGGGCCTGGAGTTGCTGTGGGCCCTGACGCGCGGGCTGCGCGGGGTGCTGCCAGCGGAGCGTGCGCGCTTCGCGTGGGGAGGCTCGGGCGCTGGCGGCTCGCGGCGGCCCATGGACTTCAGCCTGTCCTTCTTCGCCAACGACGAGGACTCGCTGGGTGGGCGCAAGTACCGGCTGCTGCTGGAGGCCGCGAAGTTCGCGGACGCGCATGGCTTCTCGGCGGTGTGGACGCCGGAGCGGCACTTCCATTCGTTCGGTGGGCTCTATCCCCGGCCGGCGGTGGTGGGCGCGGGCGTGGCGACGGTGACGGAGCGCCTGGGCATTCGCGCGGGCAGCGTGGTGCTCCCGCTGCACGACCCCGTCCTCGTCGCCGAGGAGTGGGCCGTGCTGGACAACCTGTCCGAGGGCCGCGTCGGCGTGTCCTTCGCCTCCGGCTGGCACGCGAATGACTTCGTGTTCGCGCCGGACCGCTATGCGCGCAGGAAGGAGGTCCTCCTTCGCGGCATCGAAGAGGTGCGGACGCTGTGGCACGGGGGCACGGTGCTCCGGCGCAACGGGAATGGGGAGGAGGTGGCGCTGTCGCTGCGGCCTCGGCCCGTGCAGAAGTCGCTGCCCGTCTGGCTCACCGCCGCTGGAAGTCCGGAGACGTTCCGCCTGGCCGGAGAGCTGGGGGCCTACGTGCTCACCAACTTGATGGGCCAGCAGTTGGATGACCTGGCCTCCAAGGTGGCGTTGTACCGGGACGCGTGGCGCCAGCACGGTCATCCGGGCCGGGGGCACGTGAGCCTGATGATGCACGCGTACCTGGGCGACGACCCGGCCGTGGTGCGCGAGCGGGTGCGACAGCCGCTGCTCGACTACTTCCGCGGCTCGGTGGACATCCTCGCGGGCTTCGTGGCCAGCCAGGGCCTTCAGGTGGATCCGCGCTCACTGACGCCCGCGGACATGGACGCGCTGCTGAGCCACGGCGTCGAACGCTACATGGACGACGGCGGCCTCTTTGGCACCCCGGAGAGCTGCGGCCCCGTGGTGGAGCGCGTGCGGCGGCTCGACGTGGACGAAATCGCCTGTCTCGTGGACTTCGGCGTGGAGGTGGACGCGACCCTGGAGGGGCTGCGTCACCTGGAGGGGCTGCGAGCCCGTCATTCGCCGGAGCCAGGCCTCGCGGTGCCGGTGCCTCAGTTGAGGGAAGGGCCCGACGCGGCGACGGCCTTGTTGTCGCTCGTGCGGGAGGCGGAGGTCACGCACCTGCACTGCACGGCGGCGCTCGCGCGGTCGCTGCTGGCGCTCCCCGGCGCGGAGGCGGCGCTGCGTCCCGTTCGTCAGGTGCTGCTGGAGGACGCCGCGCCCGACGTGGCGGCGTCGCTGGAGCGGCTGCTCCCGGGGCGCGTCGCGCATCGCCACGAGGCCCTGGGGCCCGGAGCCTGGGCGATGGGCACGGAGGCTCCAGCCGGCACGGCCTGGAGCGTGGTGGACGGGCGCGGTCAGCCCGTCCCCCTGGGCGTGGTGGGGGAGTTGATGGTGGAGGGCGCGGGTGTGCCAGGG
>NZ_JAAIYB010000756.1 GCF_010894475.1 Myxococcus vastator
CTGCTCCACCAGGTGCTCGTGGACCAGTCGTTCAATCTTCGATTCCAGCGTCGCAGGGGTTTTCGTGTGCATCCGCCACGGGTTGCACACCGCGACGACGGCCTCAACACTACCCCTGAACGGTTACCGAACAACTGCTCACAGCGGCCGATGTCGCGTCGCGGCCTTTCCTCCCTGGTGGCATCTGGTTCGGACTGGCCTGTTTCAGTGCAGGGACGCCCGCGCGTAGCGCCTATACGCCCTGGCTGCGAGACCTGCCCTCGCTTCAGGCAACAAGAATCAGTCCGCTGGCGTCCTTACCGCCACCCGGCGAGCGGCCCTTCGTCGCTGCGCTTCCCCAGGCGGCACTGGCGAATCCAGAGGGTCCCCTGGCCGTGGTGGGACACGTGGACCTGGCCTGGACCCTGGGATTCAACGACCAGGGACGCGCCAGGCACGCTCGATTTCATCAGGTGATCGAGCAGTTGGGCCATCAAGTGCGTGCTGGGGCAGCGATGAAGCCGCTGCTTGATGCCACCAATGAGCTCGGACGCTGGCTGAGCGCGACCGCCCATCAGGCGCGTGTGGCCCAATCTGAGAAGCGGCGCCCGCAGGAAAGCCCAGCGGACTGGGCTTTTCGCTGGCTCAAGTACCACGACCTCGCCAGCTACGTCCTGCTGGGAGACCCCGCGGTTCGTCTGCCCATGACCGTGCATTCATCGCGGTACCTCGGCTCGCAGTCCCGTCGAAAAGCGAGGTAACAATACGCGCCTCGTGCGTCCTCTCTGTGAAGCGTCATTTCGCAGAGAGGATCGCGCGTGACTATCTTGGAAGAACCTCTCGAGGTCGTGTTGGAGTTCTTTGGCGACGGAAAAGAATTTACCTGGAGTCCCAGGGAGTACAACTTCAAGCCCACGGGTGGCGATGCCAGTACACTCCAAATCCCGTGGGACCAACTCCGGCCCCAACTCGAAGCACTCAGCACTGGAGAACCTGGAGCCGTATTGCTCGAACAGTTCGGGCAGGAGCTTCGACGGTTCCTAGCGCCTACAGCGTGGCCCCTTGTCGAAAGCAAAATCGTCCAGGCCCTGACTGAAGACAGGCCCGTTCACCTCACGCTCCGCTCTCACCGTGCGGACGACATTTTTTATCTTCCCTGGGAACTCCTCCGCCTGACAGCTCGACGCAGGCTGGGGAGATTGGCGAATTGCCTAATTCAATACGAATGTGCCACCGACGTTTCGAGCGTATCGCCAATGCGCCCGACCGGCAGAATCCTTTTCGCCTACTCGGAAGCCGGAGGGTCCGTCCCATTCATCAAGCACATTGAAGCCTTGTCGAACATCTGCCGGGAGGCAGGCCTGGATTTCGATCCGAACCAAGATGTCCTGCATAATGTCAACCAGAGCCGACTTGCAGCCAGGATGGCGGCTGCAAAGCATCCCGTCACGGCGCTCCATCTGCTCTGTCACGGAGGCCAAAAGGAAGAGGACAGCACAAACTTCCATGGTCTCATTTTCGATCCGAAGCAGGACGACGACAGCGAGCCGGACTTCTTGGATGCGGCCGACCTGCAGCATCTGCTATTTGAAGCCAGCGACTCCAGATCGCTTCGGCTCGTCACAATCTGCGCCTGCAAGGGGGGGGATGCGGGCACTCCGGGAGCGTTTATGGAGAGCAGTGCCCGGATGTTCCACCGGCAGGGCGTGCCCGCCGTGCTGGCATCCCGGTTGCCCTTGACATGTTCGGGCTCCATCACCTTCACAGAGGCCCTCTACCGAAAGCTGCTCCTATGCCGGGAGAACATGCGAACAGCACTCGCTGCGGCGCGGACCGAACTCGCTCTCAAGGAACGTTCTCACGATTCAATTTCGATTCAATTATATGCAAGGGCGGGAGACATCCGAGCCTTGCTTCCATTCAGCGATCCGCCTCCACGCAGCTTCGATGATGCCCAACCACGTGAAACGGTCCTCATCCGACATAGCGCATACAGCACCGCGTATGGAGCCCCTTCGACACAGGACATGCCGACGCTCTTCGCAAGAAGGCATGTTCGCCCGGTCATCAGCATTGACCAGGCCCCAATGATTTCCGAGCGCAAGTGGGAGAACCTGGAGCCAGAAGTCGCGAAGTTGGCGGCACGTGACGGAGTGCTCCGGCGAACGCTCGAAGAA
>NZ_JAAIYB010000757.1 GCF_010894475.1 Myxococcus vastator
GTCCCAGTGAGAGCCGTATACGCAGGGCTTGCTCTGGACAAGTCCCAGTCCAGTAGGAAGTTCAAGCGCGATTTCGCAGCAGGGAACTTCGTCCCGTCAAGGGTTCACGGTTCTCTATCGCTGGATCAAGCGAACAGCGTCTCCTTCATTGCCATTGTGGCATGCCGCCACAGTCGCCAGTGTCTTGTTCCAGCACTGGCCATCGAAGTTGCAAGAAAGCCTGGACAGGTCAGTTGTGCCAGTGGATGTAATGGGAGTCCCAAGGCAACTGGCAAGAACACGGCAGCCACTAGTAGGGCGAAGAAAAGCAAACTGGCCAAAACGAATTCAGTTCTGCTGATGCTCCAATCAATTGTCGTCCAGGCATGATTGAGCTGCGTCCAGCCCGAAGACGCGTGGTTGAAGATGGAGTGAGGAAGAGCGTTGCCTGCCTCGTCAATGATCTGCAACAAGGTTACGCGCATTCCTTCGCGGCCTGGGGGGGCGATGTTCTGGAGCTTTAAGTCGAATTCGTGGCCGTTATCGAGGCGGATCCATACTTGCCGATTCACATACAGAATGTCGCGCTCGCTCGTTCCGCTCTTTTCGCGCACGATTCGAGTGACAGGTGCGCCGATAGATGTAATTGCTCCGTCCAGGGCCTGGAGCTTGAAGAGAGCCCCCATGCAGGCGAACTCATGGAACCGTTCCGGCAGTATTGACGTGCGTTTGGCTAGAGACTGGCGGGAGTGATTCTGCTTCCACTGCTTGAGCATTTCTGCTGAAAAGGACGACTCTTGGCAGTCCACCAGCGCATGATGGTTCCGACACAACAGCAACATATTGTCGTATCCGTTGATGATTTCTTTTCTGGCGCCTTCAAATGGATAAGGACGAGGCCCGCTGGATTTCACGGAGTAGATGTGTGCGATGTGGCCAATAATGACCGAGTCGTCATGGGGCGTGGCGTCAGCAATCAGCTTGGATTGGCAATCCGGGTACGCGCAGCGATTTTCAGATAGCCCCCATAGTCTTCCGAGCGTGCTCGGCTCGTAAGCGCGCCGATATTCGTATGGCTTAGATCTTGGGTTCGGCATCGGAACTCAGGCAAGGGCGATGCAGCGCCTATTTGTGGATATTTCTGATGCTCCGTGCGGCCTGAACTGCCTGCTTGGCTGATCCACGTCAAGCCCCCCCCCGAGCCCGGGCAGTCTTCATCGGTCGGCACGGATTGCATCTGCGACGGTCGCCCGCCGCAGGTTGGTGCAAGGGGAGTGCTAGGGATTGATGGTCGCCTTGACCTGTACGATCATTCCCTTGAGTAGATTATACTTGTTGTGAATGACAAGTACGTAGTCTCCTGTCGGGATGTCTTCGGTATTTGTAGCCCCAGTGATCTTCAGGCCCTGGAACGCGGGAAAGTGCTTGAACTCCTTTCCTGCCTTGAACTTTTCGTAGTTGTCCGTCGTCATCAGATAGACGTCAAATCCCTTATCTGTGTTCTTGGTGCCCTTGACGCTGACTTGAAGTGTTGCCTTTCTTGAGAGCTTGAAGCCGCGCATCTGAGAGCCGCGGTTTGAGATCGCTATCTCTTCGTCAACAATGACTTGGGTCTTCGCGAAGAGCCCGGCCGCATGTGCCTGCGGCGCCGCCGTCAAGCTGACGAGCCCGGCCGTAAACGTGACGCAAAGTGCAACAAGCCCCGACTTCAACATGTGGTGAACCCCTGGGTAGTGAGCGGTAAATGGCAAATACCTGACATTGAGGGGGGCGTCTAGTCTAGGCCCACTGACAGGTACGCGGAACCTCTGCACTCCGAGCGAACGCGGCGCTCAGTTCATTTTCAACTGGCGGGTGAATTCTTACCTGATGGTCTCGCGGGAGCATGCTCGCGCATCCATGAGCACCGCCAGGGCGGTGGGGGCAGGGACATCGCGCGGATGAGCCACCGGAGTGTCGACATGGATAGGTTGAGAGTGAGTGTCCTCGCTTCCGTGGACCCCCTCAATGCGATGGAAGGGTGTTTGATGTCGGAGCGAGGTAAGCGTCCGGCCAACGACGTGCTGAGAGGCGTTGAGGTGAGAGCCGCCGCCGTGGACGCTGGCGAGCATGTCGAAGTCGGTGGAGAAGCAGGAGTGGTTCCAGGTCGCGGAGTCTTTCGAGGCCA
>NZ_JAAIYB010000758.1 GCF_010894475.1 Myxococcus vastator
CCCAGGCCCGGCCCGCCTCTTCCACCTCATCCGTCGCCACCCGCACCACGCTGCCCGACGGGGAGTGCTGCACCGCGTTCTCCACCACGTTGCGAAACACGTGAAACAAACGCCGGGCGTCCATGCGAACGCGGGGCAGCTTTGCCGCCAGCTCGCGATTCACCTGCACCCCGGCCCCCTCACTGGCCAGGGCACACGCGGAGAGCGCATCCGCCACCACCGGGAGCACGGGGCCTTCCACCCATTCGCCGCGGGTGGGGCGGCCGTACTCGAAGAGCTCCTGCGTGAGGTGGTTGAGGCGCTTCACCTCGCCGCGCAGCACGTCGACGTAGGGCTTGAGCTCCGCGCGTGCGCCGAAGGTCGCCTCCACCGCGTCCACCACCGCGGAGATGGAGAAGAGGGGGTTGCGGACCTCGTGGGCCACGCCCGCGACGATGGCGCCCATGGCGGCCATCGTCTCACTGCGCCGCAGGCTGGCCTGGAGCTCCAGCAGGCGCGTCACCTCCGTGGCCACCAGGATGATGCGCGAGTCCTCGCCGCCCGCTTCCTCCACCCACGTGGCGGACACCTCCCACGTGCGGCGCGACACCGGGTCGCCCAGCTCGCGGGTGGCGCTGGCGTGGGTGCGGCGCAGCTCCTCCACCAACGGCAGCGCGTGGGACCAGGGGGGCGCGCTGGCCGCGGTGAACAGCGGCTGGCCGGACGGGTCCATGCCTTCGAAGAGCGCGATGGCGGCGGCGTTGAGGCGCTGGACGGTGCCATCCGCCCCCAGCACCATCAGCGGCGAGGCCACCGCGTCGAAGGTGCGGCGCCACTCCTGGGCGGAGCGGCGGAAGCTGTCATGCAGGCGCTGGCGCAGGTCATCCGCGAGCCGCCGGTCCGTGATGTCGGTGACGACGCAGCCGACATGCAGCTCACCCTGCGCATCCAGCGCGGACGCGGCGGCGCGGCTGCGCACCCAGCGCACGCGGCCGTCGGCGCAGATGAGCCGGTGCTCCAGCTCCGCCTCGGCGCCGGGGGCCAGGCCCTCGATGCGGGCGCGGTAGCGGGCGCGGTCCTCGGGGTGGATCATCTCCGCCCACAGCGGCGGCGGTCCGCCATCCGGCGCGGGCTGGACGAACGCGGAGGCGGCATAGCCGGTGGTGCGCTCGATGACGGGCGTGCAGTAGAAGTCGCGCAGCCTCCCGCCGCGCAGCTTGCCGCCCCACAGGTAGTCCGGCAGCGAGCGCGTGAGCACGTCCAGCCGGCCCTCATGCTCCTGGAGGCTCTTCTCCGCGCGCATCCGCTCGGTGAGCTCGGACATCGCGGCGATGACCCCCAGCACCTCGCCGTTCGCGCCGCACACGCGCAGGTAGCTGCCGAACCAGAAGCGGCTCTCGCCCGGCGCGGCGGGCGTCTCCACCTGGAGCAGGGTGTCCTGGATGGAGGCCCCCGTGCTGAGCGCCAGCTGGAGGCGCGGGGCGATGAGCTTGCCCAGGTCGGGCATCACCTCGGTGACATGCCGGCGCAGGTGGCGCTCCGCGGGCAGGCCATGCATCGCCGCCAGGGCCGTGTTGACGTGGACGTAGCGCAGCTCGCGGTCGAAGAAGGCGAAGCCCACGGGCGTCACGTCCATGACGGCTTCGCGAAGCGCGCTGGCGTCATCCGCGCTGCGCAGGGCGGCGTCCCGTGCGCGGTGCGCGCGCTCCTGGGTTCGCAGGAGCAACAGCGCCAGGGTGCCGCTGACGAGCAACCCCACCGCGGCGGTGAGGAGGACGCGGGCAGGGGGGCTCACCGCCCCGGAGTAGCGCCAGACCCCCTCGACGGCCGCGGAGAGCGTCGTGGCCACCAGGACGGCCAGCAGCAACTGTCGACGGGAAGGGAACTCGTGCATGCGGTGGGCGCGGGAGCTTAGCCGCAATCCTCGGCCGGACGGTGGCTCGTCTGGCATTGGCGTGCCGCCCTGGTGGCGTGGCGGGCGAGAGAACGGGCCCCTGGATTTCCACGTCCGGAATTTCAAGGCCTGGGACTAGATTGGTGGTCGCCAACCTGGATGCCCTCACCGAGATGCCGGCCCCATCATGACCCTGGCAGTCCCCCTGCTCGTCGACGAAGTGCCGCGCGCGTCCCTCCCCACCTC
>NZ_JAAIYB010000759.1 GCF_010894475.1 Myxococcus vastator
CCCCACCACCTTGCCCTGCGCCCTCAGCGGCACGCACAGCAGGCTGCGCAGCGCCTCGCCCTGGCCCAACTCCCGCTGCTGGTCCTGGGACAGCTCGGGCACGAGCAGCGGCCGTCCGCCACGCAGCACGAAGTCGCTCAGCCCCTCGCCCGGGAGCAGCGGCGCCCCGTCCTCTCCCTGACTGGAATGGCTGGCCGCCACCTCCAGCCGCGTCCCGTCATCGGACAGCAGGCACAGCGTGCACGCGTCCCCCAGGAAGTAGGCGACCTGGCGGGTGATGGTGCCCAGCAGCACGGACAGGTCGCGGTTCGTGGCATCGAAGGCGTCGGACGCCTCCGTGAGCATCTGCAGCCGGGCGGCGGCGGCCCGGGCCACGGCGTGCGCCCGGCGCTCCTCCGCCGTCAGGTGCACCCGGTCCAACGCCTGGGCGCACGCATGCGCCAGCGCGGTGAAGAAGGCCCGGTCCATCTCCGTGAAGGTCCGGGGCCGCGCGAAGGACAGGCCAATGGCGCCCAGCGCCCGGCCCTTCACCAGCAAGGGCAGCGCGAGCGCCGCCTCGTGGAGGCCACGCGTATCCGTGAGGGGATAACGCGCGCTCCACTCCTCCGGCGAGCCCACCCAGATGGCCTGCTGCTCCCGCAGCGACTCCACCAGCGGCATGGCCGCCGTCATCGGGATGCGCCGCCACCGGCTCAGCACGCTCTCCGGATAGCCAATGGCGTCCACCACCTCCAGCGCCTCGCCCTCCGCGTCCAGGAGGTTGACGCTGCCCGCCTTCGCGCCAGCGGCCACCAGGCCTTGTTCGAAGAGCGCGCGGCACACCTGCGGCACCGTGGCCGCCTCCGACAGCCGGGCGGCGAAGTCCCGCAGCCGGTCGATGTAGCCCGCGGCCCTCAGCGCGGCATCCCGCGCCTCGGCCTCCTTCTGCCGCAGCAACTCCGCCTGGCGCCGCACCTGCTGCTGCGCGCGGAACAGCTCCACGAAGACGGACACCTTCGAGCGCAGCACCTCCGGCGGGAAGGGCTTCTGGAGGAAGTCCACCGCGCCGGTGGCGTAGCCGGTGACGAGCTCCGCGTCGTCGCGGCCATAGGCGGTGAGGAAGATGATGGGGACGTTGCGCGTGCGCTCACGCTGCTTGATGAGCGACGCCGTCTCGAAGCCGCTCAGGCCCGCCATCCGCACGTCCAGCAGGATGACGGCGTAGTCCTCGCGCAGCAGGAAGCGCAGGGCCTGCTCCCCCGAACAGGCCTTGTCCATGCGCACGCCCAGCGGCTCGAGGATGGCCTCCAGCGACACCAGGTTCGACACATGGTCATCCACCAGCAACACGGCGGGGACCTCCGAAACCGCCTTCGCCTGGCGATGGGGGTCTTCGTCCGAAACCCGCAGGTGCGTCAGCGCCAGCCTGCTGGCAGCGGTGGCGCCCCGATTGAAAGGGAGGCCCCCGCGCTGCAACGGCACCATCGTTGGAATCCCGTCCTGCGACATGAAGAAGTCACCTGGTGTGCGGTGGTCAGGAACTCGGCCGGACGCTCCGGGCTCCCAGGAGCGGACCGGCCCCCGGAGCAACTGGCGGCGCGGGATTACACCGCGCGGCGCGCCGTCGTGCCCAGGTCAAGGCGGCGTCGCGGCGCCAAGCGTGCGCTATCCATCAGTCCTCGTGCTCAGTAACGACCCTTCACGCCCAGGATGGGCAGGGCGATGGGCAGCCCCACCGCGTCCTTGCGCAGCGGGAAGCCGTTGCCGCCCTCGTACTCGAAGCCCAGCGTCTCCCGACGGAGCGTGACGTTGAGCATGTCCAGATACGCCTCCAGGCTGAAGGTGTCGTAGACCCACGACTTGGACAGCCGCACGTCGAAGCGGAGGAAGGCCGGCAGCCGGTCCACGCGATCTCGGTCTGACTTGACCCAGGCGGGCCGCCCGGAGGTGTCTTCCCCCGGGCGGTGCGTCTGCGTGCCCAGCGTGCCGTACTCAGGGCGCCCGGTGTTGAAGTGCAGCACCCCGCCCAGCGTGACGTTGTTGGCGAACTTGTAGCTGAGCACCAGGTTGAGGATGTGCGTCTGGTCGAAGGCGAAGGGCAGGTCCGCCTCCGCCTCCCCCACCCGGTGGCCC
>NZ_JAAIYB010000075.1 GCF_010894475.1 Myxococcus vastator
GTGTGGGCCCGCCCCCAGGCCACCTTCCCGGATGACGCCACCTTCGTCCCCCCCGCCGATGCCGCGCTGCTGTCGGATGCGCTGGAGGTCTGGGAGACGGACCCGGCGCGGATGGTGCTGCTGGACCAGTGTCCCCTGCCGGCGACCGCGGCCTGGTTCGAGGACACGCTGTGCGTCGGGGGCCTGCCACCCGCCTACCTGGACAACGCGGTCATCGCCGTGGTGTTCCCAGGCACGGAAGACGAGCGGGGCTGGGCCTGCGTGGGGCAGGTGACGAACCTCGTGGCGGAAGGCGTGGAGTGGGCGCCCGCCATCCCGGGCCGGCCCGCGCCCGCCGATGGCCACTGTCATCCCGATGCCGTGACGCTTCCCGAGTCGCCCTGGCTTGGCACACGGGCACCGCGCGAAGGGGGCATGTACCTGCTCCCGCTCACCAGCCGCGGCTACCGGGTGAACTGGCCCGGGGGCACGCCCGTGCTGGAGGTGGACGCGGATGGGCCCACGGGGCCGGCGGGCTACACCGCGGTGTCCCAGGACATCGAGCAGCTGCAGGTCCGGCTGGGCGTGATGGCCCCCGACGCGCTCCCTGGCGCCCCCGTGCGCTTCTTCCCGGACGCGGAGGCCGGGCGTCCCTCGCTGGCCACCTGCACCCAGGCCACCTGCGCCGCGCACATCTCCTGGGCCTGGGATGCTGGCGTGCCCGCTCCGCCGGACCGAGGCCCAGGCAGCGCGGGTGACGAGCTGATGCGCCACCTGCGCGTGGTGGAGCTGTCCATCACCGCGCGCTCGCAGCGGGCCGAGCTGACGGGGAACGAAGCGCCCGGAGCGCGAGACGACGATGGCAACCTCCGAGATGGCTTCAAGCGCCGGCACAGCGTCATCCGCCTGGCGCCTCGCAACTTCGCGTTCGTGGGAACGGGGGGCTGACATGCGGCCACGCAACCAAGGCATGACGCTGCTGGAGGTGATGGTCGTGGTGGCCCTGGTCGGCCTCTTCGCGACCCTCTCCGTGTCCAGCTTCCAGGGCATGACGGAGCGCCAGCGCCTGGGCGCAGCGCAGCGCGAGCTGGTGCTGATGATGCAGGAGGCCCGTCAGAAAGCACGCGCGACCCACCAGCCCGTGCGGCTGGGCACGCGCGTCACGGTCGATCAGGGCGTCCAGGTGACGCGCATGCGCTGGGAGGCACTGGCATGCAGTGATGCCTGGGGCACGGTGTGTCCCATGCCGGCGTGCCAGGACAACGCCTGCGGCGTGGGCGGCTGCGAGTGCCCGGAGCTGGGGCCGGACCTGGTCATCCCGCCGAAGCTCGACGTGGACCTGCTGGTGGGCCTGTGCTGGCGGGGCAACCCCGGCGTCGGCGCGCCCGTCGTGGCCCCGCCGGCGCCTGGCGGAAGGGTGTGCGAGCAGGACGCCCCGCTGCCCACGACGGCGCGGCTCGTCCTCCTGCGCAACGGCGGGACACTGGAAGCGCCGGACTGGAGACCGGAGCTGGTGTTCCAGGCGGATGGCCTGACGGCGGCCGTACGCCCCGTGGATTGTGACAAGCACGCCTCCACCCCAGGCTGCCAATAGCCGGCACCGGCGGCGCCGCCGTCGCGCGTGCGAACGGGCTGCTTCGGCGTATGCTCGGGGGCCCGGGCCCAGTGCCCGGCGTGCCGTCCGCGGGGAGCCCCCAAGGTGGGACACATCCGTACCCTGGAGTCGCCCGCGGCCTCTTGAATTTCCATTCGAAGCCGCGCGTCATCCCGCTCAAGAGAAACGGAGCCCCCCCATGAAGAACCTCACCGTCGCCGCCGTCTTCTGCCTCTCCATGGCCAGCCTGTTCACCTCCCTGCGCGCGGACGCGCTCTCGTCGGTGCATATCGAGAAGGGCTTGTCCCCGGCACCGTCGCTGTCCCTCCGCCCGGATGACGGCAAGGGCGGCGGTGACGACAAGGGCGACAAGGGCGGCGGTGAGGAGGACGAGGAGGAGTACCGCAAGCGCCGGTACGCCGGCCTGTCCCAGCAGGCCGCGATGGAGCTGGTGGACCCGGGCTCGCTGACGGACGTCCTCCGCCTGCAGGCCGCCGTGAAGTTCGGCCAGCGCTAGCAGGCCAGGGCCTCAGGCGCTCTTGCCTGGCGGCCCCCCCAGCGGCCGGGTGACGCGCGGCAGCGTCACGGAGAAGCAGGTCCCCGTGTCCGTCGACGACGCCACGTCCAGCCAGCCGCCGTGCGCGGTCACGATTTGCGACACGATGTAGAGCCCCAACCCCAGGCCCTGGTGCTTCGGCTTCGGCTGACCCGGCTCGGGGGGCACCCCGTGGAACGGCGAGAAGAGCCTTGGGCGCAGCGACTCGGGGATGGGCGGCCCCCCGTTGTGGACCTCCACGCGCTGGAAGAGCGGGTCCTTCGCCGCCAGCCGCACCCGCACCGAGCTCCCCTCCGGACTGTGTTGAAGCGCGTTGCCCAGCAGATTCGACAGCACCTGTCCCAGGCGCTCCTCGTCCCAGACGCCGCGTGATTCGCCGTCCACCTCCAGGCAGACACCGCACTGCGGATGCGCGGGCTCCAGCTCGGAGATGATGCGCCGGCACACGTCCTCCATGGAGACCTCATGGGGGCGCAGCGGGATGCCGCCGGCCATGCGGGCGCGCGTGAAGTCGAGCAACTGTTTCACCAGCCGCGCCATCCGCTCGGCGCTGCCGTCGATGCGGGCCACCACGCGCCGGATCTCCGGGGGCAGCGAGTCCCGGGCCAGGAGGGCCGCGGAGGACAGCCGCACCGCGGCCAGCGGGTTGCCCAGGTCGTGTCCCAGCACGCCGATGAAGCGCTCCTGGAAGCGCGCCTCCTCCTCGCGCTCCAGCTCCTGGCGCCGCCGCGCGGTGACGTCCCGGCAGATGGCGAACAGGCCGTACACGGTGCCATCACCGCGGCGAAGCACGCCCTTCGTCGTGTGCCAGATGCGGTCCGTCCCCGGACCGCCCTCCGCCCCTTCGTACGTGGCCGTCTGTCCGGAGTTCATCACCTCGCGGTCATGCGCCAGCGTCGGCGCGGCCCTTTCGGCGCCCAGCAGCTCCGCGTCCGTGCGGCCGAGGATTTCGCGCGGGGCCCGGTGGAAGGCGCTCGCGGTGGCGGGATTGATGAGGATGTAGCGGCCCGACACGTCCTTTACGTAGATGGCGTCGGTGGCGCTCTGGATGACGGCGTGCAGGAGGTCATGGTCGCGTCGCAGGGCCTCTTCCGCGGCCATGCGTTCGGTGAGGTCCTCCAGGAAGAGCACCACGCCGTCGTCACACGGTGACACGCGCGCCTGGAGCCACACGGTGCCCATGGGCGACTGCCGGGACACCCGCGCGACCTCTGGCGCGCGGCGGGTCACCGCGCGGACACATGCACTGAAGAGGCCGCTGTCCCACGCCCACGGCGCTTCTTCCAGCAGCCGGTTGTGCACCAGGCTGCCGTCTTCTCCGCCGAGCCAGCGCTCCGCCTGTACGTTGGCGGAGACACACTCGAAGTCGACGATGCCGCCGGCCGCGGAGCGCACGCTCCGCAAGACGGCCACCGCCTCGGAAAGAGGCTCGTCCCCTTCGGTGCCCAGGCACCTGTTGATTCCACGGCCAGATGACATGTCGGCGTGGCCCCCGATGCTGCCGTTGTGAGCCACCCTAACCCCGCAGCTGGGGGCGGGGCCAACCGGTCCCCGGGGTGGCTGAACAGTGCCCGAGCTAACCAGAGCTTCCGATTTCTCCTGTTTCGCTCGACACCTGCGACGCTCCGTCGTTGACCTGACAGGGTGAGACTTCTAATTACCCTGGGGCCCTCAGGGTCCACTCATGGACACTCCCTTCAAACAGACGCAGGACGGCGGCGCGGCGGGTGACCCCTTCGCCCAGGTGATTGACGGACTTCGGGCGAGACAGCGCGTCCGGACGCAGGGGCTCAAGGGGGCCGCGCGCGGGCATGTGCTCGCCCGCCTGCATGGCACGTTGAAAGCGCCGCTCGTCTGTGTGGCGGTGGACGAGGAAGCCGCCGACGCGCTCGCGGCCGACCTGTCCTTCTTCCTGGGCGGCCAGGGCAGCCTGCTGGCGCCGCGCGTGCTGCGGCTGCCCGCGGACGAGGTGCTGCCCTACGACGAGGTGTCTCCCGACGCGGCGGCCGTCACGGAGCGGCTGGGCGCCCTCTTCCACCTGGGGCAGGGCACGCGCTTCCCCGCGCTGGTGCTGTCGGTGCGCGCGCTGCACCGCAGGGTGCTGCCGCTGTCGGTGATGCGCGCGCTGGCCGCGCGGGTGGCCGTGGGTCAGGACTTCGACCGCGACTCGCTGGCGCGACGGCTGGTGCACATGGGCTACCAGAACAGCCCCCTGGTGGAGGACGTGGGCACGTTCAGCGTGCGCGGCGACCTGCTGGATGTCTTCAGCCCCCTCTACGACAAGCCCGTCCGCCTGGAGTTCTTCGGCGACACCATCGAGTCCATCCGAGCCTTCGACCCGCAGTCCCAGCGCACGGTGGACGCGCTGAAGGAAGTGGACCTGGTCCCCGCGCGCGAGGTGCTACTCACCGACGAGACGCGCCCGCGCGCCGAGTCCGCCGCCCGCGCGGTGGCCGACCGCATCAACCTGCCCACCATCAAGCTGCGCGAGCAACTGGACGCCCTGCGCGAGGGCCTGCCCGGCTTCGGGATGGAGGGCCTGCTGCCCGGCTTCTTCGAGGGCGGGCTGTCCACGGTCTTCGACTTCCTGCGCGACTGGAGCCCCGAGGCGCCCGTCATCTACCTGGACGACCCGCTGGGCCAGGACCGCGCGGCGGACACGCTGTGGGAGGAGCTGGAGCGCTCGCACAGCGCGGCCGAGGCCCGGCAGGAGCTCATCTGCCCGCCGCTGGAGCACTTCCTCTCCCGTGAGGATGTGAATCAGCGGCTGCAGCCCTTCCGCGTGCTGGAGGGCGGTGGTCTGTCGCTGGCGCAGACGGAGCGTCCGCCGGTGCACTTCAGCTTCGGCGGCACCCAGGACCTGCGCGAGGCCATCCTGGCGCACCACGGCGAAGAGGGCGCGCTGTCCCCGCTGGTGGAGCGGCTGGAGCGCTGGCGCGAGCTGCGCGTGGCCTGCGTGGTGGCGTGTGGCACGCTAAGCCAGGCGGACCGGCTGAAGCGGCTGCTGATGGACCGCAACGTGGTGGTCAAGGTCCACACGGAGCCGCTGGAGGACGCGGTGGCGCTGTACGCGCCGTCCATCCGCGCGCACCTCTTCACGGGCGAGGTGAGCCACGGCTTCGTGGATGGGCCGGGCGGCCTCGCGGTGCTGGCGGACGAGGAGATTTTCGGCGTGCGCGCGCGCCGGCGTCCCCGGCGCAGCAAGAAGCTGGACGCGTTCGGCTCCGGCTTCGGGGACCTGAAGGAAGGCGACCTCATCGTCCATACCGACTTCGGCATTGGCCGCTATGCGGGCCTGACGAAGATGGAGGTCAACGGCGTGCCCGGGGACTTCCTCGTCCTGGAGTACGCGGGCCGGGACAAAATCTACCTGCCGGTGGGCCGCATGCGGCTCATCCAGAAGTTCTCCGGCGGCGACCCCACGCAGGTGCAGCTGGACAAGCTGGGCACCACGAGCTGGGAGAAGACGAAGAAGCGCGTCAAGGAGCAGCTGCTCAAGATGGCGGCGGAGCTCCTCCAGATTGCCGCCGCGCGCAAGGCGCACCCCGGCCATGCCTTCAGCGCGCCGGACCGGTACTTCGCCCAGTTCGAAGCGGACTTCGAGTTCGAGGAGACGCCGGACCAGGCCAAGGCGATTGAAGACGTGCTGACGGACATGCAGAAGCCGGAGCCCATGGACCGGCTCGTCTGCGGCGACGTGGGCTACGGCAAGACGGAGGTGGCCATGCGGGCCGCCTTCAAGGCCGCGCTGGACCGCAAGCAGGTGGCGGTGCTGGTGCCCACCACCGTGCTGGCGCAGCAGCACTACCTGTCCTTCAAGAAGCGCTTCGCGGACTACCCCGTCACGGTGGAGGTCATCTCCGGGATGAGGAAGGCGCCGGAGGTGCGGGAGGTCCTCAAGCGCGCCAAGGAGGGCAAGGTCGACATCCTCATCGGCACGCACAAGCTGCTGGGCGGCGAGGTGGCCTTCAAGGAGCTGGGCCTGATGATTGTCGACGAGGAGCAGCGCTTCGGCGTGAAGCAGAAGGAGTCGCTGAAGAAGTGGCGCTCCCAGATTGACGTGCTCACGCTGACGGCCACGCCCATTCCCCGCACGCTGCACATGAGCATGTCCGGCGTGCGCGACATGAGCATCATCGCCACGCCGCCGCAGGACCGCCGGGCCATCCGTACCTTCGTGATGAAGCACGAGGACACGGTGGTGAAGGATGCGATTGAGCGCGAGGTGGCGCGCGGCGGGCAGGTGTTCTTCGTCCACAACCGCGTGGAGTCGCTGCCCTCCATCGAGACGCAGCTGCGCGCGCTGGTCCCCCAGGTCAGCATTGGCGTGGCGCACGGGCAGATGGGCGAGGGGCAGCTGGAGAAGGTGATGCTCGCCTTCACGGAGAAGAAGTACCAGGTGCTGCTGTGCACCAGCATCATCGAGAGCGGCATCGACATCTCCAGCGCCAACACGATGATTGTGAACCGGGCGGACCAGTTCGGCCTGGCGCAGCTCTACCAGCTCCGGGGCCGCGTGGGCCGCTCCAAGGAGCGCGCGTATGCGTACCTGCTGGTGCCGTCGCGGCGCGCGGTGACGAAGGACGCGCAGCGGCGCCTGGAGGTGCTCCAGAACTTCACCGAGCTGGGCGCGGGCTTCTCCATCGCCAGTCATGACCTGGAGATTCGCGGCGCGGGCAACCTGCTGGGCGACAAGCAGTCGGGCGCCATCGCCGAGATTGGCTTCGACATGTACGCGCAGCTGCTGGAGGAAGCCGTCGCGGAGATGCAGGGCCAGCCGCCCAAGGTGCAAATCGAGCCGGACGTCACGCTGCCCATGCCGGCGCTCATCCCGGACGACTACGTCAGCGACGTCCACCAGCGGCTCGTCTTCTACAAGCGCTTCAGCCAGGCCAGCCACCCGGACGAAGTCACGGACCTGCGCGCGGAGTTGGTGGACCGGTACGGCGAAGCCCCCGACGAGGTGGACCACCTGTCCGAGCTGACGCTGCTGAAAATCGACATGCGCGACCTGCGCCTGCGCGGGCTGGAGGTGGGCACCACCCGGCTGGTGGTGACGCTGGGCGCGGACGCGCTGCTGGATGGCCCCAAGGTGGCGGGGCTGGTGCAGCGCTCCAAGGGCGTCTACCGCCTCACGCCGGACATGAAGCTCATCGCCCGCGCGCCGCAGGGCGCCAGTGGCCATGACCTCATCACCGAGGCCAAGAAGGTGCTGAGGGATTTGGGCCACTGCGCGCTGCCGCAGGCGTAGGCCTCTCGAAACCCTCGCAGCCCCGGCCGTCACCCGCCGCGGCCTCACCGCCGCGACGAGCAAGCCTCGCAGGCGCCGCGCATCGCGCTCGCGGGCTCAGCGCCCGCCGCAGAAGTGGGCCACGGCGCGCGTCAGGACGGCCTCGCAGCGCACCAGGTCTTCCACGGGCACGTATTCGCCCGTCTGGTGCGCCACGCGGATGTCGCCGGGGCCGAACACCACCGCCTCCGCGCCCAGCTCCGTCATCTGCGGCGCCTCCGTCCCGAAGGACACCGTCTCCGGCGCGTTGCCGCTGGCCTCCGCGAGGAAGCGCACCACCTCCGCGTCCGCCCGCGTATTCACGCCCCGGTCCGTGCGCACCACGCGAATCTCGGCCTCGAAGGCGGGCTCATCCCGCACCAACTCCTGGCGGATGGTCTCCAGCAACTGCGACACGCGCTCCGGCGGCTGACCGGGGATGGGCCGCCACTCCACGACGAAGCGGCAGGCGCCGGGGATGACATTCTTGGCCTTGCCCCCTTGGATGACGCCCACGTTGACGGTGGTGAAGGGCGGCTGGAAGCCTTCGTCGACGTCCTCGCGCAGCACCGTCAGCGCCAGGTGCTCCAGGCGCTGGAGGAAGCGGCCCGCGCGGAAGATGGCCGACGCGCCCGAGTCCGGGTACGCGCTGTGCCCTTCCTTCCCCCGCACCTCCACCTCCGCCAGGCAGTAGCCCTTATTCGCGCGCACCGGGATGAGGCGCGTGGGCTCGCCGACAATCGCGTGCCGCGCGCGGCCCAGCCCCGCCTCCACCAGCTTCTTCGCGCCCGTCAGGCCGACTTCCTCGTCCGCGGTGAGGACCACCATCAGCGGGGCCTTCAACTGCTCGGCGTTCAGCGCCGCGTGCAGCGCGCAGGCGATGAAGCCCTTGGTGTCACACGCGCCGCGCGCGTAGAGCCGCCCGTCCTTCTCCGTCAGCCGCAGCGCATCCGTCCAGGCCGCGTCGTACGGCACGCAGTCGGAGTGCCCCACCAGGGCCAGCGCGGCGCGGCCGGAGCCGGAGCCGCCCTTCACCGCGACGAGGTTCACCTTCTCCACACCCGCGTCGTCCAGGAACTTCTGGCGCTCCGCGCTGAAGCCCGCGGCCTCCAGACGCGCCTGCGCGTAGTCGATGAGCGGAACGTTGGGACGGAAGGACGTGGTGTCCATCGCCACCAACTCCGTCAGGGTGGCCCGCAGCGCGGGCAGCGTGTCACTCATGGGTACGACCTCCAGGGGAGGGTCATGCCACGGCACGCCAGCCCCCGGAAGGCCCTTTGCACCCCCATGTCCGCTCAGCGAGCGGACGCCACCTGGGGCTCGGCCTCCTCCAGCGGAAACACCGAGTTATCCCCCGCCCCAGGCCGTCCCAGGCCCTTGTGCACCGCGGGCGCGGACGCGTTCACCGCCCCCACGTAGAAGACGCCGTGGTAGCCGTCATCGTTCGTTCCGCCCCACGTGTGCACGAAGAAGCGGTCGCCGTTGTCCCGGCCCTTCGCCTCGCGGATGCCGCAATCCAGCCGGTCCTTCGCGCCCTTGCTGTCCACCGCGCAAATCCACGCCGAGCCGCTGTTATACGCCATGTCCAGCGCCACCACGCTGTCGAGCGCGTCCTTCAGCAACAGTCCCATGGGCCTGAAGGACTTGTCCCAGGGCAGCCCCTTCTTCGTGCGCGTGTGGATGTTGCCGGACAGGACGATGTGGAAGCGCTTGGAACCTGACTCCACGTGGTGCCGGACCGTCGCCGCCATCGCATCCTCCCTCGCCTGGCCCTGCATCGTCGGGTGGTCGAAGACGAAGGCGTCCACGTCCAGACCGCGCGCGCGGAGTTGGCGCAGCTGCTCCAGCATGTTCGCCATCGCCTCGCTGCTGCGGCCGTCCGGGTACGGGCTGCGCCAGAACGGCGCCTCCATCAGCTTCAGCCAGTCAGCCTCCGTCCCCGCGCTCTCCAGGAACCCCTCCACGCGCGTCTGGCTCTCCAGCGGCAGCTCCAGCCCCACCGTCACCGGCATGCCGGCCACCGCGGCCTGGCAGGACGCCTGCGCCACGAAACGCGGCACCTCCTGCGTGCCATGCATCTCCCCCAGCAGCAGCGCCCCACCCGGCTTCACCAGCTTGCCCAGCCCCAGAATTGGCAGACCACACTCGAAGGCCATCGCGTCCTCGGCGCCCGTGGCGTTGGGCGCCTGCGCCACCTGCACCGGCTTGGGCGCGTTCTCCTCCTTCATCAGCTTGGGGGAGATGGAGCGGAACACCCGCCACTCCATGACGAGGTCCCGCGAGCCCTGCCCCGAGCCCGCGAAGAAGGAGTTCTCTCCCTGCGGCGCGTCGAACCGGTCCTCCCAGTCCTCGACGCTAAGAATTGGATTCGTTGCGACAGAGCCACTGCCCGTATCCAAATTGCGATTTGCAACTCGGTCCTCTCTGGACAATCCGACAATTCGGCTGGGCCCCCAATCAATCTCCCGGCCCGGAGGACTCAGCGCGGTGCTGGAGCTCTTGGTGATGCGGATGATCCACAGCTTGCTCTTCGTGGGCGTCTCTCGCTTCCCCAGCACCATGTAGCGATGCCAGAAGCTGGAAATCTTCGAACCGCCGAACTCCTGGCGCCAGTCCGTCTCCAGCACCCGACTCCCCTTGTCCTCCTTGAAGGGCAGCTTGTTCTCCGTGAAGAACCGCCGCACCTCCGGCCAGACCTCTTCCAGGGGCCGCTCGTAGATGGCCTCGCCCTCCGGGATGAACAAGTCACTGTAGGTGCTCCCCTGATGAGCCGCGCAGCCCACCTGGAAGCACATCAACGTCACCACCGCGAACCACTTCGCGCGCATCGGCCCCTCCGGGAATGAACTCCCGGGGGGGTGAACGCGCCGCGCCTCAGTGCCATATCGGCGGAGAACTGCCGCTCAGGCGTACAGCGCGCGAGACAACACCTGGAACGCGCGGCCACTCTCCTCCGCGAGCGCATGCCGGCCTTCACGGATGACCTCGCGTCCGCCCACCACCACGTCGCGCACCGCCGCCTTCTCCGCGCCCAATATCACTGCGGGCAGCAGCGACGCCGGCAAGGCCCCCACGAGCGACGGATGGTGCAGGTCCACCGTGAAGAAGTCCGCGGGCGCGCCCTCCTCCAGCACGCCGGTGGCGAGCCCCAGGCTCCGCGCACCGTCCACGGTGGCCATGCCCAGCAGCCGCGCCGCCAGTCCATCCATTGCGCCGCCGCCCGGGTCCAGCACGGCGCGCCGCAGCCGCGACAGCCGCAGGTGCCCTTCCAGTTGCCGGGCCTCGTCCAGCAGGTCCACCGTGGCCTGACTGTCCGAGCCCAGGCTGATGCGCGCGCCCGCCTTCACCAGCGCATCCGCGGGCACGATGCCGTCTCCCAGGTTCCGCTCCGTGGAGGGGCACGCGCACACCGTGGCCTCGGCCCGCCCCAGCAGCGACACCTCCGCGTCCGTCAGGTGGACGCCGTGCACCGCCGTGAAGCCGGGCCCCAGCAGGCCCAGGTCCGCCAGCAACTCCACCGGCCTGCGGCCATGCTCCGCCAGACAAACCTCGATTTCCTTTGGCTGCTCCGCCACGTGCATGTGGACGGGCAGCCGCCGCACGGACGAGCCCGCGAGCGCCGCCAGCCACTCCCGCGTCACGGCGCGCACGCTGTGCGGCGCGAGCCCCACGCTGACCGCCGCGTCGGAGCGCACCTCGCGGGCAAGCGCCTCGACCGAGCCAAGGAACGTCTCCACGTCCGGGTCGATGAAGCGGCGTTGCCGCGGATTCGCCGCCACGCCGAAGCCCGCTCGGGCGTACCCCACGCGCAGCAGGCAGATGCGCAGCCCCACGTCCCGCGCGGCGCGAATCACCGCGTGCGCCAGCGCGTTGCGGTCCGCGTACGGAGTCCCATCGGCCTGGTGGTGGACATAGTGGAACTCCCCCACGGTGGTGATGCCCGCGAGCGCCATCTCCACGAAGGCCTGTCGCGAGGCGACGTAGAGGTCCTCGGGGCTCAGTGACTCGGCGGCGCGGTACATCGCCTCGCGCCAGCTCCAGAAGTCGTCCGCCTCCCAGCCCGAGGCCACGTACTCCGTGCGCCCACGGATGAGCCGCTGGAACGCGTGGGAGTGTCCGTTGACGAGCCCCGGCAGCAAGGCCCTTCCCGGCAGCGCGACGGTGCGCGCGCCCGTGGGCACGGATTCCGAGGCCAGGATGCGGCCGTCGGTGCTCACCGCGAGGCCGCGCCCTTCGAGGAACCGGCCGCCCGTGTAGAGGAGCTCCGGCTGATAGACGGTGATGTCGCTCACGCCGGCAACTTACGCCAGCGCCACATGGCGCGCAGCAGCCGCAGCGCGCCACGTGGAATGACAGACGTCAGTGCGACGCGAGCGTCGGAGTCCGGTCTTCCACCGGAGCACCCGAGTTGTCTCCCGCGCCCGGGCGTCCCAGCCCCTTGTGAACCGCGGGCGCGGACGCGTTCACCGGCCCCACGTAGAAGACGCCGTGGTAGCCGTCATCGTTCGTTCCGCCCCAGGTGTGCAGGAAGAAGCGGTCACCGTTGTCCCGGCCCTTCGCCTCGCGGATGCCGCAGTCCAGCCGGTCCTTCACGCCCTTGCTGTCCACCGCGCAAATCCACGCCGAGCCGCTGTTGTACGCCATGTCCAGCGCCACCACGCTGTCGAGTTCGTCCTTCAGCAACAGCCCCATGGGTCTGAAGGACTTGTCCCACGGCAGGCCCTTCTTCGTGCGCGAGTGGATGTTGCCCGACAGGATGACGTGGAAGCGCCCCGGGCCCGACTCCACCTGGTGCCGGACCGTGGCCGCCATTGCGTCCTCTCGCGCCTGCCCCTGGGACTTCGGGTGGTCGAAGACGAAGATGTCCACGTCCAGCCCACGCGAGCGCAACTGACGCAGCTGCTCCAGCATGTTCGCCACCGCCTCGCTGCTGCGGCCATCCGGGTACGGGCTGCGCCAGAACGGGGCCTCCATCAGCTTCAGCCAGTCATCCTCCGTCCCCGCGCTGTCCAGGAAGGCGTCCACCCGCGTCTGGCTCTCCAGCGGCAACTCCAGCCCCACCGTCACCGGCGTACCAGCCACCGCCGCCTGGCAGGACGCCTGCGCGATGAAGCGCGGCACCTCCTGCGTGCCGTGCATCTCCCCCAGCAACAGCACCGAGCCCGGCTTCGCCTGCTTGCCCAGGCCGAGAATCGGCAGGCCGCATTCGAAGTCCGTGGCCGTCGCGCCCCCCTTTGCGTTGGGCGCCATCGCCACCTTCACCGGCTTGGGCGCGTTCTCCTCCTTCATCAGCTTCGGGGAGATGGAGCGGAACACCCGCCACTCCATGACCAGGTCCCGCGAGCCCTGCCCCGACTCCGCGAAGAAGGAGTTCTCCCCCACCGGCGCGTCCAGGTACTCCTCGAAGTCGTCGGGAGAGAGCCCCGGAACAGCGACATCGCCTCCCGCGTTGCCGCCAATGGCCCGAGAAATCCCCCAGTCCAGGTCACGGCCCGGGGGCGCCAGCGCCTTGTTGCGGCTCTTGGTGATGCGGATGATCCACAGCTTGCTCTGGGTGGGGGACTCGCGCTTGCCCATCACCATGTAGCGGTGGAAGAAGCCGGCCACCTTCGAGCCACCGAACTCCTGGCGCCAGTCCGTCTCCAGCACCATGCTGCCCCGGTCCTCGCGGAAGGGCAGGTTGGCCTCCGTGAAGTACTTGCGCACCTCCGGCCACATCTCCTCCACCGGCCGCTCGTAGATGGCCTCCCCATCCGGGATGAAGAGGTCGCTATAGGTGCTGGACTGATGGGCACAGCCCGTCATCAGGCCCGCCAACACAACCGCCGCGTAGACCACCGAGCGCATTCGTCCCGTCTCCTCGTCAAGCCCCAGCGGGAGCGTAAACGAGGACCGGGCCCCGACATATCGGCCTGGCAGGGCGGCTCAGGCGGGGGCTTCGGAGCCTTCCTCGGCGGCGGCGCGTGCCCGCTCCCAGGGACGCGTCCGGACGGCGGCGCGAATCCACATCACATGGCGCCGCTCGTCCTCCCGGTGCTTTTCAATCAGCGCCCGGACCTCGGGGCGCCAGTCGAAGCGCAGGGCCACGTCGTAGGCGCGGTTGGAGAACTCCTCGTTGCCGAGCATGGCCACCAGCGCGGCCTCGGTGCCCATCATGCTGGACACCGCCGTCAGGCCCACCATCGCCGTTCCCTTGAGGTCCAGGCGCAGCTCCAGCGGCGTCCCGCCTGCCTCGTGGATGAGGGCGTTCAGGTCCTGGACGTGCCGGACGTGGTCAATGCGGAATCCATTGAGCCGCTCGCGGACCAACGGTTCCGGAATCCGTGCCAGGGCCGCGTCGTAGGCACCCACGGCATCCGCGTCGAGCTGGGCCAGGCTGCGCAGCCGGGCCACTTCCGATTTGTCGGCCATGTCGAACTCCTGCGCTAAGGGGCTCGGGCAATGTGAGAAGGCTGTTCCCGCAAACCAACCCACCTCCTGGACGCGCCGCCCGCCCGCCCCTGGGGCAGGCGGACAGCCAGGGCCCAGGTGCTCAGGCGTGCGCGGCGCCAGAGGGAGCGCGCGGTTGCGACGCGTGCTTCCGGCGCGCGGCCCGGCGGTGCTTGAGGACAATCACGGCCCCCAGCACCGCGCTCAAGAGCATCAGCGCGTTCGTCACCACGAAGACCCAGTTGCCGACCTGCCAACTGTAGAGGGTGAACCCCACGGAGGCCGTCATCTGCCCCACGAAGAGCCACTTGGACACCCCCTCGCTCGAGCCTGACTTCCACTGCTTGTGGACCTGGACGCCAATGGTCAACAGCAGGACGAATGAGCTGAACCAACCCAGGGCTTCGGCCCCCATGCACCCTCCTGGCCACAGACGATGTGCATGCGCCCTGTCGTGTGCAGCACGCCCGTCACCCCAGCGGACCGCCCACCGCGCTCAGCCCGCCCGCGCCGCCGCCTCGCGGTGTCGCGCAATCCAGGCCCGCGCCTCCTCGGCCGAGTCCACGTAGGCCGTGTCCAGCCGCGTCCCGCCGCTCAGCATGGCCCCCACCATGAGGCTCTTGGTGGTGGCCTTCTGCTCTATCGCCGCGCCGATGTAGACGACGCCCAGGAACCAGCCCGCCTTCGCGTGGTCCACCAGGTAGCGGCGTGACTCCGGACTGAGGTGCGAGCCGGTGATGTCCGCGGCCAGATAGAAGCGCTGCGCCTCCGCCAGCTCCCGGTACACGCCACACGACCAGACCGACGTCTCCAGGGTGATGGCGCCCCGGAAGCGCGCCCAGAGGATGTCCGGCGCTTCGAACGACGCCTGCTGCTCGCCGTGACGCCACTCCCGCTTCAGGCTCATGGACCTCCCACGCTCAGACAGGCGCCAGGATAGCCCCAGCCTCAGCGTGGACCCAACAGCCTCCCTGTGCGGACCGTCAGAAGCCGAGCGGCAACACGAAGGCCGTGCCGTTCTGCGTCCCCGTCCGGTAGCTGCGCGGCGCGCCGATGACGAGCATGGGCGGCGAGCTGCCACTGCCCGGCATCATCGACAGGGCCTGCCCCAGCGCCGAGCGCTCCGAGCCATCTCCCACCACCATGAGGAACGGTGAAAGCGCGCCCTGCTGGCCAACCCCGCCAGCATAGAGAAACACCGCGCCGCCGCCGTCGGAGGCCTCGGAGGCCCCCGGCGCGCTCACCAGCAGGTCGGGGATGTTGTCGCCCGTGAGGTCCGTGCCGCCCACCAGCCGCGCGCCGAAGTTCACCGCGCGGTGGCGGTGGACCAGGACAACGGGGTTGAGCCCGTCGCCCAGCGCGCCCACCACCAGCGGCGAGCCCGCGGCCTGGAGCGCCTGCATCCTGTTCACCAGCACCGTCTTGTCGAAGAGCAGCACCACCGGCTGCGTCACGCCGTTGAAGGGCACGCTGGTGGCGCTGATGGCCACGAAGTCGCGCGTGTCCCCCAGGAACCGGCCCGCTCGCGTCATGCTCAGGCCCAGGCCCATGTTGGTGAGCTGCGCCTCGCTGTCACCGGCGATGCGCCACACGGTGGCCGTCCTGCGCCCGCCGCAGCGCGAACCACCCGCGTCGAAGCCCAGCAGGATGGCCACGCCCGACCGGGAACCCTCCGCGTAGCGCCAGGCCAGCTCGTCACAGCCGTCGTTGTTGAGGTCGCCCAGCGACGTCGGCACGGACGTTTGAATGTCCATGGACGGCATCGTGTAGACGGACTCACACACCATGCTCAGCTTCGCCAGCGACGCGTCCTCGGGCGCGCGGCCCAGGAACACCTCCATGCCGTCGTTGCGCAGCAGGCCCACGTCCTCGCGGCCATCGCCGTTCAAGTCGAACCCGCCCACCACGCCGCGCCCCTGGCCGGTGCGCCGGCACCTGGCGTCCGTCTCCGGCGTGCAGTCCTGGATTTGATACGTCGCGAACAGCCGGTACGCCGGCTGGAAGCTCCCGTCCGCCTGCCCCAGGGACACCAGGGCGCCGCCCACCGACTGGGTGCCGCTGGTGACACACGCGGCGGGCACCGACGTGTACGTGTTGTTGAGCTCGTTGTTGGAGTTCGTGGAGCCCGTGCCCGGCACGTAGAAGTTGGACGCGCCCACCACCAGGTCCGGACGCCCGTCGCCGTTGAAGTCGGAGAAGGCCACGTCCACGCCCACGTTGCGGCCCGCGTGGTGCGGCGAGGGCAGGCCCTCCTCCACCACGGTGGCCCGCGCGGGCGTCGTCACGTCGTGCACGTAGGCACGACCAATGGCCAGGGCGTTGCCGTCATTGCTGGTGCCAGGGCCGGACCAGCCCGGCGCGCCCGTGAGGACCAGCGGACGGCCCTGCGGGCCCTGCGCAATCGCCACCGCCTCACCGAAGCGCTCCACGCTCGGCTTCGCCGGCACCCGGACGCTGGTGCGCGTCCACTCGGCCACCGATGCGCCCTGACGGTGGTACAGCTCCACGCTGCCGGTGAAGGCCCCCTGCTCCGACGAGGACCGGCCCGCGAAGGCCACCAGCGACGGGTTCGCCGCGGGGCCCCAGGTCGCCAGGCCTGAGCCCAGCGTGTCCGACACCGCCGTCCCGTTGATGACCATCAGCGGCCGGTTGAGGACGCTGCCCTGCGTGAGCGTGGCCAGGGAATGGACCAGAATCTTGCCGCTCCAGCGCAGCGTGCCGCTGCCCACGCCCGAAGGCGCGGACGAATAGGGCGCGCCCAGGAGCAGCTCCAACCCCGGCTCGCCGTCCACGTCCATCACCGCCCAGCTCCGGCCCGCGTTGATGCCGCTCGCCTCGCCGTAGAGGCGGGCGAAGGCGTCCTCGCGCTTCACCTGGGGCGGCCGGTTGGCGGGCTCGCCCGTGGCGGAGTAGCCCGTCAAATCGAACAGCAGCGCGCCGCCCGAATCATTGCCGGACTGCAGGCCCCCGCTCGAGCGCAGGTCCGGCGAGTCCGCCCGGTCCGCCACCGCCAGCAGCAGCGGGGGCCGCGTGCCTTCGGCGGGGATGACGCCCAGCCGCCATGTGCCCTCGTTGCTGTCCGCCGTGTTGGCCGGCAGCACGTACACGTCCGGCGAGGCCCGGAAGCGCGCGCCCTCCGCGCGCGCCAGGAAGACGGAGATGGCCATCTGCGCGCCGGACACCGCCCCGGACGCGTTGTACCGGGACACCCGGCTCAGCGCCGCCAGGTCCACCAGGCCGTCCCCGTTGAGGTCGCCCGTCACCAGCGCGCGGCCCAGCTCGGTGTTGCTGCGCGACACCAGGGCACCGTCCTGCGTCAAGTCCCAGCCGCCCAGCCGCACCGTCGGGAGGTCCGGCACCGGCGAGCCCCGCGTCGACGCATAGACGTCCACCGTGCCGCGGTTGCGGATGGCGTTGGTGGGCGCCAGGTCGCCCAGCGGCGAGCCCACCACCACGTCCAGGTCGCCGTCGCCCTCGAAGTCCGCGACGGCCATGCCCGAGCCGAACGCCGCGTTGCGGAGCAGGCCGGTGAGCTGCTGGCGCAGCGGCGCCGGCGCCCCACTTCGGAAGGTGTAGAGGTACACCGCGCCGGCGTTGGTGACGGCCACGTCCGCGCCCGGCGAGGACACCAGCAGCTCCGCGCGCCCGTCCCCATCCAGGTCACCCGCGGCCAGCGCGTCACCGAACTGCGCCGTCTCCGTGGCGCCGGTGAGCACCCACGTTGGCTCCGCCGGCAGGCCGCCGCTGCTGCCGCCCTTGAAGATGAACACGGCGCCGCCCGAGGGCTGGTTCAGGTCGCTCTCGCGCTGCCCCACCGCCAGGTCCAGGTGGCCGTCGCCGTCGAAGTCCGCCGTCACCAGGGTGGCCACATCGGAAAGTCGGCCGTGCGGCAGTCCCGGCCGCGTCAGCTCGTCCAGCACGCGCACCGACACCCGCGCCGTGTCCCCGGTGAAGGGGTCCGCCGCGCTGAGCACCGCCACGCCAGTGGCGCCGGGCCCGAAGGTCAGCCGGCCGCCCGCCAGCGTCCCGGGACCGGACTCCTTCGTCCAGTTCACCCGGTCGCTGCCACCGCGCGTGGCCAGCGGCACGGACGAACCCGAGGGCACGGCGAGGAAGGCCGGCGCGCCGGTCAGCCGAGCGTTGGCGCGGACCTCGTACTGCAGCACCGCCTCGTCACCCGACTGGGTGTCGCGCACGGTGATGACGTCCAGGCCCTCGCGCGTGCCGGCCGTGTAGTGGCCACCCGGCGTCAGCGTGGCGCCGGAGCCGTCGGCCGACAGCAGGTACATGGCCGAGCCCAGCACGCCGTCCGCCGCCACCTGGAAGGAGGTGCCCGGCCGCAGCTCCGCGCGCACGGGCGCGACATTGAACGTCGCCGTCACGTCGACCTGCGTGGTGGCGCTCACGCCCGGACAGCGCGCGTCCTCCACCACCAGCGTGTCCGAGCCCGGCGTGCGCCCCGCCAGGAAGCGGCTGCCCACCAGCTCCCCCGAGGAGCCTCCCGGCTCCAGCAGGTACGTGTAATGGCCGCTGCCGCCGGTGGCCACCAGAGCCACGGGGCTCGACACTCGCACGCGCGCGGGCTGCGCGGTGAGCGTCAGCGCGGTCAGGCCCGTGCACAGGTCCGCCTGGTGAGGGTCCGCCACGCGCGCGGGCGCGGGCTCATCCGAGCAGGCCGCGGCAAGGAGCGCGAGGAGGGGGGCCGCGCGGGTCAGTCGGGTCATGTCAGGTACCTCGGGGGAGACTGCGCGTTGCTTCAGGGCCTGGCGCCAGAGGAGGCCCAGCGCTGGATGCGGGAGATGAGCTCGGGGTCCATGGGACCGTCGGCGGGCATCCGCTGGTCTCTCACGGCGTCGGTGATGATGGGCGCGTTGGTCCGCCACAGCTCATAGCTGTCGAGCGAGCGCGCCGCGCTGGAGCTGTTGTGGCAGTTGCGGCACCGCGCCTCGTGGATGGGGCGGATGTCCTTGTCCCAGCTCAGCGGCCCCGAGGCCAGGGGCGCGTAGTCGAATGGCACCGCGCGCCGCGCCTCCGAACCATCCGCGTAGCGCGCCACCACCGACAGGACGTAGCGGCCGGCCTCCAGCGACGCGAAGGAGTAGGCCCGGTGCGTCCCGTCGGCCTCCAGGCCCCCCAGGCTGTAGTCCGGCCCCTCCGTGGGAATCTCCGAGTTGCCCAGCATGTAGACGACGCGCTCGGGCGCTCCGCCCGGTGGCATCACCGCGCGCACCACCAGGCCGTCGTTCACCAGCTGCATGCCCTGGTAGAGCCCCCGGAGGCGCGGCACCAGCACGGGGCTCAGCGCGGCGGACACCCCGCCCTGCTGCACCCACACGCTGCCGCTCTCGTCCGCGGCGAGGAAATGGAAGTCCCCGGCGCCAGCGTCCGTGGCCGCGCGCCAGACGTCCGCGTCCGCGTCGTATTGCAGCAGCGCGCCGTCCGTCTTCGCCCACAGGAAGCGGCCCGAGGCGATCAGCTGCTGCGGCTGCTGCGGCAGCTCCACGCGGCGCCAGCCGTCCTTGCCCCGGCGCAGCAGGGCCTGGTTGGTGAGCGCCCACAGCTCACCGGCGGTGCCCACCGCGGGCCCGATGCCCGCCAGCGCCCGCAGCGACTCGCCCTCCGCCAGGGGCGCGCTCGTCGTGTGCACCCGGTAGTTCGTGGTACTGAGGGCCACCGCGACGCTCAGCCCGCCTTCGTGCAGGAACCACACGCCGGGCAGGTTCTCCGGTGAGGGCGCCGCCGCCAGCGAGGTGATGGCCTCCACCGACGCGCCGTCCACCTTCAGCTCCGCCAGCGTGCCTTCCTGCAGGCGGAACAGGCCGCGCGTGTGCGCCAGCCACACCGCGCCGTCCGCGGACTGCGCGGTGGCGATGACGCCCTGCCCCAGCGCGTCCCGCCAGGGCGGCGCGATGAGCCACCCCGACTCCGCCATGAAGAGCCCGTTCTGCGTCTCCACCAGGGCGCTGTGGGGCCCCAGCCGGAAGACGCCGAGCGTGCCGCCCGCCGCCACCTCATTGCCCGGGTGCGGCTCCAGCGCCCCGTACGTGCCGTCCAGCCGCAGCCGGACGAGCTCGCGCGAGGCGGTGGCGAAGATTCCCCCACCCGACTGGTCCGCGAAGCCCGGGACGGGCGCCAGGGCCGTGATGGCGGGGACCTGGACCGGCTGGAAGGGCGCCGGCTCGGGCTTGTCGAGCGGAAGCGAACGGTCCTCCCCGCATGCCCCCAAGACGACGAGCGAGAGCAGCGAGAGGACGGCGGAGGCGGAGGCCCGCGGATGGATGCGCATGCGAAATGGACGGCTCAGGCGAGGATGGGACGCAGCGGTTCGACGCGAGTGATGCTGTAGTCCAGCCCCGCGGACGCCAGCACCGTGGCGATGACGTGCTCGGGGAGGATGTTCTCGCCGTTCGGGTCCGACGCGCCGTTGCGCAGGTCGAAGGTGCCCGGCGCCATGCCAATGTCGCCGCTGCGGCCGAACACGAAGTTGTGCTTGATGCCGGCCCCCATCAGCAGCGCGGAGTTGCTCAGGTGGTGGTCACGACCACCGGCGCTGTTGATGAGCGGCGTGCGGGAGAACTCGGAGAACACCATGATGGTGGTGTGGTCCATGAAGGTGCCACCCGCGGGATGGTCGCTCTCACGCAGGTCCTTCACCAGCATGGCCAGGGCGTCGAAGCCGCGCCGCTGGTTGTTGGCGTGCGTGAGCTGGCTGCCGAAGTGGGTGTCCAGGCCGCCCGTGAGGTTGATGGTGACGCACTGGGCGATGCCCTTCTTCAGCGCGGTGGCCACCGTGGCGGCGCGGCCGCGCTCGCCATTCACGTCGTTGATGTTGTTCAACTGGTAACGCCCGCGGATGGCCGCCATCTCCGGGCCATGCGGCTGGTTGGCCGCGGCGAGGAAGTCGAACGACTTGTCCAGGCCCTGGGACTGGATGAGCCGCATCTGCTCCTGGCTGTTGGCGTAGGTGGTGCCCACCCCACGCGCGCCATAGGCCGCCTGCTCGCAGTTGACGGGCTGGCCGCGGAAGTCGAGCAGCTGCTGCTCGATTTCGCTGTCCAGCTTGTCCGCGCTGCCCTTCAGCGTCAGCAGCAGGTCGTCCCGGCGGCTGACGCGCAGCGCGTTGGCATAGCCGCCGTACCGGTCGTTGTACGACTCCACGTTGTAGGAGATGGAGGCGATGGGCACGCGCGGCTTCATCTGCCCCACGATTTCAGTCGCCGTGGAGGAGCCACGCGCCGCGCTGCCGATGGGCATCTTCCCGGTGAGGAAGTAGCGGTAGCCCACCTCGTGGCCCAGCGTGTTCATGTTGATGCCGCGCACCACGGTCATCAAGTCGTAGTGCTTCGCCAGCTCGGTGCCCACCGCGGGCCCGAAGTCGATGTTCGACCGGCCCACGCCCGCAAGCTCGGCGGGGATGAGCGGCCGGGACTCGAAGCGGGCGTCGTTGATGAGGTCGTACCCTGGCAGGATCTTCGTCTCCGAGGCCCGGTCCGCGGTGAACTCGGTCGGGTCCCGCGGGTCGAAGGCCAGCAGCTGGTCCCAGCCCCCGCTGAAGTAGACGAAGACGAAGCAGCGGTCCGCTGGCGCCAGCTCCGCCGCCTGGGCGAAGGCGCGGAAGGGCAGCCCCCCCAGCAGCGTGGAGCCCATGAAGCCGGCGGTGGCCTTGAGGAAGGTGCGGCGCCCGTGGGCGCAGCCCTGGGCGCACTTCTCGTCGTGGCGGTTCTTCTTCATCGCAAGCACTCCGAGCGTCAGTAGGTGATAAAGCGCGGGTCCGTCAGCATGGCGATACACACCACGGCCAACGTCTCATGGCGCTTGGAAGAGGCCAGGGTCTGCACCCGGGCCGCGGCCTGGGTGAAGAAGGACGTCCACTTCGTGAGCTCCTCGCCCGCCAGCGGCGCGCCCCAGAAGCGGGTGGACATGTAGACGAGCTGCGCGCGCACCTCCGCGTCGGTCAGCTTCGTCAAATCATCCCACTTCTCCGGCAGCAGCCGCCCCATGGTGCGCGCCGACGCGTCCGTCATGCGCAGCTCCGCGGACGCCTGGCTGAGGCACACCTTGCGCGCGCCGTCCTCCAGGAACTTGGCGAACACCAGGTTGGGCTCGATGTTCTCGCTCACCACCAGGGCGTAGTCCGCGCGCCCCATGGACGTGGCGCGCGAGTCCAGCTCGCTCCAGCGCTGCCCCACCGCCTCGATGATGGCGGCGTCCAGTTGAGCCACGGTGAGGCGGCGCGGGGCGCGGCCCACGCTGCCGTCCTGGGCCTCGGGGTCCGGCAGCGGCGTGAAGTCCCCGGGCTGATGCGGGTTGGGGATGGGCTCGATGATGCCGCCCGCGGACTGCGTGTCATCCTTCGTGCAACCGGTGGCCAGCGCGAGCAGCGCGGCGGTCAAGACGAGGCGGCGCATCAGTCAATCCTCCGGTAGGCGTCGGACGTCACCACGCGCTCGATGAGCGCCTTGAGGCGGTGGCCGTTGCGCGCGAAGTCCTGCGCGAAGGGCACCAGGTACATGCGCTGCTCCTCCGCCGTCATCGGGCGGCCGAGGAACTCCGTCCACACGCGCCGCACCGTGCAGCGCTCCAAGTCCCCGGACTGGAGCATCTTCTGCACCAGCAGCGCGGGGCCGGCCTCGATGTTCTGCTCCTCGTCCGCCGTGCGGTACAGGTACGTCTTGAGCATGCCCAGGCTGCTGGCGCCGTCACCGTCGTATGCCTGCATGATGTACTGGCCGCACTCACCGCCGCAGTTGGTGTCGCCGTTGAGGGCGCAGTCGCGGCACTTCGGGTCGTAGCGGGGGAACTGGTCGGGCGCCAGGAACTGCGCGGAGCGCTCCGCGTAGCGGCCCCAGTGCGCGCCCGTGGGCTCGATGGTGGCGTGGCAGTAGTTGCAGCCACAGCGCACCGCCAGGTTGTTCTCGCGGTTGCACGCATCCTCCGGCGCGGGGGACGAAGCCCCCGTCGGCGGCGCGAACGTCTTGCAGAGGAAGGCTTCGTAGAAGTGGCTCACCCGCGCGCGGTGCGTGGGGAAGCGGTAGAGGTAGGACGGCGTGGTGAGCACGCCCGCGTGCCCCTCGTCACGCGTGTACTCCGTCCACGCCTCCGTGTCGTTGTAGGCCACCGCCGGCACGGCGCCCGGCGCGGCCGGCGTCGTCACGTTGAAGACGCCCACGCCCTGCTGGTCGCGGAAGTATGCGGACAGGGTGCCGTTCACGAACGAGCGGCGCGTGGTGAGGATGTTGAAGTAGGGCTCGTCGCGCTGCACCACCGACTCGGCGATGCGCAGCGGCTCTTCGTTGAAGGCGGCCACGCGCAGGCCGTGCACGTCCCGGATGTCCTGCGCGGAGATGGCGGGCACCTCGCAGCGGCGCATGCCCGCGCCGCAGCCGCAGCTGCGGTCGGTGGAGAAGCGGGACGTCTCACACGACGCCATGTTCCAGGGGTTGTGCGTGCGCTCCTGCGCGTCGATGGCGCACACCTTGACGCTCTCCGGCGTCTTGTCGGCGGCCCAGTAGGGCGCGGGCTTGTTCACGTACCCCTCGCGCAGGACGCAGCCGCGCTGCACCCCGTAGTTGCCCTTGAGGCCGCTGCGCAGCTCCAGGTCCAGCGTGCAGCGCGTCAGCTCGGTGAGCGCCGGCCTGGAGTCCGGGTTCGGGTGTTTGAACGCCGTGACCTTGGCGCCATTCATCTCCTCCACGGTCAGCGCGTTGGTCGTGTTCTTGTCCGGGTCCGGCTTGCAGATGAAGGCCCCGGCGCTGCTCCCCGAGCCTCGCTGGTCACAGAAGAAGAGGTACTTGTGCTGCGGGTGGCTGGCGCTCAGCAGGTCCGAGCACTGCGCCGTGCCCCCCGTCGTCGTCGGCGCGAGCGGCGTGCACTCGTAGTAGTTCGTGTCGTAGTCGTAGCTGACGGCCAGCGGCACGCCCTCATCGTCGTGACACTTCGTCCGGGGCTGCGCGGTGAGCGGCGCCGCGTGCGCGTCCGGCTGCGCCGCCGTGAGGCACTGGTCCTGCGCGATGTCGGAGTTGCACGTCGCGCCATTCGCGCCGCGCAGCGTCGAGGCGGGATTGCCCGCCACGCCATAAGCGGTGGTGATGCCGTTACCCGTCACCCGCGAGTTCTGGTTGTTGTTGAGGCTCCCGGAGAGGTTCGAGCGCAGCAACGAGCGGTGATAGTGACGGATGCGCGCGTTGAACTCGTCCTTCGTCATCATCGCGCGGATGTCTTCCACGTCGATGGAGCCCTTGGCCTGGGCCGCCTGGTACTCCTCATAGGTGGGGGGACGGCCGAGCAGGTCCAGCGACAGCTGCCGGAGGTGCCGTTCCAGGGGCACCTTCGCGACGACTGGTGAACAGACAGCCTCCTCTTGAGCGGAGGCTGGCAGGGCCAGTAGCAAGGCGGCACCAGCCAGGCAGGCAAGGTAACGCACCTGTCTATTATACACATCTCCGCG
>NZ_JAAIYB010000760.1 GCF_010894475.1 Myxococcus vastator
TACCGCACGGGAGTCAGCGTCTCTCAGGCAGCCATGCATCAACTCCGCCTCGTCCGCTCAGACTTTCATGGGGACTGGAACTACGTCCTCAAGCCCAATTCGGATAAGTAATTTCTGATCGGGCCCTTAGACCGTGCTCCGTGAGGCCGCGGCCTGCGCCTGCGTGGTGGCGGCATCGCCGGGCGCGGGTGTCACCAGGCTGACCTTCAACTTCGTCCCGGTGGATGACACCCCGAAGAAGGAGTCATAGGCGTCGATGTGCTGCTGTCCCACCGTGTTCAGGAAGTCCAAGAACGTGCTCGGCTTCGCGGGCAGCGGCGACGGCGTGAACATCTGCGAAGGCAATCTCACGTAGGGGTTTGGGTTCGGCAACAATTCGTACTTCGCGTTGACCGTACCATAAGCGAGGTTGGCGTCGAGACCGAAGACACCACCGAGCGGACCGTAGAGCGTCTGACAGGACTGGTCCTTGACATAATCCCACACGACGTCGTTCGGCACATTGAAGGGCTGGATGTTCATCAGGTTGGTCCAGCCGTGAGGCACGACATCGTACTGGTTCCAAATGACCTGATTCCAGAACCCATACTTTGTAATGCCGCGGATTCCCGTCGGCGGGAATATCGCGCTGAAGACGTTGACGAAGCCTTGATCTCCGGTCGAAGGAGCAGCCGTCGGCAGCACGTAGAGCGCGCCCCACCGACTTGCCGCGAAGATGTCCGGGTAGAGCCAGAGGGCCAAGGTCGGGCTGAGCGAGCCGCCCAGGCTGTGCCCAGCGAAGATCAGCGTCGCTTGAGAAGATTCATTGTCCTTCAAGAAGGATTGAATCGTTTTTTGCGTCTTCGGGTCCTGCAGGTTCAGCAGATTCGTGGTCCCCCACGCAGCCCCCTGCGAGATGTAGCCCACGGTCCTCGTGTCTGGATTTCCACCATTCGCTGGGTTGATGCCCAGAGGAAAACCGACTGTGACCGTGACGTTGTTGTCCAGACAGTCCGTGCCATACCAGTTGTGGTCAACATCCTTGTTTCCGTTGGTGCCAGCGACCGCCACGACATAGCAGTTGGCCGACGCATTGTAGGCCACGTACATGGCCTGGTCGGCCACCTTGGACACTCTGGACTTACCACTACAGTCCTTGTCAGCCTGGAAGACGCAGGGCCCCCACACTCGCGTCCACACGCCCAGTTGGTCGCTGTGCTTCGTCAGCGCGTCGTCTATGGCCGGTCCAAGTTGCTGCTGGATGTCGGAGGCCGAGCCTTCCAGACTTTCCCCCAGACTCGAGAACCTTGAGAGCTTGAACACCGTTTGAATGATGTCGTAGCTCCCCCCGGCGTAGATTGGATTTGTGACTTTCATATGACTCATCCTTTTCCTTGGTCGTGGTACGGCAGCGCACTGCCGCTTGCCGGCCTCGGAGCATTCGGCTACCGCTTCGAGCCCCGTCACAAACCCAAAGCAGAAGACGTGCCAGCACCGCGCGCCTCGACTTCCCGAGGCGAACGCACGCATGCCAGGCCTCGCACCGGGTGTTTGACGCGTCAGCAGCAGGCTTGACGCGCCCGTGGACACGTTCTTTTGCAAGACCTCGCTCAACGGGTCCACGGCACACCTGCGCCTACCCAAGGCCCTTTCGCCGCGTCGTGTGTGCTTCCAAGCCACGTTGGACAGTACGTCCCCCCGGGCAAGGTCCGCCGGGCCCGTGCGAGGAAACCGCCCGTCGGGAGCGTGAAGGCGCTCGACGAGTTTGAGACCATCGTGCAGCACACCCAGGGCACGAACCCACCGGACTTCGACTACACGTTCAATCTGGAATATGGCCGCAGGTACACCGCTGCGAGCCCCCAGCTCAGGCGCCTGCGCGCACTCGTCGACGAAGCCGCTCGCCGCAGGCTGCGCGGTGAATCTCCCTCCAGTGCCACCTGATACCGGGCTCCGAGGAACACCCTGCCGCTGGCGCTCCGACCTGAAGCGATAGGGGGGGAAGCATGCTCCCAGGTTCAAACGCGATGGCCGCCGTCCGTGTCGTCGGTGTCCGCATGGACGCCTGCCCCGCCCATTCCGACGCCTCCAGCTCCGGCACCTCCTCCGCCCCCGGAACCGCCT
>NZ_JAAIYB010000761.1 GCF_010894475.1 Myxococcus vastator
CCCCACCCCTGAAGGCCCTCCTCCTGGCCATGGAGTACACCCCGAACGTGGCCGGCGGTGTGGGCACCTACGTCTACGAGCTGGCCCGCGGGCTGGCGCGGGGCGGGTGCCAGGTCACCGTCCTGGCGTACACGCCCGGCGAGCCCGCCGTGCTCCGCGAGCCCCACCTCACCGTGCACATGATGCCGCCCAGCCGCGGCAGCCTCTCCCAGGCGGGAAAGCTCTCCCTGGTGGGCGGCATTCGCGTCTTCAACGACGACCTGCTTCACCGAGGCCGCGAGCTCATCCGCGAGGAGCAGCCAGACCTCATCCACTTCCACCAGTGGCACACCCACCGCGCCGCGCGAGCGCTGGCCAACGAGGCCGGGGTGCCCGTGCTGGGGACCAGCCACTACATCTCCGAGCCCGCCGAGCGATGGTGGGGACAGACGCCCGACCCGGAGATTCTCGAGGAGGAGCGCAGCTTCTACGACGGGTCGACGAACGTCATCTCGGTGAGTGACTCCATGAGCCAGCTCATCCGGGAGACCTACGGGATGCCGGCGTCGCTGCTGCACACCATCCACTGCGGCATGGACGCGGGCCCCTTCCTCCAGCCCTCGCACTCGCCGGAGGACTACGCCCGGCTGCGCGCCACGGTGGCCACTCCGGAGGACCCTGTGGTCCTCTACACGGGCCGGCTGCACCCCATGAAGGGCATCAGCGCCATCTTCGCCGCCGCCGAGCGCGTGCTCGAACGGCGCCCCAACGTGCGCTTCCTCCTGGCCGGTGGCACCGACTCGCGCGAGTCCACGCAGATGGTGCAGACGCTGACCCAGCGCTATGCGCACCTGCGCCACCGCATCAAGCTGCTGGGCAAGCTGCCGCGCCAGCAGCTCGGGTTGCTCCACCGAATCGCGGACCTGGCGCTGGTGCCTTCGCTGTACGAGCCCTTTGGCTACACGGCCATCGAGGCCATGGCCTCCGGACTGCCGCTGGTGGCGACGCGCTCTGGAGGCCCGTCGGAGATCGTCGACCACGAGAAGACGGGCCTGCTGGTCCCCGTCCTCCCCGGCGCACCGGGAGGCCCGCGTGAAGTGGACGTCGAGGCGCTCGCCGCCGCGCAGCTCAACCTGCTGGAGGACCGTGAGCGGGCGCGGCGCATGGGGCGGGCCGGCCAGCAACGCGTGGTGGAGCTGTTCAGTCTGCCGCGCATGGTGGCCGCCAACCTCGCCGTGTACCAGCAGCTCGTCGGCGGACAGGGACGCGAAGTGCGGTCATGACGGAGTGGTTGGCCTTCCACGTCCCCGCACCTGCTTCCTGGGTGCGGCTGTTCTGTCTGCCGCACGCGGGCGGCAGCGCCTCGCTGTTCCGCGCCTGGCAGGCGGAGCTGGGGCAGGACATCGAGGTGTGCCCGGTGCAGCTCCCCGGCCGGGAGAACCGCCTGCGCGAGCCGCCCCTGCGCGCGCTGCCGGACGTCATCGCGCCCCTGGTGGACGTGCTGGCGCAGCACACGGACAAGCCCTACGCCCTCTTCGGACACAGCATGGGCGCGCTGCTCGCATACGAGCTGACGCGGGCCCTGCGCGAGCGCGGGCTGCCAGCGCCCCTGCACCTCTTCGTCGCCAGCTACCGGGCGCCGCACACGCTCCAGGCCCACACGCCGGCCACGGCCACCCATGACATCGACGCGTCCGAGGCCCGGCGCCTGGGTGAGTCACGCGCCGTGTCCGGCGAGATGGCCGAAGAGCTGCTGACGCTGATGCGCGCCACCATGCTGGCGGACACCGCCGTGTGCGAGGGCTACGCGTGGAAGCCAGGCCCCGTCCTGACGTGCCCGCTCTCCGCCTTCCGCGGCTTCGACGACTACGTGCTCGATGACGCGACGGAGGCGTGGCGCCAGCTCACCGCCGGTCCGTTCGCCACCCAGACGTTCCTGGGGGACCACTTCTTCCTGCGACAGACGCCGCGCGGCCTGCTGCAGAACATCCGCCGGAGCCTCACCAGGCTGCGGCCCGCCTCGACTCGCTGACCCCCCTTCTTCCAAGGAGCCTTCCCGATGAAGTACCTCGTCTACGTCAAGGACCGCACCTCGGGCCCCCAGCCCCAGGAC
>NZ_JAAIYB010000762.1 GCF_010894475.1 Myxococcus vastator
CCCCGTGCCCTTCCCCCCCTCCAAGCGTCCTCCTCGTCACTGCGCGCTGTGTGGCCATCCGGAGCTGACGGACACCCGCGGGCTCGGCCGTTTCCTGCTCGTCGCGGACCCGCATGGCCGCGGCCCCATCTGCCCCTCCCAGCGCGGATGCCGCGGCGGCAAGCGCGAGGCGCTGGAGCCATCCCCGCTGACGCAGCCAGCCCGGTGAGCTAATCAGGACCTCTGCCGGGCCCTGTCCCGCGGAGGTGCCATGCCGCTCGCCCCATTCCGAATCCTGTCCCTGTCCCTGCTGACCGTGCTTGGCGCGGGCTGTGCGTCCCAGACGCGCATGCCGCCCGAGGCGCGGACCTCCCTCCACCAGACGCTCTCCGGCCCGGAGGCGGAGCAGTACCTCCGCGTCTCCAGCAACGTCACGCCGCTCTTCGGTGACGCCTCCAAGCGCCTGCTGACGCCCTACGCGCCCGAGGACGTCCGGCTGCTCGACGACACGAAGGGCACCCCCATCAACCCAGGCGCCGTGGAGCGCGTGCTCCCCGCCGGGACGAAGGTGCGCATCACCCGCGTGGAGTTCCCCACCTCCTGGGTCATCACCGAGCGCGTCCTCTACAGCCCGCGCGCCTGGCCCTGGGTGTACCTCACGGAGGCCGGCGCGCCGGCCAACGCGCCGCCGCTCATCCTGGTGATGCCGCCCAACCTGGACCGTCCGGAGGACTTCCGCACGGAGCTGGAGAAGTACCTGTCCGCGCGGGACTTGAAGCCCACCCTGGACGCGCTCCCCCCCGCGGTGCAGGAGGCCGTGCGCGAGAAGCGCCTGGTGGCCAACATGTCCGCGGACGCCGCGCGCATGGCCTGGGGCCCGCCGGAGACGGTGCGGCGCTCCCTGGAAGGCACGGCCAGGAACGAGGAGTGGATCTACCCCGGTGGCCGCCGCCGCGCCTTCTTCACGGACGGACGCCTCGCGCGCGCCGAGGAAGGCGGCGACCCGGTCGCCCCCTGAGCGGACCGCGGTGAGCGCCGGCTAGCGACGGCGGCGCTTGCCACCACCGCCGCGGCCACCACCCCCGGACTTGCGCGCCGCCTGGGCTTCACCCGGGCGCGTGAGCCGGGGAAGGTCACCGGCCATCACCGGCCAGAAATCCCCCTTCAGCAGCTCGGCCACCAGCTCGGCCTGCGTCTGCACCGGCCGCTTGAAGAGCGTGGCGCCCCGGCCGACCTCGTCGAGCGAGCCCCGGGCGTCGCTGCCTCCGACACAGGGGAGCTTCAGCGCCGCCGCGGCCTCCACGGCCAGGTCATTGGACGTCTGCTTCACCCGGGCGTTGTAGCCCTCCACGGCGCTCAGCACGCTGAGGGAGCGGATGAAGTCCATGGCCGGGTTCTGTGAGTCCCGGTCATAGGGCCGCGCGGCGATGATGGCGGCGCCCAGGGCCTTCACCTTGGGAAGACACTCGGCGGCGCTCCACGGCTTCTCGCGGTTGCTGCCCCACATCTGCACCGGCTCCGGGGCCAGCTCCGGCTTCGGGAAGAAGCACAGGTACTGTCCACGGTCCGTCACCAGCTCCAGCCCGACGAAGACCTTCAGCTTCGACTTCGCGCCGATCTCGAAGAGCTCGTCGCAGCCGTCCTGGGTGTTCGTCTCGGTGAAGGCCACCCCGTCCAGGCCGAACAAGGCGGCCCGCTCCAGCACGGCGCGAGGGTCCAGCTCGCAACCCTTGGACAGGTGGGAATGGGCGTGCAGGTCGATGAGCATGGGCGCTGCTCCCTAACAGGCTCCCCCGAGCCCTGTCGAGCCTGCAACGCCCTGCCCCCGGCTCAGGCGAACGCGTAGGACTGGAAGGTGCCCTGGGTGGCCTGGGTGTTCTTCTCCTCGTAGGTGCGGATGAGGTACCCCATCAGCATCAGCGAGGACGTGTTCTCCAGCACCCGGGACGGGTCCTTGGAGATGAGATTCGCGCTGTAATTGAGGAAGAACTGGGCCAGCTCTTCACCTGCTTCCTTGACGATGAGCGCATTCAGCGCGGAGGGCTCCATCGTCCGGATGGTGTTGATGAAGTCTACGGCCAGGTCCTTCTTGGTCCTGT
>NZ_JAAIYB010000763.1 GCF_010894475.1 Myxococcus vastator
GGGAGGGGCAGGAGAAGCGGGTGGAGGCGTACGTGGTGGCGCCTGGAGCGGACGCCGCGGCGCTGAAGGAGGCGGTGAGGCAGAAGCTGCCGGAGTACATGGTGCCGTCGGTGGTGGTGGTGCTGGAGGCGCTGCCGCTGACGCCCAACGGCAAGGTCGACCGCAAGGCGCTCCTGGCCTCGGAGGCAGGCGTCCCCGAGCAGCGACAGCACGTCGAGCCGCGCACGCCCACCGAGCAGAAGCTCGGCCACCTGTGGTGCGCGGTCCTGGACCTGAAGCAGGTCAGCGCCGACGCTGACTTCTTCGAGCTGGGCGGTCACTCCTTGCTGGCGACTCAGCTCATCGCGCACATTCGCTCGGAGTTCGGTGTGGAGCTGCCGCTGCGGACGCTCTTCGCCTCGCCCACGCTCGACGCACTGGCGCGGCAAATCGAAGAGGCAGCGCGGGCCTCGATACCCCTGAGTGCGCCAGCGATGACGCCGGTGGCTCGAACGGGCGCATTGCCCGTGTCGTTCGCCCAGCAACGGCTCTGGTTCATCGACCAGCTTCATCCGGGCAGCGCCGTCTACAACGTCCCCATCGCGCTTCGCATCGAGGGCACGCTGAACGTGGCCGCGTTGCAACGCGCGTTCTCGGCTCTTGTCGCGCGGCATGAGCCGCTGCGCACGACGTTTTCCTCTCACGAAGGCGAACCCGTCCAGGTCATCGCGCCGGCCGGAGACTTCGTGCTCGAGTTCGAGGACTTGAGCGTGCTCCCTGAAGCGGAGCGCGAAACCGACTTCCGCGGGCGAGCGATACGCGAGTCCTTGCGGCCCTTCTCCCTGGCGCGAGGTCCCCTGGTCCGCGCGGTCCTGGCTCGGCTGTCGCCGGAGACGCACGCCGTGGTGTTGGTGCTGCATCACATCGTCTCGGATGGTTGGTCCCTGGGCGTGCTGGTCCGCGAAATGGGGGCGCTCTACTCCGCCTTCCACGAGGGGCGCCCGCCCGAGTTGCCGGCGCTGCCCGTGCAGTACGCGGACTATGCGGTGTGGCAGCGGCAGTGGCTGAGCGGTGCCCCGCTGGACGCACAGATCGCCTGGTGGCGGCAGCAGTTGTCCGACGCGCCTCCGTTCCTGGACCTCCCCACGGACAAGCCGAGACCCGCGACGCTTTCGCACCGAGGCGCCCTGGTGCCGGTTCACCTGTCGCGTTCGTTGAGGGACGCGGTGACGGCCCTCGCCCATGCGGAAGGGGCCACGCCCTTCATGGTGCTGCTGGCGGGCTTCCAGCTCCTGCTCGCTCGTTACTCGGGACAGGAGGACGTGCTGGTGGGCTCGCCCATCGCGGGGCGCCGGTACCAGGAGACGGAGGGGCTCATCGGCTTCTTCGTCAACACCCTGGTCCTTCGCGCACAGGTCCGGCCCGAGGCCACCTTCCGTGAGCTGCTGGCGCAGGTGCGTGAGCGGACGCTCGGCGCCTATGAGCACGAGGACCTTCCCTTCGAGAAGCTGGTGGAGCACCTCCAGCCCGAACGGAACCTGGGGCGGAGTGCGCTCTTCCAGGTCCTGTTCGTGTTGCAGAACGCCCCGGTGGGGCCCTTGTCGCTGCCCGGGCTGTCCGTGAGGCCGATGGGGTTGCTCGACCGGGAGACGGCGCGCTTCGAGCTGTCACTGAGTCTGGGCGAGACACCGGAGGGCTTCGAGGGCGCGCTCCAGTTCAGCACCGACCTCTTCACGGAGGCCACGGCGGAGCGGATGGTGTTCCACCTGGAGCAGGTGCTGAAGGCCGTCACCACGCGGCCCGAATCGCGCCTCTCCGAGATACCGCTGCTGACCGATGCCGAGCGTCATCAGGTGCTGGAGGAATGGAACAACGCGGCCCAGGCTTTGCGGTGGGAGGCTGTCCACCGGTGCGTCGAGCACCACGCGGAGCGGACGCCGGAGTCGCCCGCGGTGCGGTGCGAGGAGCGGGAGCTGACGTACCGCCAGTTGGAGGCGCAGGCCAACCAGGTGGCGCACCAGTTGAGGGGAATGGGGGTGGGCGCGGAAGTGCCAGTGGCGCTG
>NZ_JAAIYB010000764.1 GCF_010894475.1 Myxococcus vastator
CACCCGGCCCGCCCAGGTCTATGAGGAGAGGTGTGAGCGAGCCCCAGCCCTCCTACTCCGATGAAGCGCCGCGCAAGAGCCGCACCACGGCCATCGCCGCGGCGGCGTGCGTGCTGCTCGCCCTGCCCTTCCTCGTGCTGGGCCCCTACCTGCTCAACGCCAAGGCCCGCGTGGAGCTGCGGTGCCAGCCCGGCGGCGTGTGCCTGCTGTTCCATTCCAGCTGGCTCACCCGCGACGAAGTGGCCAGCTTCGCGATGAAGGACGTGCAAGGCGTCAAGGTGGACCGGACCCGCGCCGCCCGCCGCAACCGCGTGCCCATCTTCCGGCCCACGCTGGTGACGGCGCACGGCGAGTACCCGCTCTTCTTCCAGTGGGCCACCGAGGAAGCGGTGGCCACGCGCGTGGAGGCGCAGCTGGAGCAGGCCTTCGCGAACCCGGGGGACGCCCCGCTGGAGTTTGTCTGGGATGACCGCGACGCCTCGCTGCGCGTGGGCGGCGCCTTCACCAGCGTGGGGGTGCTGCTGCTCGCCTTCGCCGCGTGGCTGGGCTTGCGAACGCGGACGCACCTGCGCGCCGAGCGGGCCTCGGCCTCCGCCTGAGCCCCCGGGACGAAGGGCCTTCGCCTCAGCCCCCGGCGAGCAGCAGGACGCCGACGAAGCGGGCCAGCACGAAGCCCGTCGTGACGCAGAAGGCCGCGCCGAAGCGCTCCAGGTCGAACCGGAGCTGCCAGTCCCACAGCTTCACCTTCTGGAAGCCGGCCACGACGGCGCCCAGGACGAAGGGGGCCAGCAAGCCCACGGCCCAGGCCAGCCCCTCGTCGCCGATGAGGGGCTCGGCGTGGAGCATCAGGCTGCCCGTCCCCAGCAGCACGCCCAGACCCAGCAGGAGCATCAGCCCGGCGGCGCCGAAGCGGCTCCTGTCCGAGTAGGTCGCCAGGACGCCCCGCATCAGTCCGATGAGTCCCTCTTCCACCATGCCCTGACGTCTAAGGCGGCCAGGCGGGCGATGAAAACTCGCGCCCGGCGCGTCACCAGCTTCTATCGGGCGGGGCGGAGCCTTCCTGGCGCGTCTTGAAGGCTCGGAAACGGGCCCTGAGCCCCTATCCGCGCCAAAGCAGGCGAGCAGGCCAGGAGACCCTCAACGGGCCCTCTGCCTGCTCCCCCTTCCCACTTGCACCTACGTGCCTACTTTGTGGCCGATGCTGCGCGCCCTCCTCGGCCGTTGGAGAAGTTCCCTGCGCCTGCTCCAGCCGGCGCATGTCGGTGCGGAGCGCGCCAAAATCAGCGTCGCCCGGTTGGACCACGAGTACGCCAACAAGGTGGTCGCCTTGCAGAACGTGGACCTCAACGTCCGATCGGGCGAATTCGTGTGCCTGCTGGGCCCGTCCGGCTGTGGCAAGTCCACGCTGCTCTACGCGCTGGCGGGGCACGTGGTGCCCACGGGGGGCTCGGTGTCCATCGACCGGCAGCCCATCCACGGGCCGGGGCCGGACCGGCTGCTGATGTTCCAGGAAGCCGCGCTGTTCCCGTGGCTCACCGTGCGCGGCAACATCACCTTCGCGTTGGCCGCCCGGGGCATGCCCCGCGCCGAGCGCCGCGAGCGGGCGGACACCTATATCCAGCGGGTGCAGCTGGGCGGCTTCGAGAACGCGCTGCCCCACCAGCTCTCCGGCGGCATGAAGATGCGGGCCTCGCTCGCCCGCGCGCTGGCCGTGGACCCGGCCGTGCTGCTCATGGACGAGCCCTTCGGTTCGCTGGACGCGCAGACGCGCATCCACATGCAGGAGCTCCTCCAGTCCATCTGGGTGCGCACCGGCAAGACGGTGGTGTTCGTCACCCATGACGTCCATGAAGCGCTGATGCTGGGCACCCGCGTGGTGCTGATGGCGCCCCGTCCGGGACGCGTGGTGAAGGACCTGGAGGTCCACCTGCCCATGCCGCGCCGGCCGGAGGACGCGGCGCTCAATGAAATGGTGCGGCACGTCGGCGGCCTGCTGCGCGAGGTGGAGGGCCGCGCCCATACGCGCTCGCTCCAGCCC
>NZ_JAAIYB010000765.1 GCF_010894475.1 Myxococcus vastator
CTTCTGGGCCTCCTAAGTGGGCTACATGGTTGAGGGTTTACGTTGACGCACCCGCCGAGGGCTCCTTATAAAGCCGCGGATTCTTCTCCCTTAGTCATTGGGGCCCCCTTGAGCACTTTCGCGTTGGACAGGGTCTCCGCCCAGCTCCCAGAGGCGGTGGCGGATCGCTACGTGGACCGGACCGGAGGCGCCTGGGCCGTCATCCATGCAGACTCGCTCCCGAAGGTCGCCGCGTTCCTGAAGAACGACCCGGAGCTGGAGTTCAAGCTGTTCGGCTCCATCGACGCCGTGGATCGGCTGCACCTGGCGGAGAACGACCCGCGCTTCGAGGTCGTCTACTTCCTCTACTCCCTCAAGCGGCACGAGCACGTGCGGCTCAAGGTGCGGGTGAGCGAAGCCAACCCGGTGGTCCCCACCCTGGTGCCGCTCTTCCGCGGCGCCAACTGGTGGGAGCGGCTGACCTTCGACTTCTACGGCATCCGCTTCGACGGGCATCCGGACCTGCGTCGCATCCTCCTCTACGACGAGTTCGAGGGGCACCCGCTGCGCAAGGACTACGCGCTGCGCGACCGGCAGCCGCTCATCCCCGAGCGCCCCATCAAGGACATCTTCCGCGGCCCCGGCACCAGCGGGCTCTCCTGAGCGAGGACATCCATGGCTGACACCCTCAAGCCCGAAGCGCCGAACCCCGACACCGACGCGTACGCCCACGAGTCGGAGCTGGAAGCCCATCTGCAGACCAAGCGGATGGTCATCAACATGGGCCCCTCCCACCCGGCCACGCACGGCACCGTGCGGCTGAAGGTGGAGCTCGAGGGAGAGACGATCGTCAAGATCGACCCTGAGATTGGCTTCCTGCACCGCGGCTTCCAGAAGAGCTGCGAGAACGTCACGTGGACGCAGTGCCTGCCCTACACGGACCGGCTCAACTACCTGTCCGCGATGATGAACAACTTCGGGTTCCTCAACGCCGTGGAGAAGCTCATCGGCCTGGAGATTCCCGAGCGCGCCCAGTACATCCGCGTCATCGGCTCCGAGCTGCACCGGCTGACGGACCACCTGACGTGCGTGGGCGCCACCGGCCTGGAGATGGGCGGCTTCGCGCCGTTCCTCCTCGCCATGGAGTTCCGCGAGCTGCTCCATGACCGCACCGCCGAGCTGACGGGCGCGCGCCTCACCACCAGCTTCGGCCGCGTGGGCGGCAGCAACCGCGACCTGCCCGAGGGCTGGATTGCCCGCGTCCACAAGTCGCTGGACCAGGGACAGGCGCTGCTCGACGAGATGGAAGGCCTGCTGACGAACAACCGCATCTTCGTGGACCGCACGAAGGGCACGGGGGTCATCAGCGCCGAGGACGCCATCGAGTACGGCTACACCGGCCCCGCCCTGCGCGCGTGCGGCGTGGACTACGACATCCGCAAGACGAAGCCGTACTGGGTCTACGACCGGTTCGACTTCGACATCCCGCTGGGCGAGCACGGCGACAACTACGACCGCTACCTCGTCCGGCTCGAGGAGATGCGCCAGTCCATCCGCATCCTGCGCCAGGCGATGGACACCATCCCCGCGGGCCCCATCATCGTAGATGACTGGCGCATCGCGCTGCCGCCCAAGCCCGAGGTCTACGGCACCATCGAAGGCGTGATGTCGCACTTCAAGCTGGTGATGGAGGGCATCCAGGTGCCCCCCGGTGAAGTCTACGACGCCACCGAGGCCTCCAACGGCGAGCTGGGCTGGTACCTGGTGAGCGACGGCCGCGGCCGTCCGTACAAGGTCCACGTGCGCGCGCCGGGCTTCCCCGTGCTCGCGGCCGTCCCCCACATCATCGAAGGCAAGATGCTGGCGGACCTCATCCCCACGTTTGACACCATCAACATGATCGGCGGCGAGGTCGAGCAGTGAGCGACAACGACACGAAGAAGCCCACCGGTGATGCGCAGCCGCCTCCGAAGGGGGCGCCCACGGACACGCCCGCGGCCAAGATTGGCCCGGAGCCGTCCAACCCGCCCGCCGGCGCGAAGCTGGACAC
>NZ_JAAIYB010000766.1 GCF_010894475.1 Myxococcus vastator
GGGAGGAGGGCGGGTGACCCCGAGCGAGCGCCTGCTCAGGCAGTTCCGGGACCTGGTGACGGTGCGCCTGGAGCGCATCACCCGGTCCTTGATGGAGCTGGAGTCCGGCGCCAGCGCGGAGGCGGGGCGGGGCGTGCTGCGGGAGCTGCACGGCCTGAAGGGTGAAGCCCGGATGATGGGCTTCGATGACGTCAACGTGCTGGTGCACGAGATGGAGGAGCTGGTCCGCTGCACCGAGCCCCTCCGCTACGCGCTTTCGCCCGCGTCCACGGATGCGCTGCTGACCACGGCGGACGCCGTGCTCGTGTTCTCCGGGACGCAGGCCGCCGACGAGCCGCCGCCCACTGTGGAGCGGCTCGTCGCGTGGTTGCAGGAGTGCGTCCGCTCCGAATCGGTGCGGCTGCCGCCTGGACGCCTCGCGCCCGCGGCCACCGCGAGCCCCGAGGCCGGCGGCGGCGTGGGGACCCCCGGTGGCCCGTCCGCCGCCGTGCAGGCGAGCCCAGGGGCTGCTCCGGGGCGGCTGTTGACGGTCCCCGTCGCGGAGGGGAGCCGGCCTCTCGCGTCTTCACCGGGCCGGAGCGCGATGCCGAGCCTCGTCACGCCGCAAGCCGCCGGTACCGCGGCGTCCTCCGGAGGGGGCGCCCGGGGAGCGTCGCCGGCGCCGACGGCGAAGGGGGCCAACGGCCTCACGGCGCCCCGGCAGCCCGAGCCTCGGCCGGACACCGCGGTGCGCATTGGCGTGGAGAGCCTGGACCTGCTCACCAGCGCCGTCACCAACCTCACCCAGGTGGCGCGTCGCCGGGAGCTGGCCAATGCCCGGCGCCTGGCCCTGGCCCGTGAGCTGAGTCAGCTGGCGCGCGAGGCGGAAGACCTGGGGCCCGCGGGCGCCGCGCTGGCGGCACGGCTGGGCTCGGCCAAGGAGATGGCCGCGGTGCTCCACCGCGAGTCGAAGCTGCTCTCCAACGCGGAGTTGCGCGACCTGGGCATGCTGGTGGAGGAGGTGCAGACGCTGCGCATGCTGCCGCTCTCCGTCCTCTTCGAGCCCTACCCCCGCATGGTGCGCGACCTGTCCCGCGCGCTGGGCAAGGAGGTGGAGCTGGTCGTCGACGGCGAGGACACGCGCGCCGACCGCGCGGTGGTGGAGGCGCTTCGTGAGCCGCTGATGCACCTGGTCCGCAACGCCCTGGACCACGGCCTGGAGACGCGGGTGGACCGCGTCACGGCGGACAAGAAGCCGCGTGGCTGTCTCACGCTGCGCGCCGCTCGGGAGGGCAACCGCATCATCCTCCGCGTCGAGGACGACGGCATGGGCGTGGACCCCGCCCAGCTCCGCAAGGTGGCCGTGCGCCGGGGGCTGTTCGACGAGAGCGCCGCCAACGCCCTGTCGGACGCGGCGGCCCGTGAGCTCATCTTCCTGCCGGGCTTCACCTCCCGGGACGTCGTCACGGACCTGTCGGGCCGGGGCGTGGGGTTGGACGCGGTCCGCGCCTCCATCCAGGCCCTGGGCGGCGACGTCGGGGTGGAGTCGGCGCCGGGCTGGGGCACCATCTTCGAGCTGCGCGTCCCTGTCTCCCTCACCGTCGCCCCGCTGCTCTTCATCCAGGTGGGGACGGAGACGCTGGCCCTGAGCGCCACCCACGTCTCGCGGGCCCTGAAGGTGGACACGGTGGACCAGTGCGAGGTGGCCGGCCGCCCGTCGCTCCTGGTGGAAGGCCGGGTGCTGCCGCTGGCCCCGCTGTCGTCGCTGCTGGGGCTGGGGCCTTCGCGGCCCGCCCTGGAGGGTGAGCTGGCTTTGGTGGTGAAGAGCCAGAGCGGCGCGGCGGCGCTGGTGGTGGACCGCGTCCTGGAGGAGCGGGTCCAGGCCATCCTCCCCTTGAAGGGCATCCTGGGCCGCTTCGGCCACCTCACCGGGGCCACGTCCCTGGCGGATGGGCGCCTGGCCATGGTGCTGTCGGCGGCCTTCCTCACCGCCAGCGCCCACCAGGGCAATGCCCTGCCGCGTCCGCCCCCCTCGGTGGCGCCCGCC
>NZ_JAAIYB010000767.1 GCF_010894475.1 Myxococcus vastator
CAGCCGCCGAGCAGCCCCGCCTGCGCGTGGAGCTGCCCCCCTCCGAGGCGGAGGCCGCCCGGCTCCGCGAGGCCGAGGAAGCCCACGAGCGCGCCGAGGCCCTGGCCCGCCAGCGCGCCGAGGCCGCCCAGGCCGCCCGCGCCACCACGGACGCCGCCGAGCGCGCCCGGCTGGAGGAGGAGGCCCGCGCCCTCAAGGAGCGCGAGGAGGAGGAGAAGCGCGCCGAGTACCGCGCCAAGAAGGCCGCGGACGACGAGGCCCGGGAGCGCCGCAAGCGCGAGCAGGCCGAAGCCCAGCGGCTGCTGGAGGAGGAGCGCGCCCGCGAGGCCGCCGCCGCCGAGGAGGCCCGCCGCGCCGAGGAGGCCGCCGCGCGCGCCAAGGTGGAGGCCGAGGCCGGCCGCACCCTGGCCCAGGGCCTGGACAAGACGCGGAACCAGGGCTTCATGGCCCGGCTCAACGGCCTGTTCGGCCAGCAGCGCCAGGTGGACGAGTCCGTCCTGGCGGAGCTGGAGGAAATCCTCTTCACCGCCGACATCGGCGTGCGCACCGCCAACCACCTGGTGGAGGTGGCCCGCGAGAAGCTCAAGCGCAACGAGCTGAAGGACCCCGAGCGCATCAAGGGCCTCATCCGCGACGAGGTCGCCCGCATCTGCGACTTGCCCGTCCCGCGCTCCCTGGAGGGCGGCGGCCCGCCGCACGTCGTCATGGTGGTGGGCGTCAACGGCGCCGGGAAGACGACGACCATCGGCAAGCTGGCCGCGAAGCTCACCAGCGAGGGCAAGAAGGTGGTGCTCGCCGCGGGTGACACCTTCCGCGCCGCCGCCACCGAGCAGCTCGACGTGTGGGCCGAGCGCGCTCAGGCCCAACTGGTGAAGGGCGCCGAGGGAGGAGATCCCAGCGCCGTCATCTTCGAGGCCATCAAGAAGGCGAAGGAGGAAGGCGCGGACGTCATCATCGCGGACACCGCCGGTCGGCTCCACACCAAGGCCCCGCTGATGGAGGAGCTGAAGAAGGTGAAGCGCGTCATGGACAAGGCCCTGCCCGGCGCGCCGCACGAGGTGCTGCTGGTGCTGGACTCCACCAACGGCCAGAACGCGATTCAGCAGGCCAAGCAGTTCCACGAGGCCGTGGGCGTCAGCGCCATCGCCCTGACGAAGCTGGACGGCACCGCGAAGGGCGGCGTCGTCATCGGCATCTGCGACGAGCTCAAGCTCCCCGTCGTCTGGGTGGGCGTGGGCGAGAAGGTGGCCGACCTGCGCCGCTTTGAGCCGCGCGAGTTCGTCCGCGCCCTCTTCGACTGAGGGCCCGCGTCACTCCCCCATCAACCCGGGGATGAGCTGCTCCAGCAGCTCCTTCGACTGGGCGTCCATCTCCTGGAAGGCCTCGAAGCCCTGAAGGCCCTGGAGCGCCTCCAGGTCCATGCCGGGCAGCGACTCCAGCCCTTCCAGCCCCTCGAAGCCGCCCAGCACCGACTCCAGCCGGGGCTTGCCCAGGTCCGCGTCGCCCTTCGCCTCCCGCCACCAGCGCGTGCGCAGCCGCTCCAGCGCGCTCGCGTTGGCGGGGCTCGCCTTCGCCAGCTCCTTCGTGAAGCAGTCCTTGCACGTCCACTTGAAGCGGTACGTGTCCACGTAGGCGCGCAGGGCCTTGAGGAAGGCGGCGTCTCCCACCAGCTTCCTGGAGGCGTGGTGCAGCAGGGGCGCCTTGCCGTAGACGAGCGCGCCGTACTCGAACTCATCCGCGAAGTGGCCCGTGGGCCGGTCCGCGCGGCCGTCCTTGCCGCCCGTCATCCGGTAAAGGTGGTACTGCCCCACCAGCGTCTCCTGCCGCGCCGACTCCGCCACCTTCTTGCCGTGCTTCCATTCGAGGTAGAGGAGCGCGGCGTACTGGGCCAGCGACTCGTCCACCACCGGCTCCAGGATGGGGTCCGAGCCCACGAGCCCCGCGAAGTACTGGTGCGCCACCTCGTGCGCCACGGTGAACTCCAGCGTGCGCTCCATGGCGCCGTTGAGCTGTCCCAGCACCC
>NZ_JAAIYB010000768.1 GCF_010894475.1 Myxococcus vastator
GCTCGGCGGCGGGCGGCGGCTCGAAGAGGCCGGCCAGCTCGGGGATGTCCGAACCGCGCTTCCAGTCCGCCATGCCCTGCTGCCAGAAGAAGCTGCGGCCATTCACGGTGCCGGTGGCCATCAGCTCACGGAGGGCGCCCTCGTCCAGCGGGCCCTCCTGCTTGTTGCGCACCATGACGAACCAGGGCGACCCCGTGGCCTTCATGGGCGCGGCGCGCGTGGGCTCATCGTCCCAGGGCGTCTGCAGCGCGGCCGCGGGCGCCTTCGCCATCGGGGCGGCCGTGACGGGCGCGCTGATGACGGCCGCCGGGGCGGCTGCGGGCTCGGGCTCCGCCAGGGAGCGCTCCTGGGCGCGGATGCGCTCCACGTCCGCGAGGGACACCACGCGGGTGTTCTCCTCCTCGGCGGGCCCTTCGACGGTGATGACGTTCTGGCAGTTCTTGCAGCGGACCTTGACCGTCTTGCCGCGGACCTTTTCGTCCGCAATGGAATACCGCTTCTGGCAATTGTCGCAGGTAAAGTTCAAGAGGGGCGTCCAGCTTCCGGGGGAAAACGCGGTCGCGATGCTACCGCTAGAATTCTCCGGCGCAAACCACAGGTTGACTCTGTCTTGCGGCCCAACTATTGAGCCGCCCTCCCCCCTGTCTTCACTCGCCTTTTACACAAGGTGGCGAATGCCGGCGAAGGACCTCGGAACAAAACACGTCTGCTACAAGTGCCAGACGAAGTTCTACGACATGAAGAAGCCGGACCCGATCTGCCCGAAGTGTGGCGCGGATCAACGGGAAAGCCCGGCACTCAAGCCCCAACCGGAGGGAAGGCGTAGCCGTCTGGCAGCCGCCCCGAAGGTCATCGAGCCCATTGAGCCGGAGGAACCCGCCGGTCGCAATGAGGAGGACGAGGAGGAAGGACTCGACTCCTTCGATGATGACGAAGCAGCGGGAAGCGAATCCGAAGAGGACGAAGTCTAGGTCCGCGAGAAACGAGGGGCTCCACGGCGCAAGCCGGGAGCCCCTTCGCTTTTCAGGCCGTGGCGCTCGCGCCCGGACGACCTGGCTTCAGTTGGACGAGACGGGCGTCAGCTCCAGCAGCGCGCGGCGGAGCTGCTCGTACAGGGTCGGCCCCATCTCCTGCATGCCGATGGGCCGGACCGCCGCCTTGCGGGGCGCTTCCAGGCCGCGCATGCCGTTGCTCGGGAGTGCTTGCTTCTTTGGCTGCTGCATGACTCGGCCCCCTCTTCTCGGACGTGACTTCTGCCGTCCGTATAACAATTTTTCTTCTGGAACGGAAACCCCAATCACTTCGCGGCTTCTCAACCTTTTAGACGGCGAGCGCCGGAATCCTTCACGGAGACGGACGGGCGGGCGACTTCAAGTCGGCCACCGGCCACTCCGCGTCCACCTGGACGCGCTCGCCGGCGCGAACCGTCACGGTGCGGGCTTGTTCCGGGAGCCGCTCGTGCCAGAGGACCAGGGTGTGGGTGCCCTCGGGGACCTCCAGTTGGAAGCGCCCGTCCGCGCCGCTGGTCGCGAAGTACCCGTGGTTGAAGGTGCGCACGCGCGCGCGCATCCACGGGTGGATGTCACAGTGGATGGGGACGTCGCCCGGCTCGGCGGGCAGCTGCCGCTTCACCGTCATGCCCTCCAGCGGCATGGCCACATTGAAGAAGGCGCGGTTCGTTCCGGAGGCGGCGCGGACGTTGTGGACCAGCGGGTCCGAGTTGCGGATGACCAGGGTGCTTCCGGCGCGAGCGGCCAGCACGGGCGGGTCATAGATGCACTGCTTCTGGTCCAGCACGGGCTCCGGCGCGGCGCGCCTGGCCGCGGGCAGCGCGTGGCCGTCCCTCAGGGAAACCACGGTGTGGGCCAACGCGCCCTCACTGCCTACCCTGAGCGTGCGCTCCTCCGTCTCCTCGCCGCACACGGAGACGACGGTGCCCGTGGTGGGCTGCCGGGCGGGCGCCGGGGGTGTGCCGTCGAGACGGACGCGCCCCTCGATGGCTGTCTCTTATACCCAT
>NZ_JAAIYB010000076.1 GCF_010894475.1 Myxococcus vastator
CAGACGGCCTGACGCCGCCCCCCTGCGCATCAGCGAGCTGGCCCGGGCCGCGGGCGTGGGCATCCCCACGCTCCGGTTCTACGAGCGGCGCAAGCTGCTGCCCCCGCCCCGCCGGACGCAGAGCGGCTACCGCGAGTACACGCCGGAGGACGTGACGCGCGTGCGCTTCATCCGGCGCGCGCAGGAGCTGGGCTTCACGCTGCGGGAGGTCGCCGCCTTCCTCGCGATGTCGGACGGGCGCATCCCCTCCCCCTCCGAGGTGGAGACCTTCGCGGCGGCGAAGCTCCAGGCCATCGACGCGCGCGTGAAGGACCTCCAGCGGATGAAGCGCGCCATCCAGAAGCTGCTGGCCCAGGGAGGTTGCCCACCGGACACCGCGTGCCCCGTCCTGGCCGCACTGGGCGACCTCCCTCCGGCGGCGTCCACGCGCCGACAGCGGCCTGCACCACGGGGGGTGCCAGGCACGTCACGGAATGGTTAATCCTGCGAGCCTGACGTGGCGTTCGAAGGGGAGAGACCAGGTGGGCGGGGAGCGCTTTCCAAGGATGTTTCTGGCGGGAGTCGCGGGGCTGCTGGTGGCCTGTGGTGGCAACACCGGAAGCCGTGGCGTTCCGGGCCCCGCCAGCGGGTCCCCCGACAACGAGACACCTCCCGACGCGGGCCTGCCCTCCCATGGCACGGACGCGGGGACGACGCCCGACGCGGGAGGCGGCCTGGGAACTCCGGACGGGGGCGAGCCCGATGGCGGCCCACCGCCGCAGACCCGCCTCTGTGCGCCCAGCGCGGGCGAGCCCCGCTGGGTGCTCGAAGGCGAGCCCGTCTCCGCCACCGTGACGTGCACCACCGGCCACGCCGCGCCGGACACGCGCTTCGTCGTGGACAACCTTCCTCCAGGCGCCCAGTTCGATGTGGCCACCGGTGCCCTGAGCTGGACGCCCGGCGAGGACCAGGCCGCGGTGTGGCACCTCACGCTCCGGGAAGAGCGCACCGGCGAGACGGGCACGCTCAAGGTCGGCGTGGCGGAGAACGAGTCCGCGCCCGGCAACGTCCCCATCGTCGACCCGGCGGCCTACACGGAGGAGTTCGGCCTGCCGGTGTTCCACCTCTCCTACGAGGACACGTTGACCGGGGGCAGCTACCGGCCGGCGCAGCTCGTCTACCGGGGCCAGCGCTTCGACCTGGAGGCGAAGTACCGGGGCGCCACCTCCAGCGTGCTCCCCAAGCGCAGCCACACGCTGAAGTTCCCGGACGAGGACCTGTTCTCCGAGCCCGTCTTCGGCAACGGCTTCAAGAATCGCAAGCGCGTGGTGCTCATCACCACGTTCAATGACAACGCCTACCTGCGCTCGCGGCTCGCCTTCGACGTGTGGAGCCGGATGAGCCCGGCCCACATCCACCTGCGCACCTACAGCGCGGTGCTCTACGCCAACAACAAGTACGTCGGCCTCTACACGGTGGCGGACCACGTCAACAAGCGCCTGATGGCCGCGCACGGCATCGACAAGGACGCGGACGCCTTCAAGGCCGTGGACAACCGCGCCAACTTCTCGCGGCTGCGCAAGGACGGCACGCCCAAGGCCGGCCTCCACGAGGGCTATGAGAAGAAGGAAGGCGCTCCCGAGGAAGGCGAGCCCGGCGCCTTCGCGCCCATGGAGGCCCTCACCGCCTTCATCGCGGACTCGGACGCGGACGCCTTCCGCGCTGGCTTCCCACAGCGGATGAATGTGCAGGACTACCAGGACTGGTGGATCTTCAACACGCTCATCCTGGGCGTGGACTCGCCAGCGAAGAATGCCTACCACGTCTACGACCCGGCCACCGGCGGCCCCTGGCGCTACATCCCCTGGGACTTGGACGCGAGCTTCGGGCAGTCCTACGACACCACCCGGACCTCGCCCACGGCGCGGCCCACGTTCCGGGAGGACAACCTGCTCTTCCAGCGCATGCTGGCCGACCCCACCATCGCCGGGCCCATGCGCGAGCGCTACCGGGCGCTGCTGCGCGACACGCTGAACGTGGAGGCCCTGCAGGCCCTCATCGACGGCTACGTCCAGGAGACGGCGGCGTCCGCGCGGCGTGACTGGGCGAAGTGGGGCCAGAAGCACCGCGACTTCGGCGACCCGGATGACCCGTGGGGCGGCCACGGCAACTTCTCCTCCTGGCACACGCGCCAGGACTTCAACGCCTACGAGGAGGAAGTCGAGTACGTGCGCCAGTGGATTCGGACCCGATGGGGCGCGCTGGAGCGCCAGTTGCCCTGAACGGGCGGGTGTCCCCTCCGTCGGTGGAGGGGACACTCGGCTCGCTGCCTAGAACGCCGCGGAGCCCGGCACGCGCGGGTACGGAATGGCGTCCCGGATGTTCTGCAGGCCGCACATGTAGACGATGAGCCGCTCGAAGCCGAGCCCGAAGCCCGCGTGCGGCACGGAGCCGTAGCGCCGCAGGTCGCGGTACCACTGGTAGCTCTCCGGCTTGAGGCCGAACTTCTGGATGCGCTGGTCCAGCACGTCCAGGCGCTCCTCGCGCTGGCTGCCGCCGATGATTTCGCCAATGCCCGGGGCGAGCACGTCCATGGCGGCGACCGTCCTCCCGTCGTCGTTGATGCGCATGTAGAAGGACTTGATGGCCTCCGGGTAGTTCATCACCACCACCGGCCGGCCCACGTGCTCCTCGGTGAGGTAGCGCTCGTGCTCCGTCTGGAGGTCCTTGCCCCACTCGGGCGCGTACTCGAACTTCTTCTTGGCCTTCTTCAGGATTTCGACGGCGTCGGTGTAGTCGATGCGCTCGAAGCTGGAGTTGATGAACTTCTCCATGCGCTCGGTGACGCCCTTCTGCACCCGCTCCTCGAAGAACTTGAAGTCCGGCGCGCAGTCATCGAGCACCGCCTTGAAGACATACTTGAGGAAGCGCTCGGCCAGGTTCGCGTCCTCGGTGAGGTCCGCGAAGGCAATCTCCGGCTCAATCATCCAGAACTCGGCCAGGTGCCGCGTGGTGTTGGAGTTCTCCGCCCGGAAGGTGGGGCCAAACGTGTACACCTTGGACATGGCCAGGGCGTAGGCCTCCACGTTGAGCTGGCCGGAGACCGTCAGGTACGCCTCCTTGCCGAAGAAGTCCTTGTGCCAGTCAATCTTCCCCTCCGGCGTGCGCGGCGGGTTCACCGCGTCCAGCGTGGAGACGCGGAACATCTGCCCGGCGCCCTCCGCGTCGCTCGCGGTGATGATGGGCGTGTTGACCCAGAAGAAGCCCTCCTCGTCGAAGAAGCGGTGGACGGCCATGGCCGCGCGGTGACGCACGCGCGTAATCGCGCTGAACGTGTTGGTGCGCACGCGCAGGTGGGCCACGTCGCGGAGGAACTCCAGCGTGTGCTGCTTGGGCTGGATGGGGTACGTGTCCGGGTCATCCACGAAGCCCAGCACCTGCACTTCATCCGCCTGGACCTCGTAGGCCTGCCCCTTGCCCTGGGACTTCACCAGCGTGCCCCGGCTGATGACCGAGCAGCCCGCGGTGAGGTGCAGGATTTCCTTCTCGTAGTTGGGCAGCGAATTCGGAGCGACGACCTGGATGGGGTCGAACGTCGACCCGTCGCTGACGTTGACGAAGCTGATGCCCGCCTTGGAGTCGCGGCGCGTGCGCACCCAGCCGCGGACCTCCACCTTCGTCCCCTCCTCCACCCCTCCCGCGAGGGCCTTCTTCACACTGACGACCTGCATTGACGCTCTCCCTTGAGCCGTTTCGGGGACTGCGAGTTAGCCGGGCCCCGGCCCCGAGGACAAGGGCGCTGTGCCCAAGTGCCCCCCCAGGCCGCCCGGAGGCGCTGCTGGGGGCTCCAAGCACCCCGCCAGGACGCCTGAAACCCGGCCAACCGTGTCAGACCCTCCAGGTATCTTTCTCCCATGGTCGCCCGAAAAGGGGACCCGCGATTCCACGAAACCCTCACGTCCCTCGCGGGCCCCACGGCCTGCCCTGGCCGTGCCCTACCTGGAGAGTCACATGGCTACTCGCAAGACGTCCAAGCGCAGCGTCGTCGCCCGCAACCGCTCCACCGAGGCCACCAAGGCCGCCTTCGAGGAGCTCGCTCGCAAGGCGCGTAGCAAGCCCATCGTCTCCACCAAGGAGCAGGACGCGCAGGAGGCCCACGCGAAGAACGTCCTCGCGGACGTGTCCAACCTCACCGCCGAATCCGCCGTGAAGAAAGTCACGGAGGCCGGCCTCACCATCAACAAGACGCTGGCCGGCATCAACGAGCAGGTCATCTCGCTGGTGGAGGAGCTCAAGCAGCTCGACGAGGCCATCCAGCTCAAGACGGAGGAGCTGAACGGGCTGCACGGCAAGGACGTGGCCGCCAGCGCCATCGACGTGCTCGTGGCCGAGTACGACAAGAAGAAGGCCGCGCTCGAGGCGGAGCAGGAGCGGCTCCAGAAGGACATCGAGGACACCCGGGCGAAGGCCGCCGCGGACCAGTCCGCCGAGCGGCAGGCCACCGAGGTCGCCCGCAAGCGCGCCGAGGAGGCGTACGCCTATGACACCCAGCTCCAGCGCAAGAAGGAGCAGGACGCCTTCGCCGAGTCCCTGCGCCAGCAGGCCGCCACCGAGCGCGACCGCAAGGAGAAGCTGGAGAAGGACTGGGCCACGCGTGAGGACGCCCTGAAGCAGCGGGAGAAGGAGCTGGAGGACCTGCGCAAGCAGGTGGCGGACTTCCCGCTGGTGCTCAAGAAGGAGACGGACACCGCCGCGGCGGTGACAGGCAACCGGGTGAAGTCCGAGTGGGAGCTGAAGCTCACGCTCGCCACCAAGGACGCGGAGACGGCGCAGCGCGTCGCCGCCATGGAGATTTCCTCGCTCAAGGAGACCGCCACCAAGCAGGCCCAGGCGCTCCAGACGCTCCAGACGGAGCTGGCCGAGGCCAAGCGCCAGGTCCAGACCATCGCCGAGAAGGCGCTCGAGTCCGCGTCCGGCGCCCGCGCGCTGGCGGAGGTCCAGGGCGTCATCGCCAGCCGCGACTACAGCAAGGGCAAGTAGCCCGCGGCGGGGGGAGTCTTGGGCTCACGGCTTATTGCCGCCATCCCGGGTGATGACAGGCTTTGAGCGCTGTTAGACTCCTGGAATGGACAAGCCCCCCGGCGGGAACGCGTTTCCCACGCAGCTCCTCTATGAGCGAATCGGTGGCTATTGGCTCACCCAGGTCATTGGCGCGGCGGCCCGTCTGGGAATCGCGGACCTGCTCGCCCAGGGGCCTCGGAGCAGTGACGCGCTGGCGGCCGAGCTCGGCGTCAGCGCGGACGGCCTGTACCGGCTGCTGAGAGGCGGCATCCCCGCGGGCATCTTCCAGGAGGTGGGTGAGCGGACCTTCGCCCTGACGCCCATGGGCGAAGGGCTCCGCTCGGACGTCCCTGGCTCGCTGCGGGACATGGCCATCGCGCAGAGTGACCGTGCCCACTGGCTGCCGTGGGGCCAGCTCACCGAGGCCGTTCGCACCGGGAAGTCCACGGTGCGCGCGGCCCTGGGCACCGACATCTGGGAGCACTTCGCCAGGCACCCCGAAGAGGCGGCGCACTTCGCCCGGGCCATGGGCAACCTGTCCGCCCTGGTGGCCCACGAGCTGACGCAGCAGGTGGACTTCTCCCCCTTCGCCCATGTGGCGGACATTGGCGGCAGCCAGGGGGCGCTGCTGGCGCAGGTGCTCCGCGCCAACCCCGCCTGCCGGGGCATCCTCTTCGACCTGCCGCACGTGCTCGAAGGCGCGAAGGCCTTGGTGGAGGCCCAGGGCCTCACGGGACGGGTGGAGCTGGTGGGCGGCAGCTTCTTCGAGCCGGGGCTCCCCTCCGCCGAGGCCTACCTGCTCAAGCACATCCTCCACGACTGGGATGAGGACTCCTCCCTCGCCATCCTGCGGCACCTCCATGGCGCGGCGCCCGCGGGCGCCCGGCTCTTCGTGCTGGAGCTGGTGATGCCCGACAACCAGGCGCCCTCCCCCGTGCCCCTGCTGGACCTCAACATGCTGGTGCTGGTGGACGGACGGGAGCGCACGGCCCACGAGTTCCAGTCGCTGCTGGCCCGGACGTCCTGGGAGCTGGTCCGCATCAGCCCCACCCAGGGCGGCACCTGCATCATCGAAGCGGTGAAGCGCTGAGCTACGGCGCGACCTGTTCGCGGAGGAGGAAGAGCTCCGCGAGCAGGTTGTCCACCGGCGCGAAGTCATCCGTGAGCAGCAGCGCGGGGCCCGCGGCCAGGTAGGCGTCAAGCTCCGCGCGAGGCACCCGGCCCGTGCGCGGCTGTTCAATGCCCTGGCCGCGCAGCAGCTCCGGCAGGCGCTCCAGCGCCATGGGCCGCGCCGAGCCCGCGACGATGTAGACACCCTGCCCCTTCGAGCCGCTGCGGGCGTCGTGGAGCAGCTCCACGTGGGGGAAGACGTCCTGCATCGTCCGGAGGGCCGAGCGCAGGAAGGAGCCCCGGGGAATCTCGTCGATGACGGTCAGCAGGTAGAGGCCGTCCGGCTTGAGCAACGAGCGCACCAGCACGTCGTACTCGCGCGTCATCAGGTGGTAGGGCACCGACAAATCATTCACCGCGTCCTGGACAATCAAGTCGTACGCGCCGCGCTCCGCCATCTCCTGGAGGAACTGCCGCCCGTCCAGGCTGAAGGAGGTGATGCGCGTGTCCGGCTTCACGCCGAAGCGCTCCAGCGCGATGCGCGTCACGGCCGGGTCTATCTCCACCACCTCCATCCGGACCTGCGGGACGTAGGTCTCCACCCAGCGCGGCACCACGTAGCCGCCGCCGCCAATCACCAGCACCCGGGGCTCCGCGGTGCGCGCGGCCACGTGCCGCACCACCTCCGAATGGATGTACCCGTGCGGATAGCCCAGGTACGACGGGTCCTCCAGGTCCACCAGGGTGTGCGTCAGGTGGTCCAGCTGCATGGCCAGCAGGCGCCGGCCGTCATGCTCCACCTGGTTGACCTTGATGCAGAAGTAGTCCGTCTCCTCCGTGCACGGAGACGCGAACAGGCCCAGCGCGCCGAACATCCCCGCCAGCGCGAGCGTGCCCGCGGTGGCGCCAACGAAGCGGGGCCGCCGCCACACCTGTCCCACGAAGGCCGCCAGCGCCACCAGGCCCAGGCTGGCCCCCATCACCAGCGGGTAGACGCCCACCTTCGCGATGAGCCACCAGCCGGTGAGGAACGAGCCCAGCAGCGCGCCCGCGGTGCTCCACGCGTACAGCCGGCCCACGGTGCGCCCCGCCCGCTCCACGTCCGCCAGCGCCAGCCGGAGCACCTGGGGTGACAGCGTGCCCAGGGCCGTCACCGGCAGCAGGAACACCGCGGCCGTGTACGCGACGATGCGCGCCTGCAGGCCCAGGCCGTCGAAGTGGCCCTTCAGCACCAGCCACTGGTGGATGGGGGGAATCAGCAGGCAGCTGGCCGCCGCAAGCAGCATGGAGCCGGCGAGCACCTCCTGCCGGGGCCACCGGTCCGCCAGGTGGCCGCCCACGAAGTTGCCCAGCGCCATGCCCGTCAGCACCACGCCGATGATGCCGGTCCAGCTCAACAGGGAGACGCCCACGGTGGGCGCCAGGATGCGGCTGGCCGCCAGCTCGATGGCGAGCGTGCAGAAGCTGGCGCTGGCCACCAGGAAGCACGCCAGCGCGGGCCGGGTGCGCAGGTCCACGCCTGTCGAGGACGGCGCGGCGTCCGCTTCCGCCACGGCGGACACCGGGTGGACGGGCGGCGCGGACACGGAGGCCCTGGGCAGCGCCAGCAGCGCGCACAGCAGCAGCGCGCCCGACACGGTGAGGACGATGGTGGGCACGGGGAACCACGCCAGCAGCACGAAGCCCGTGAGGAAGTTGCCGGCGAGGCTCCCCAGCGTGCCCAGCGCGTACAGCAGGCCCACGATGCGCCCCGCGCGCGACAGGTCCGGCAGCAGCAGCCGGAGCGCCAGCGGCGTCACCATGGCCAGCACGAAGCTGACGGGGAAGAAGCCCAGGAACGTGAGCAGGAAGGTGCGTGGCAGCACGGGAATGGGCCGCAGCGCGGCGCCATCCCCCAGCACGGCCACCCATCCCAGCGGCAGGAGCGCGAGCACCGCCCCCAGCGCGGTGAGGCCCGCCAGCCACCGGAACGACGCGCCCCGCTCCGACAGCCGGCCGCCGGCGTAGCTGCCCAGGCTGATGCCCGCGAGCACCACGCCGATGATGCTCGTCCACGTGTGGAGCGAAGCCCCGATGAAGGGCGCCAGGAGCCTGGCCGCGGCCAGCTCCAGCACCAAGGTGGCGCAGCTCGTCACCAACACGAGGAGGGCTGCGCGAAGCACATTTAGACGAGACGCGGGGAGAAGAGCCATGCGGTGGCCGCGACTGTACCATCCCCGTCCGGGGCGCCCATCCGTGCTGGCGGGAATCACCCGAGGTGCGGGGAACCACGCCCGGCGCATACGATGGGGGCGACCCACGCCGGAGACCCCGTCGATACGTTGGAGGCCCTGACCGCATGGATACCGAAGCGCTCGCCCGAATCCCGGGCGTCAACCCGAACGTCCCCAACGCCGCCCGCATCTACGACTACACGCTGGGAGGCACGCACCACTTCGAAGCCGACCGGCAGGCGGCGGAGTCCATGTTCTCGCTGGTGCCATCCACGCGGAAGTGGGTGCGCATGCTGCGCGCCTGCCTGCGCACCGCCGCGCAGCGCCTGGCCGCAGACGGCTTCCACCACTGGGTGGACTTCGCGTCGGGCCTGCCCACCGGAGACCATGTCCACGCCGTGCTGCCAGACGCCCGCGTGCTCTACAGCGACGTCAACCCGCTCACCATCACCACGGCCCACCATCTGCTGGGGGACACGCCTCGCGTGCGCTACCTGGAATGCGACATCCGCCAGGCGGGCGCCTTCCTGCGGCGGCCCGACGTGAATGCCTTCCTGGGGGGAGAGCGCCGCGTCGCGTTCGGCGCCAACGGCATCACCGTGTTCCTGTCCACCGAGGAGAACCGCCAGTTCTTCCGCGACCTGTACGACTGGGCAGCCCCCGGTTCGAAGTTGTTCACCACCTTCGAGACGAAGTCACCGGACCTCAGCACCCCGAAGTGGGAGCAGTTCGTCGGCATGTTCCGGCAGATGGGCGAGTCCTTCCAGCTCTACTCGCTGCCCGAGTACCTGGACCTGTGTGGCCCCTGGGCCCGGGACGCCACCGGCGTGCTGCCCGTGCGCGAGTTCCTCGGGCTGCCCCCGGAGCACATCACCGCCGAGGACCGCGAGGGCGTGGGCATCGAGTTCTACGCCGTCGTCCTGGAGAAGCGCTGAGCGTCCTCACCGGGTGGAGCGAGCGTGCGGGCAGGCGCTCGCGCGCATCCCCGTCGGGGCGGCACCTCGCCACGCCTCCCTGCCGTCTGCCTCCCCAGCGGCGCGTGACTACCGTCTTTGCAGGCGACACGCGCACACGAGAGGAGACGGAGCATGTTTCAATCGAGAAGGCGTCGGGTTTTTGCGGGCGTGATGATGGGAGCGGCCCTGTCGGTGGCCAGCGTCGGGTGCAGCTCGACGCGCCAGGCGAAGGTGGACGAGGCGTGGCTGGCCCGGGTGCCAGAGGACCAGTTGGGCGACGTGCGGGATGCCCAGTCGCAGCGGCGCATGGCGCAGGACGCGGTCACCCGCTCCGAGGTGGCCGTCAATGACGCCAACCGGGAGCTGGAGGTGGCCAGGCGCGAGCTCGACGCGGCCAAGGCTCGCCGGGACGCGCATGACGCCGCGCTGAAGGCCGCCAGGGCCACCGGCCAGAGCAGCAACATCACCCAGGCGCAGTCCGAGCTCCAAGGCGCGGACTCGGGCCTGCGCGCGGCCCAGGCGCAGGTGAAGTACCGCGAGCAGGCCATCAAGACGATGGAGGCCCAGAAGGAGCTGCGGGAGAGCGAGCTGGCGGTGGCTGACGCGAAGCTCCGACAGGCCGAATACGAGGCCCTGAAGGAGAACCAGGACGTGCGCGCCCAGGACCTGTCCGAGGCCGACTTCGCCTCCGCCACGGCGGACGCCCAGCGCAAGCTGGAGGAGTCTCAGCGCAAGCTCCAGTCGACCCAGCGCCAGGAGCAGCAGGCCCGCGCCACCTGGGAGCGGATGCGCAGCCAGGCGCAGGGCTACGGCGGCAGCGGCACCGAGTACGAGCAGCGCAATCCGTAAGAAGTCACGGCGACCACCGGCCCGGCCGAGCCAGGACTGGCGCGGCCGGGTCCGGGACGCATCACTTCGGCGGGCGGAAGACGTACTGGAACACGGGCGCGTCGGGCCCCGGCGGGTACTGCGCGTCCATGAAGGCGAAGTGGGCGTGGCCGGCGATGACCGCCTCGTTGAGGCTGTCGTAGAGCACCGTCACGCCGGTGGCTCGGCCGGAAGCGTCCACCTGGACCTGGACCTTGAGGTTGCCCTTGAGGCCCGGCGTCTCCTGGAGCCGGTTCATGTAGAGCGCGACCAGGCCCATGGATACCCGGTTGTAGATTTGCTCCTGCGTGCCCCGTGCGGGCTGGGACGGCAGCCGGAAGTGGCGCACCAGCGCGGCGGCCTCGCGCTCGGCCTCGGCGACCTGGCGCTCGGGAGCCGCCAGCGCGGCGCGGTAGGCGGCCAGCGCGTCCTGGTGGCGCGCCTGCTTCAACACCAACCGGGCTCGCAGCACGTGGATGTCGGCGCGGGCGGGCGCTCGCTTGGAAGCCTTCACCAGGTGGGCCTCGGCCGCCGTGGCGTCTCCGCGCGCCTCGGCCAGCTCGGCCAGGCGAAGCAGGGGCTCCGGGTCTTCGGGCGCGGCGGCGGCGAGCCGGACCAGGGCCTTGTCCTCCGCGTCGGCGCGGCCCAGCTCACGGTGAAGCCGGGCCAGCGCCCCCAGCGACGCAGGCGCCACACCGCCCAGCTCCGCGTAGCGCTCCAGCGAAGAGGCCGCCTTCTCCTTCTCCGAGGCGGCCAGCCACAGGTCGGCCTGGAGCCGGTGCGCCTCCTTGTCCCGGGGCTTGAGGGCCACCAGCTTCTCGCCCGCGGTCGCGGCGGCACGCACGTCGTTGGCGGCGCGGGCCAGTTGCGCCAGCTTCCGCAGCGCCTCGGGTTGCTCGGGCCAGGCCTCCACCGTCCGCGTCAGCTCCGCGCGCGCGTCCGCCTCCCGCGCGGGAATCCCCGCCAGCAACATCGCCAGGGACGTCCGAATCTGCGGCGCATCCAGCTGCGCGAGCGCCTCACGCAGCCGGGCTTCCGCCTCCGCGGGCTTGCCCTCCGCCTGGAGCAGCACGCCCTGCGCCCACAGCGCCGGCGCGAAACCCGGTGCCTGCTTCAGGGCGGCGGCGATGGGTGGACGCGCCTCCGCCAAGAGCCCCCAGCGCACGTAGATGAGCCCCATGCCCACGAAGGGCCAGGGGTTCTCCGGGTCCAGGGTGGAGAGCGCCTTCAGCTCGTTCCAGCACGCGTCCGAGGGAAAGCCGAGCCACGCCCGGTACATGCGCGGCATCAAGTCCCCGGGCCGCGCCCGTGACTGCGCCTCGAGCTCGCCCTCCATCACACTGGCGCGGCCCCGTGCCCGAGCCGTCTCCAGTCGCCGCAGCGTCGCCATGACCTCCTCGGGCGGGGGCAGCTCCCGGCGCACCACCGCCCCCCGTGCCGGAGCGGCGAGCACGAGCAACACGAGGCACAGCGGGAGCGCGAACGAACGGGAGGCCATGGGGCGCGCGGACGATAGCAGACGCCCGTCCAGCGGAGGCTGCCTGCTCCCTTGGCGGCACGAACTCAGCGATTCCAGGGAAGCCCCGCTCCGGAAGGACGAACCTCCCGGAGCGGCGCCTCGACCTTCACGTCAGGACGACGGGCTCAGCCAATCTCCAGCCGGCACGTCGAGCTGCAACCGTCGCGGCTGACGGTGTTGCCGTCATCGCACTCCTCGCCTTCGTCCTCCTGGGTATCGCCGTCGCCGCAGCGCGGGCCCCAGAGGCAGCCGCGGCCGCATTCGCCGTAGCCGCCGGCGTTGACGCCGTCATCGCACTCCTCGCCGGCGGCCTCGTCCACCACGGCGTCGCCGCAGGTGGCGGTGCACTCGGTGCGGGCGGTGAGGAAGTTGTTGAGCGTGAGGCGGTACGAAGAGCCGTGGGTGTGACGCTCGGCCTGGAACACCACGACCTCGTAGATGCCCCCCAGCCGCAGGCCCAGCGCGCTCGCCTGGCTCGACATGGTGATGGTGCCCGTCGCCGGGCCGTGCACGCCGCCCAGGTCCAGCGCCAGCCGCCCGTTGACGAAGACCCACACGTCGTCGTCGCCGCGGAAGGTCAGCACCTCGGTGCCCTTGTACTCGAACCAGTACCGGGCCTCGCTGGTGAAGTGGAAGTTGCGCTGCTGGCCGATGGTGTCCTCGCGCGTCGGCTCGAAGCCCGCGGCCACCCAGCCGCCGCTGTAGAGCGGCTCGTTGTCGAGCGGGAAGAAGTGATCGTTGTCGAAGACGTACGAGCCGTTCTGCTGACGGTCGAGCACGAAGCTGCCGACGATGGTCTTGTTGACCTGGTCCACCGCCCGGTACCACTGGTCGAACGCGGCCCGGCCGTTGGTGTTGTTCGACGGCTGGCCTTCCTTGGCGTAGACGGGGCGGCCGTTCGCGTCGAGCCGGTTCTGCAGGATGCCGTCCTCACGGCCCGCGTTCTTGTTCTGGAAGTCGATGTGGCCGCGCGGCAGGTCGCCGGTGGCCGGCAGGTCGTAGCCTCGGAAGTCGCGGTAGACGACGGGGATGGACACCTGCGCCGGCGGCTCCTGCTCGATGAGCACGCACGCGAAGCCCTCCTCCAGCTTGCAGTCCGGCGAGCAGCCGTCATTGGCGCGCGTGTTGCCGTCGTCGCACTCCTCCACGGTGCTGCCGGGGAGGATGAGCCCGTCACCGCACGTCTCCGCGCAGGTGCCGTCCTCGCAGCGCGGCTCCCGGGTGCACAGCGGCGAGCAGCCGTCACCCATCACGGTGTTGCCGTCGTCGCACTGCTCGGTGCCCTCGGTCACGTCGTCACCGCAGGTGGTGCGGCTGCACGGCTGACCCGGCGGGCACTTCCAGCCGTCCTCGAGCCGGCAGACATCGCTGCAGCCGTCGCCCGGAGCGGTGTTGCCGTCCTCGCACTCCTCGTCACCGGCGATGATGCCGTCACCGCACTCCTTGGCGCGGCAGCGACCACCCTGCGCCGGGCACGCCCAGCCACTCTCAATCCGGCAGCTCCCGTTGCAACCATCACCGCTGACCAGGTTCCGGTCGTCGCACTCCTCGCCGTCCTCGACGCGGCCGCTGCCGCAGCTCATCAAGCGGACGCACGGCTCGCCCGGCACCTCGCAGAGGTACCCACCCTCCACCTCGGTACACGTCGCGTTACAGCCGTCGCCGTCCGTGGTGTTGCCGTCGTCACAGGCCTCGTGGGACTGGCGCTGGCCGTCACCACAGTCGGTACCAGCATCCGCCGTGGACCCATCCGGGATGTTCGGGTCGGTGCCGGCATCTGGCTTCGCCGAACCTCCCCCGCTGTTACAGGCCACCAATGTGAAGAGGAGAGATGCGAGCAATGTGCTCGCCAGACGAGACCTGCGATGGGGGTTCACCATGGGAGCAAATGCTGAAAGTGCTTCGCACGGCTGTCAACGCGTCACGGCAAGTCAGCGGATGCGCGGTGCAGACGGCACGCAGATGTGCAGGCAGGACGGACTTTCCGTGCGCTTCCCGTCCTCTGCGCACATTTGCATTCATGATAACAACGGCCGAAACATCACTTTCGTAGAAAGCCGCAAGTGACGTGATTCACGGGACTCATACACCCCGTGCGGGCCGCTCAGCGCGCCCCCACCGGCGTCACCGGGCCACGTTGCGGACGTACTGGGCGTAGAAGCGCACCGCGTCCGCGTAGCCCTTCACCGACACGCGCTCGTCCTTGCCGTGGAGGCGTGACAGGTCGGCGCCGTCCAGGCGCAGCGGCATGAAGCGGTAGACGTTCTCACTCAGCCCGGTGAAGTAGCGCGAATCCGTCGCGCCCAGCATGAGGTACGGGGCCACGACGACGTCGGGGAACACCTGGCGCACGCTGCGCTGGAGCTGCGACCACGCCTCGGAGTCCATGCGCGACACGGGCGACGGCTCGCTGATGAAGCCCAGGGTGCCCACCTTCACCCGCGGGTCATCCACCACGCGCCGCACGTGCTCCAGCACGCCCTCCACGGAGTCCCCCGGGAGGATGCGGAAGTTCACCACCGCGCGGGCGCGGGCGGGCAGCACGTTGTCGCGCTCGCTGCCCTCGAACATGGTGGCCGCGGTGGTGGTGCGCACCGCCGCGTTGGTGGTGGCCTTCGCGGTGAGCTGGCGCAGCACCAGCGGCTCGAACAGCCACAGGTTGGCGAAGAGCGTGCGCATCCCGAAGCCCATCTCCGGCCCCGCGAACTCGAACAGGGCCCGGCTGCCACCGCGCAGCTTCGCGGGCATGGGCGCGGCCTCCAGCCGGGAGATGGCGCGGCTCAGCACGCCCACGGCCGTCTGGGGCGGCGGCATGGAGGAGTGGCCGCCTTCGCCATCCGCCACCAGCTCCGCGCTGGCGAAGCCCTTCTCCGACACGCCGACCAGGGCCACCGGTGACGCCACGCCGGGCACGGTGCCGGACACAATCATCCCGCCCTCGTCCAGCACGGACTCCAGCGTCACACCCCGCTCACGGAGCAGCTTCGCCATCGCCTCCGCGCCCTCGCGCCCCCCCACCTCTTCATCCCCACCGAAGGCGAGCAGCACCGTGCGCCTGGGCTGGAAGCCCGCCGCGAGCAGGGCCTCCACGGACTCCAGGATGCCGAACACGCTCCCCTTGTCGTCCAGCGCGCCCCGGCCCCAGACGTAGCCGTCCGCCACCAGGCCGCTGTAGGGCGGGTGCGTCCAGGAGGCCTCCGTGCCGGGCTCCACGGGCACCACGTCCAGGTGCCCCAGCAGCAGCGCCGGGCGCAGCGACGCGTCCGTCCCCGTCCAGGTGTAGAGCACCGAGTGCGCCCCCACCGGCTCGCGCTTCAGCGTCTGGTGGAGCCGGGGGTACTGCTCCCGCATGTAGTCGTGGAGCGCGGTGAAGGCGGCGTCCTCCGCGGGCTGCCCCTCCGCCGCCGCCAGCGTCTTGAGCCGCAGCGCGCCGCTCAGCCGGGCCGCGGCGGCATCGGCGTCCACGGTGAACGCCGCGGGCGCCTCCGGCTGGACCTGCCGCGACGTGAAACGAAGCGCCTTCGTGAGGAGAACCCCCGCGAGGGCAACGACGACAACCAACAACGACAAGAGGATGCGTTTCATCGGCAAGGCTCGCGGTGGGGGCACCTCACGCTAGCAAAGGCGGCCCGCCACCCCATTGCTTCTCAAGGGCAGGCCCCCGCGGCGGGCCCGCCTCCACGAATTACGGACTTACAGCACTGTAACTATTTTCCATCTTCACCGCGAAACACAAGTCGTGTAGATGACGCGAATCGGCACAGGGGGTGCGCAGTGAAGAAGCCGTCCACGATGTGGAGACAGCGCTGGCTTGGCCTGGTGTTGGGGACACTGGCTGGCTGCGCCGGTGGAGGTGCGGAGGACCCGGGCCTTCCGGGCGCCCCGGGCGCGGCCACGGCCCAGGCGGCCGACGCCGAGGCCCTGGTGACGTGGCTGCCGCCCACGAGCGACGGCGGCCACCCGGTCATGTACTACATCGTGCGCTGTGAGCCCGCCTGTGGCGGCGCCATCGTCACGTCGGACCAGTTCCAGGCCACCGTGCGCGGCCTCAACAACGGCTTCGCGCACACCTTCAAGGTGTCGGCGGTGAACGTCAAAGGAGAAGGCCCCGCCTCCGTGCAGTCGGAGCTGGTGACGCCGCAGCCCGGCCTCTCCATCTCCAACCCCACCGTCCCGGGCCAGCCCCGCGGCGTCCGGGCCACGCCGGGTAACGGGCACGCCTTCGTGAGCTGGCTGGCCCCGGCCAGCTACGGTGGCCGGCCGCTGCGCCAGTACCGGCTGACGGCGGAGCCTGGGGGCATCTCCGTGACGGTGGACGCGCCGGCCGCGAGCGCCGTCATCCCCGGGCTGGTCAACGGCGTGCCGTACCGCATCACCGTGGCGGCCACCAACGAGCAGGGCGAAGGTCCCCTCGCGGTCGCCAACCCCCTCCAGCCCCGCGCCGGGGGCGAGCCCACCGAATGGGTGACGGGCTACTTCGTGGGCTACCAGCTGTGGATGCAGCCGGTGGACGCGGTGGACCTGGCGGGCATCACCCACCTCGTCGTGGGCCGCGTCAAGCCGAACCCCAACGGCACCCTCAACGCGAACTTCGACGCCAACGTCGACGACAGCCACGGGCGCGCCATGGCCAAGGCCCTGGCGACGCGCGCGCACCAGCAAGGGCGCAAGGCGCTGCTGATGCTCGGCGGCTTCGGCGAGCATCAGAACTTCGTGCACGCGGCGTCCGCGGCCCAGCGCGCGCACTTCATCCGCAACATCCTCCAGCTCATGGACGAGTTGGGCTACGACGGCATCGACGTGGACTGGGAGCCCATCATCCTGGCCGCGGACATCCCGGAGGGCGCTCCCCGGGAGCCCGATGACGGAGCGCCCCTGCTCGCGCTGCTGGAGGGCCTGCGCGCCGCGCGCCCGGACATCATCCTCACGGTGCCGGTGGACTGGCTGAACTCCAACTTCCCCATGAGCCGTTATCGCGCCGACTTCATGAAGCAGCTCGCGGCGCGCGTGGACCAGCTCAACATCATGTCCTACAAGATGAGCGGCCACTGGGGCGGCTGGGAGAGCTGGCACTCCAGTCCGCTCCACGGCCACTCGCAGTTCCACCCCACCTCCGTCTCGCACTCCGTGGAGGGCTACCTGGACGCGGGCGTGCCCGCGGGGCGGCTGGGCGTGGGCATCGGCTTCTTCGGGACGTGCTGGGGCGGCGTGACGGAGCCGAACACGCCCCTGGATGGCCGCGAGGGGGTCTTCGAGGGCCAGAGCGACAACTTCATGAGCTACACCAACATCATGACGCACTACTACCGCGCGGACGCCAGCCGCTGGGACGACGTGGCCCAGGTGCCCTACCTGTCGTTCCCCTCCGGCCACGGCCCGGGGCTCTGCAACTACGTCTCCTACGAGGACGCGCGCTCCATCGCCGTCAAGGGCCAGTACGCGCGTGAGAAGAACCTGGGCGGCGCCATCATCTGGACCCTCAGCCAGGGACACTTCCTCCAGCCGACGAACGGCCACAGGGACCCGCTGCTGGACGCGGTGAAGCACGCCTTCCTGGACCCGTGAGCGGCGAGAAGCACTGGCGGCGGAGCGCCCGCTCCCGCACCATGGTGGCCATGGAGACTTCAAAGTCCGTGGCCACCGCGCTCACCATCGCCGGCTCCGACAGCGGCGGCGGCGCCGGCATCCAGGCCGACCTGAGCACGTTCGCCTTCCACCGCGTCCATGGCACCAGCGCCCTGACGGCCATCACCGCGCAGAACACGCTGGGCGTCACCCGCGTGGACGTGCTGCCCCCCGAAGCCGTCGCCGCGCAAATCGACGCCGTGGCGTCCGACATCGGCGCGGGCGCGGTGAAGACGGGCATGCTCGTCAACCCGGCCATCATCACCACGGTGGCGCAGCGCCTGCGCGCGCTGGGCCTGGGCCCGCTGGTGGTGGACCCCGTCATGGTGTCCCGCGCCGGCGCGCGCCTCATCGACGACGCGGCCGTGGGCGCGCTCAAGGAGCTGCTGCTGCCCCTGGCCACGGTGGCCACGCCCAACCGGCACGAGGCGGAGCTGCTCGCCGGCATGAAGCTGGAGACGCTGGAGGACATGCGGGAGGCCGCGCGCCGCATCCACCGGCTCGGCCCCCAGGCGGTGCTGGTGAAGGGCGGCGGCATGACGGGCGCGCTGCGCGGCACCGACGTCTGGTTCGACGGCGAGCGCCTGGTGACGCTGCACCTGCGCGCGGTGGACACGCGCAACACCCACGGCACCGGCTGCACGCTGTCGGCGGCCATCGCCGCGCACCTGGCGCTGGGGCGCACGCCGCTGGAGGCCACCCGGCGCGCGAAGGACTACGTCACCACCGCGCTGGAGCACCCCCTGCCCCTGGGCAAGGGCCCGGGCCCCTTCAGCCACTTCTTCCCGCTGGAGGGGTAGCCCGGGCTCGTCACCGGGCAGCTACTTCGCGGCCTTCTTTGGCGCGGCGGGCACGGGGAAGCCGCGCTTGCGCATCAGCGCCTGGATGCCCGCCTCACGGCCCCGGAAGGCGCGGTACGCGTCGGCCGGGTCCAGCGTGTTGCCCACGGAGAAGACGTGCTTGCGAAGGAGCGCGGCCACGTCCTTGTCGTAGGCGCCCTTGCCTTCGGTGAAGCGCTCGTAGGCGTCCGCCGTCAGCGTGTCCGACCACAGGTAGCTGTAGTAGCCCGCCGAGTACCCGTCACCCGCGAAGACGTGGCCGAACTGCGGCGTGCGGTGCCGCATGACGATTTCCTTCGGCATGCCCAGCGCGTTGAGCGTGTCGCGCTCGAAGGCATCCGCGTCAATGGGCGTGGCCCCCGCCAGGTGCAGCTTCATGTCCACCAGCGCGCTGGACAGGTACTCCACCGTCCCGAAGCCCTGGTTGAAGGTGGAGGCCTTCTTGATGCGGTCCACCAGCGCCTGGGGGATGGGCTTCCCCGTCTGGTAGTGCAGCGCGTAGGTGTTCAGCACCTCGGGCGTGGACAGCCAGTGCTCCAGGAGCTGCGAGGGGAACTCCACGTAGTCACGCGCCACCGCCGTGCCGGCCAGCGACGGGTACGTCACGTTGGAGCTGAGGCCGTGCAGCGCGTGGCCGAACTCGTGGAACAGCGTGGAGGCATCCTCCCAGCTGATGAGGACGGCCTCACCGGGCTGGCCCTTCACGAAGTTGGAGTTGTTGGAGACGATGGTGGTGACCTCCCCCTGGAACCGCTCCTGGCGGCGGTACGCGTTCATCCACGCGCCGGAGCGCTTGCCCTTGCGCGCGTAGGGGTCGAAGTACCACAGGCCCACGTGACGTCCGCTGGCCTGGTCCTTCACCTCCCAGACGCGCACGTCGGGGTGGAACACCGGCACGTCCGTCACCGGCGTGAAGGAGAAGCCGAACAGCTCACCGGCGACCCAGAACATGCCCTCGCGCAGCTTCTCCAACTGGAGGTAGGGCTTCACCTCGTTCTGGTCCAGGTCGTACTTCGCCTTGCGGACCTTCTCCGCGTAGTAGCGGTAGTCCCAGGGCTCGATCTTGAGCTTCGCGCCCTCCTGGTCGGCCGCGCGCTGCATGTCCGCGACCTCTTCGTGGGCGCGGGCCACCGCGGGCTTCCAGACGGCCTCCATCAGCTCCATGGCGCGCTCGGGCGTGCGGGCCATGGCGTTCTCCAGCCGCCAGTGCGCGTGCGTCTTGTAGCCCAGCAGCGTGGCGCGCTCGGCGCGCAGCTTCAGGACTTCGGCGATGATGGCGTTGTTGTCGCGCGCGTCGCCGTTGTCACCGCGGTTGACGTAGTTGCGCCAGACCTTCTCGCGCAGGTCGCGCCGCGACGAGTACGTCAGGAACGGCTCCATGGAGGAGCGCGTGTTGGTGATGAGCCACTTGCCCTTCTGGCCGCGCGCCTCGGCCGCGGCGGCGGCGCCCGCGCGCACGGAGTCCGGCAGGCCCGCCAGGTCCGCCTCGGACTCCAGGACGACGGTGTAGCCCTCTTCGTCCGCGAGCACGTTCTGGCTGAAGGACGTGTAGAGCGACGCCAGGCGCTGGTTGATGGCCGCCAGCTTCTGCTTGGCCGCCGCGTCCAGCTTCGCGCCGGAGCGCACGAAGCGCGTGTAGTGCAGCCAGGTGAGCCGCTGCTGCTCGGGCGTCAGCTTCGCCTTGTCGGGAGACTGGTACACCGCCTCGATGCGGCGGAAGAGCGCCTCGTTCTGGTAGATTTCGTCGCTGAAGGCGGCCATCTTCGGCGCCATCTCCCGCTCCAGCGCCTGGAACTCCGGCCCGCTCATGGACGAGCTCCAGATGCCGTAGAGCGTCTCCACTGCACTCTGCGTCTTGCCGGCGGCCTCCAGCGCGACGAGGGTGTTCTCGAAGGTGGGCGCCGAGGTGTCATTGACGATGGCCGCCAGCTCGCCGCGCGTGCGCTCCATCGCGGCCTCGAGCGCCGGCTTGAGCAGCGCTACCTTCACCTGGTCGAACGGCGGCACGCCGCCATGGGGGCCCGCCCACTTCGCGAGCAGCGGGTTGGCCTGCTCCGGAGCGGCCGGCGCGGCGGGGGCGGCTGGCTGCGGCGCGGTGGCCATGTTCTGGGACTCCTGCGAGGTCGTCGCACAGCCAGCGGACACGAGCACGGCCATGCCCGCGCCAGCGAAGAAGAGCTTACGCATGTAGAGGATGTCTCCCAATGAAAGGGGCTGAAGAGGGGCGGAGCCTAACGGCATCCCGCCGCGAACCGGGGGACGGAATCGCGGGCGCACCAACATGCCTGCCTGCCCATCTGTTCCCGGCCAACGCCGTGGCCACGGGAAAGACGCGGTGTGTTACACCCGTGCCCAATGACCGCGACGAGCACGCTGAAGGACCGCATCGAGAACGCCGCGCTGCTGGCGAAGGTCGTCCCCGTCGAAGAGGCGGTGAAGCACGTCGTCCACGGCAGCACCGTGGCCATCAGCGGCTTCACCAGGTCGGGCGAGCCGAAGACGTTCCTGCCGGCGCTCGCCTGGCACTTCTCCCAGTCGGCCCCGGACGCCCGCATCACCCTGCTGTCGGGCGCGTCCCTGTCCGAGGACGTGGAGGGCCCCATGGCGCCCTTCATCGCCAGGCGCGGTCCGTACATGTCCTCGCCTGCCTCGCGGCGCCGCATCCACGCCGGGGAGATGGACTTCACGGACGTCCACCTGTCCGCCTTCGCGCGCAACCTGATGTACGGCTTCTACGGCGACATCGACGTGGCTGTCGTCGAGGTGTCGCGCATCCGCGAGAATGGGAGCGTCATCCTCACCTCGTCGGTGGGCATCAGCGCGGAGGCGCTCGCCCGCGCGAAGAAGATTGTCCTCGAGGTCAACACCTCGGGGCCGGACTACACGGGCTTCCACGACATCGTCCTGCCCGCCGTCCATCCGCACGTGGGCTGGCCGCTGCCGCTGGTGAACGTGAGGGACCGCATCGGCAACCCCTACGTGGAGTTCGACCTGAGCAAGGTGGTGGCGGTGGTGGAGTCCCGCACGCCCGACCACCCGGTGCCCTTCAAGGCGGCGGATGACACCGCGAAGCGCATCGCCGAGCACGTCATCGACTTCCTGATGCGCTGCCGCGACCAGTACCAGTGGGGCAAGCGCCTGCCGCCCATCCAGTCCGGCGTGGGCAACGTGGCCAACGCCATCATCGGCCAGCTCTACGACTCGCCCTTCCAGAAGATCCGCTTCTGGACCGAGGTCTTCCAGGACGGGATGCTGCGCTACGTGGAGGATGACGCGAAGTTCGAGTACGCGTCCGCCACCGCGGTGTCCTTCTCCTCCGAGGGCCGCCAGCGCTTCCTGAACATGTTCGAGCGGAGCAAGGACCGGCTGGTGCTGCGGCCGATGTGGCTGTCGAACAGCCCTGAAATCATCTCCCGCCTCTTCGTCATCGCGATGAACACCCCCATCGAGGTGGACATCTACGGGCACGTCAACTCCACGCACATCGACGGCTCGCGCATCGTCAATGGCCTGGGCGGCTCGGGTGACTTCTTCCGCAACGCGTACCTGAGCATCGTCCACACGCCGTCCACGCGTCGGCTGCGCGACGGCCGCACGGTGAGCTGTGTCATGCCGTACGTGCGACACATCGACCACACCGAGCACGACATCAAGTGCGTCGTCACCGAGCAGGGCTACGCGCTCAACATGGACATCCGCTCGCCGAGGCGCCGCGCCCAGGACATCATCGACCGCTGCGCGCACCCCTACTTCCGGCCGATGCTGCACGCGTACCTGGACATGGCGGGCCCCGGCGACGAGCCGCGCGCCACCGACATGAAGGTGCTCCAGGGCTGGTGGGCGGACTACGACGCGGCGACGCGCGCCTTCCCCCAGGGCGGCTGAGGCACCGGCGGTGGAGCGCAACGGCCGCGAACCCTGTCCCCCGGAGCTGGCCGCCCAGCTTCGGGAGGTGGACCGCCTGCGACGCAGCGGGCGGTACGCGTCCGCGCTCTCGCTCGCGCGGGCGCTGGCGGAGGCCCACCCCCGGCAGGCCCGCGTGCTGATGGAGGTGGCGCAGACGCTGGCCATCTGGGGCGGCGTCCCCGCGGAGGCGCTGGAGTGGTACGAGCGCGTGCTGACGCTGGCGCCCGGACACCTCACCAGCCGGCTCCACCGCGCCCTGTGCCTGTCTCGCCTGGGCCGCCATGAGGAGGCGGTAGCGGACTTCGACGCGCTCGTCGCGGCGGGTTACCGCAAGGCCCTGGTACTGCACATGAAGCGCGCCGAGGCACTGGAGGCGCTGGGCCGGGATGAAGCGGCGGAGCGGGACTGGACGCTCGCGCTTGCGGAGGCCCCGGGCAACCCGTGGCTGCTGCAGCAGCGCGCCGCCGCCCGGGCCCGCTTGGGGCGGTTGGACGACGCGGCGAAGGACCTCACCGAGGCGCTCGCGTCCCAGACGGGCGACGAGGTGGACCCGGAGCTGCTGCACGCGCGCGGCGTGCTGCGTGCGCGGCAAGGTGACGTGGACGGGGCGCGCGCGGACTTCGAAGCGGGGCTCTCCGCCTTTCGTGAAGGCGACCCTCCTGCGCTGCTGGACGCGCTCCGAGAAGGAACCCTCCGCAAACCATGACGGGCGCCGTGCGGACGGTGACGCGCGACCGCCTGTTGTGGTGATGTCTGCTTTGCATCCTTCAAAGAGGCACGACATGACCCAGAAGAAATTGAAGGAGTACAAAGGCTTCGTCTGGACCCAGGACCTCGTCAAGCCGGGTCTGCGAGTGACGGTGATGGCGACCGACCCTGAAGAAGCATTCCTGCTTCTCGAGGAGAAACATGGTCAGGGCACCATCTTCGACCTGCACAATGAAGAGGAAGCGAACACGATTCGCTAGCGATGCGGCGGCGGAGCAAGCCTGGACGCGCGCCCTCTGGTGTCGGTGTGCTCCGCCCGGTCAGGCCGCGACGTCGGCTTCAGGCTCCCGCCGCACCTTCGCCAGCGCCGCCACGACGACCTCCGGCCCCGAGCCCTGCTTGTGGGCATTCTCACTCAGGTGCCTGCGCCACGCGCGGGCCCCTGGGAGCCCCTGGAAGAGCCCCAGCATGTGCCGGGTGATGGCGCCCAGCGGCGCGCCGCGCAGCATGGCCTTCTCGATGTACGGCAGCATCGCCTCGACGACGTCATGCCGGTGCGGCACCGGCGTGGTGGCGCCGAAGAAGCGGCGGTCGGCCTCGGCCAGCAGGTACGGGTTTTCGTACGGAGCGCGGCCCATCATCACCCCGTCCACGTGGCGCAGCTGCTCCGCGGCGGCGTCCAGCGTCTTGATGCCGCCGTTGATGCGGATGTCCAGGTGCGGGAACTCCGCCTTGAGCCGGTGGACCAGGTCGTAGCGCAGCGGCGGCACGTCGCGGTTCTCCCGGGGGCTCAGCCCCTGGAGCCACGCCTTGCGCGCATGCACGATGAAGCGGGTACACCCCGCCGCCGACACGGTCCGGATGAAGCCCTCCAGCGTCGGCCACTCCTCCAGCTCGTCGATGGCGATGCGCGACTTCACCGTCACCGGGATGCTCACCGCCTCCCGCATCGCCCCCACCAGCCGCGCCACCAGCTCCGGCTCCGCCATCAGGCACGCACCGAAGCGCCCCGACTGGACGCGGTCGCTCGGGCAACCCACGTTGAGGTTGATTTCGTCGTAGCCCCACTGCTCGCCGACGCGGGCCGACTCGGCGAGCGCCGCCGGCTCCGAACCGCCAAGCTGGAGCGCCACCGGGTGCTCCGCGGCGTCGTAGCCCAAGAGCCGCTCCCGGTCGCCATGCAGGATGGCGCCCGTGGTGACCATCTCCGTGTACAGCAGCGTGTGGCGGCTGAGCTGGCGATGGAAGTACCGGCAGTTGCGGTCCGTCCAGTCCATCATCGGCGCGACAGACAGCGGCATGGGAGAAGTCGGCATCATGCGAGAACCCGGGGCAGCAGCCGGAGCGTCCCGTTCGGCGGGCCGCTCCCCTGCCGCCTGCATGTAGCCGGGTTTGCCGCCCCTGCCCACCCCTTTGC
>NZ_JAAIYB010000770.1 GCF_010894475.1 Myxococcus vastator
ACTTCGTCCTGCCCCTCCACCACCGCGCGCGCCGCGTAGTCGCCTTCACCCAGGCGCCGCACCGCCTGCGACAGCACCGACACCGGCCGGAGCGCCCGGTGCGTCAGCGACTGCGAGGCGAGCAACCCCACCACGAAGGCCACCAGCACCGCCGTCACCATCACCGTGTTCACCCGCGCGCTCTGCCGCTGCAACGCCTCGCTCTTGCGCACCATGGCGTCCTGGTTCAGGTCCAGGATGGCCCGGGCCGCGCCCATCACCGTCTGGAAGGCCGGCTCGAGCCCACCGAAGTACGCCGCCCGCGCGCCCTCCGGCGACGGCTGGGCGAGGAACCCCTCATAGCGTTCCAGGTAACGCCGCCAGGCCAGGCGCAGCCGGAGCGTCGCCGCGTCCTCGGCGGGCTCGGTGACGTTGCCCTCCTGCACCCGCAGCCGCGACTCCACGCGCTCGCGCTGCGCCGCCTGCTGCGCCAGCCCGCGCTGCCGCTCGCCCGCGATGATGAAGAGCGCCCCGCTGTCCATGCGCTCCAGTTGCGCCATCATCTCCTGCGCGGCCAGCACGCTGCGGTAGTTGTCCTGAAGCACCCGCGGCCCAGCGCGCCCCAGCCGGGACAACGTCACCACGGCCACCACGCCCACCAACAACAGCGCCAGGGCCAGGGGTGCCTGGGCCAGCAACAACCGGGCTCGCAGCGTCATGGGCGGCGTCCCTCCTCCCGCGGCTCGAAGGCCACCACGTGGATGTCGAAGCCCCGGCCCTCGCGCACCAACCGCACGTCCACCGAGCGCCCCAGCCGCTGCTTCCACCACGGCTGATGCGACCGGCCGACGATGATGTGCCCCACCCCGTGCGAGCGCGCGAAGTCCAGGAGGCCCTCCACCGGGTCCCGGGTCCGCAGGCGCACCACCTCCGCGCCCAGCTCCTTCGCCTTCTCGATGTTCGTCAACAGGTGCCGCTGCGCCTCCGAGTCGATGAGGTGCGGCGCCTCGCGCGGTGTCTCCACGTACACGACGAACCAGTCCGTGTTCAGCCGGCCCGCCATCCGCGAGCCCCGGCGCAGCAGCGTCGCCGCGTGCCGGGGATAGCTCGACAGCGCCACCAGCACCCGGCCCCACGCCGCGCCCCGCTGCGAGCCTTCATCTCCCTCTCCCGGAGGTGGCCTCGCGGTGGCGCGGTCCAGGCTCTCCGCCACCTCTCGCAGCGCCAGCTCGCGCAGCGTGGCCAGGTTCTCCGCCTTGAAGAAGCGCTCCAGCGCCTGGGGCACCTTGTCGTTCGCGTAGATCTTCCCCGTCCGGAGCCGCTCGTGCAGGTCCTCCACCGCCAGGTCCAGGTTCACCACCTGGTCGGCGGCCTTGAGGAAGCTGTCGGGCAGCGTCTCGCGCACGGTGACGCCGGTGGCGCGCCCCACCAAATCGTTGAGGCTCTCCAGGTGCTGGACGTTGAAGGCCCCGATGACGTTGATGCCCGCCTCCAGCAACGCCTGCACGTCTTGGTAGCGCTTGCGGTGACGGCACACCGGAAGGTTGGTGTGGGCCAGCTCGTCCACCACCACCACCTGCGGCTTGCGCGCGAGCACCGCGTCCAGGTCCATCTCCTCCACGGTGACGTCGCGGTAGGTGTACTGCTTGCGCGACACCACCTCCAGGCCCTCCACCAGCGCCTGCGTGTCCGCGCGGTCATGCGGCTCCACGAAGCCCAGCACCACGTCCACGCCGCGCCGCTTCAGCGCGTGGGCCTCCTCCAGCATCCGGTACGTCTTCCCCACTCCGGCCGCGAAGCCGATGTAGAGCTTGAGCCGGCCGCGCCGACCCCGCTCCACCAGCTCCAGGAAGTCCTCCGCGCGTGAGCGCCGCGTCATCGTCATCCTCTCCCCATCCCGTGGGACGCCGGGCGGAGGATGCCCTCGCGCCCGGCGAAGCTCACGGGGTGAATGCGTGCCTGCACGCAGCGGTGTTCAGGGCACGCCACGGCCCGGCCGCGGCCCGCCGTCCCCCACCCCCGGCAC
>NZ_JAAIYB010000771.1 GCF_010894475.1 Myxococcus vastator
GCCCTACCCCGCTGGCGCCCTGGGACGGCTGCTCACATGCAGAGCAAGCCATCCACCGAGCGAATGTCCGGCCCTGGCGCCAGCGCCACCCAGGCGCCGGAAAAACAAAAGGCCCCCTGGTTTCCCAGAGGGCCTCTATTTGGAGCGGGAAAAGGGATTTGAACCCTCGACCCTCGCCTTGGCAAGGCGATGCTCTACCGCTGAGCTATTCCCGCGTCAGACCCTGCAAACTAAAAGGCCCTCTGGCTTCCCAGAGGGCCCGATTTTGGAGCGGGAAAAGGGATTTGAACCCTCGACCCTCGCCTTGGCAAGGCGATGCTCTACCGCTGAGCTATTCCCGCATCAGGTGCTGCGCCTTCGTCACCGCCGTGTGACCGCCGGGCCGAAAGTGAGGTGGGGTATACAGAGCCCTTCCGGACCCGTCAAACACTTTTCGCGGGGTCGGGCTCCCCCCCACGCTTCGCCAGCATGGCCAGGAATGCCCGGAAATAGACCACCGCGCTCCACACCGAGAAGGCCCCCGACAGGTAGACGAGCACCTGGCCCACCAGGTTGTAGTCCACCGGCACGGAGAAGCTGCCGAACTCCAGGGGATGCACGTAGTGGACGCAGAGCGAGATGATGCCCACCAGTTGGAGGGACGTCTTCCACTTCCCCTCCTGGCCCGCGGCGATGACCATGCCCTCGCTGGCGGCGATGGTGCGCAGTCCGCTGACGATGAGCTCCCGCGCCAGCAGGACGATGACGACCCACGCGGCGATGCGCCCCAGCCGCACCATCATCACCAGGGCCGCCATGGCGATGAGCTTGTCGGCCAGCGGGTCCATGAACTTGCCGACCACGGTGATGAGGTTCCACTTCCGCGCCAGGTAGCCGTCCACCACGTCGGTGATGGCGGCCACCGCGAAGAGGAGCCCCGCCAGCAGCGAGTTGAGGGGGTCCGCGTCGTAGGTCAGCCACACGAAGAGCGGAATGATGAGGATGCGCCCCAACGTGAGCATGTTGGGCAGGTTCCAGAACTCCTGCACCAACACGCTGGGCTTGCGCGCCGCGCGCTTCCGGGCGCGCTCCTCTCGCTTCCGCTGTTTCCGCGCCGCTCGGTCCGTGGCCATGGCAGGGGCCCTTCTAGCGGACACCGAGGGCGATGAGGGCAAAACCTTCACCGCCCAGCTCCACCGCCGCCCGAAGCGGCTCTCCGGAGGGGGACTTGAGCACGGGCACCATGCGCGGCGTGAGGTTCCCCTGCCAGCCCACCAGGTGCGTCAGCGGCACCGTCACCGGCTGCTCCTGACGCACCACCACCGCACGCAGCGGCCCCGGGAGACTCAAGAGCACCTGCCCCTGCCCTCGCAGGTGCACCAGGTCCAGGTCCGGCGCGATGTCCGACGGAACCCGGCCGTTCTCGAACATGACCGGCTCCTCGAAGGCGAACACGCACTCGTCGCGGAAGTACGCGGAGTCCTCGCCCAGGTCCACCGCCAGGAACGTACGGGGCGCGGCCGGCTCCAGGTAGAGCACGCCCTGGCCCCGGGCACGCACCATCCGCGCCGCCCCTTCCCCGAACGCCTTGTCCGTGGCCCGGCCCCGGAAGCGCTTCATCTCCGGCTGGAAGGAGAGCTGCCCCGCCAGCGCCACCAGCCCCTCCAGGCGCGTCAGGAGCTCTCCCTCCACCGCCACGGTGTAGCAGCCCGGCCCCGCGCAGAAGGGCCGCGACGCCTCCGCGCCAGGAAGGACGACCGAGCCGGCGAGCTCGGCCAGCGACGACCGCGCGCCATCCCGAGCGGGTGAGGACTCCGGCGCCGGGGACGCGGGCGCCAGCGACGTCGCGGGCACCTTGCGCAGCTGCAGCCGCGTCAGGGGCACGGGCGTCAGCGGCACGCTCGTCGCCACCGCCTCGGAGGTCTCATCGATGGCCGACTCGGGAGGCGGCTCCCGCGCCACGCCACTGTCAGCCGCTGCCTCCGTCGCCTCGGACGCCGCTTCGTCGGACAGGGCACTGG
>NZ_JAAIYB010000772.1 GCF_010894475.1 Myxococcus vastator
GCTCCACGCGCTCGTGGGGCGGCTGGGGGCGCTGCTCCGAATCCCCTCCAGGGTAGAGCGGCTGGCGGAGGCCCGCGCCCTGGGCCGTGCGCATGGCCGTGAGCGCTACCTGGCGGGCTTCGGCATCAGCGCGCTGGTGGCCGAGTATGGCGCGCTGCACGAGGCCATCCTCGAGAGCCTGGAGTCCGTGGGCTGGGTCCCCGAGCTCGCGGGGCTGCGCGCGCTGGCCCAGGTGCTCGACGCGGGGCTGGCGGAGGCGGTGGGCCAGTCCTCGCTGGAGGATGAGCGCACCGCCCGCGCCACGGGGGCCTGGCTGCATCAGCTGCTCGACCACGCGCCGACGGTCATCTACGCCAAGGACACGGCGGGCCGTTACCTCTACGTGAACCACGGCTTCGAAAAGACCTCCGGCAAGCTCCGGCGCGATGTGTTGGGGCGCACCGACTTCGACCTGTTCTCCACGGAGGTCGCCAGCACCCTCACCCTCAACGACCGGCAGGTGCTGGACACGGGCCAGCAGCTCACCATCGACGAGCACGTGCCGCTCCCCAACGGGACGCGCGTCTTCCAGACCCTCAAGTTCCCCCTGCCGGACGCGCAGGGGCGCGTCATTGGCGTGTGTGGCTTCTCCGCGGACCTCACCGAGTCGAAGCGGCTGGAGCGCGAGCGGGACGAGGCCCGTGAGCACCTGCGCCGCATCGTCACCCAGCTGCCTGTCGTCCTCTGGGCCACGGACGCGCGGGGCATCATCACCCTCTTCGAGGGCGAGCGGCTGAGCGCGCTGGGACTGGAGCGAGGCGCCTACGTGGGGCGCTCCGCGTTCGACGTGTACCGCGACCGGCCGGACCTCGTGGCCGCCACGCTGCGCGCCCAGGAGGGACAGTCCTTCACCCTGGAGGTGGAGATGGCGGGCTCCTATTTCATGACGGGCGTCTCACCCGTCATCGGGCCCGACGGCAGCGTGATGAGCGTGGCGGGCGTGTCGCTGGACATCAGCGAGCGGCGGCGCGCCGAGGAGGTGCTGCGCCAGTCGGAGCTGCGCTACCGGCTGGCCACGCTGGCGACCAGCGACGTCATCTATGACTGGGACCTGGACGCGGGGACCATCGAATGGAGCGAGCTGGCCGCCGTCCAGTTCCGGCTGACCCCGGGCGCCCCGCGGCGGGACATCGAGTGGTGGACGGAGCACATCCATCCGGAGGACCGCGAGCGGATTGCCCGGGACATGCGGACCGTCATCGACCAGGGCGCGAGCCATTGGACGGACGAGTACCGCTTCCTGCGCGGGGATGGCACCTGGGCCGTCATCTCCGACCGGGGGCAGGTGATTCGCGACGAGGAGGGCCACGCGGCGCGCATGGTGGGCGCCATGCAGGACATCACCGAGCGGCGGGCCACGGAGCTGGAGGCGAAGCGGCGCGCGGAGTTCGAGCAGCTCCTCATCGGCATCGTCAGCCACGACCTGCGCAATCCCCTCTCCGCCATCAGCATGTCCGCCACCGCGATGCTGCGGCGGGAGGGCCTGGATGAGCGGCTCCGCAAGGGAGTGGGCCGCATCCTCTCCAGCGCCGAGCGTGCCACGCGCATGCTGAGGGACTTGCTCGACTTCACGCAGGCACGGCTGGGTGGTGGCATTCCCATGGAGCCCCGGTGGCTGGACCTGCACGAGCTGACACGGCAGGTGGTGGAGGAGGTCCGGCTCGCCCGCCCGGAGCGGAGGCTGGAGCTGGAGTGCCGGGGAGACGGTCATGGGCTGTGGGACGCGGACCGGCTGGCGCAGGTCATCACCAACCTGGTCAACAACGCGCTCAGCTACAGCCCGGAGCACTGCCCGGTGCGCATCCGCACGCAGGGGCTGCGTGACGACGTGCTGCTGACCGTCCACAATTCGGGCGGGCCCATTGCCCCGGAGCTTCGGACCTGCCTGTTCGAACCGATGAAGCGCCCGGAGCGAAAGGGCGCCCGGGGCGGGCTGGGGC
>NZ_JAAIYB010000773.1 GCF_010894475.1 Myxococcus vastator
CCCACGGACCGCCGTCATCCCCCCAGGGCAGCGTGAGCGAACCCTCCGCCAGCTCGTGGCCGGCGGGCACGTACACGGTGGAGGGCAACAGGGCCCGCGGGGCCACCTCGCCCTGGCGGACGAGCTGCGGAACGGCGAAGTCCTCCACGGGGGCCCCCGCGCCCCGCGAAGGGTCCACGGATGCCACGGCGCAGTGGGTGGTGCCCAGGTCGATGCCAACGATTCGCATGCCGCCTCCGATTGACGGATGGCTTTCTACTCCTTCATGCGGACGTTGAGCTCCAGCTTCCAGCGTCCGGGGCCTTCCTTCTCCAGGCACCGGAGCTCCAGCGTGCCCACCTCCGTCACCGCCGCCTGGAGGTTGACGGGCGTCAAGTCGCTGAAGGTGGAGGGCTGGCCGGGCATCGTGGTTTCAATGGGGGCCAGCTCCTCCAGCCCGCCGCTGGCCAGCTCGGTGTCCACGTCCTCCAGCATGACGCCCACCTTGTCGTCGCGCCGCAGGGACGAGGAGAAGAAGCGGAAGCTGGTGGGCTCACCGGTGACGAGCCCGAACTCCTGGGGCGGGACGTCCGCCTGCGTGCCTTCCTCCATGCCGAAGGGGGCCACGCAGAGCGCCTTCACGGGCGGCTCCATGCCGGGCACCGCGGGCATCGCCGTCTCCACGCCCACGTAGTAGGCGCGGGCCGTGCCGCCGCGGATGCGCAGGCCGTGGCCCTGGCGCACCCAGCCGTAATAGGCGGCGCCGCGCGCCACCGCGAGGTCCAGGTCCGCGCCCTCCAGCTCCTTGGCGGGCTCGCCGCCATCCGCCGTGAGCCAGCCGTTGAGCACCTCCATGACGCGCGCCTTCAGCGGGCCGGCCTTGAAGACGCCGCCGTTGAAGAGCACCGCCGTGGGGTGGAGGAAGGCCTTGCCGCTGACGTCCACCGGCGCGTCCGGGCTGGCCGCCAGCGCCTGCGCCTGCCGCGTGAGGAAGGCCGCCAGGTGCCGGGACACGCCGGCGTCCTGGGCGTAGGGCAGCGCCATCTGCGCCAGGCCGGTGCGGCGCGCGGTGCGCGGCAGCTCGGTGACGGGCGTCACCGGGAAGAAGCCGTCGGTGAGGACGCGCTCCAGCTCCTCGCGCGTCAGCTCCGTGCGCAGCGTGCCGCCGATGAGCGACGAGCCCCGGCCGGGGATGGAGATGGGCGCGCGCTCCATGGACGGGTCGGCGTAGAGCGCCTCCTTCGCCTGGCGGCAGCCATGGGTGAGGGCGTTGAACTGCCAGGCGTCCAGCTTCTTGCCCTCGGCCGTCATCCGCTGGTTCAGCGTGTGCGCCAGCGCCAGGTCCATGTTGTCGCCGCCCAGCAGGATGTGGTCGCCCACGGCCACGCGCAGCAGCTCCAAATCGCCCGCGCTGTCGCGCACGGTGATGACGGAGAAGTCGGAGGTGCCGCCGCCCACGTCCACCACGAGGATGACCTCGCCGGGCTGCACCTGCCTGCGGAAGTTCTCCCCCATGGCCTCCAGCCACGCGTAGAGCGCGGCCTGGGGCTCCTCCAGGAGGGTGATGTTGGGGATGCCCGCGGCCTTGGCGGCCTCCAGCGTCAAGTCGCGCGCCGCCGCGTCGAAGGAGGCGGGGACGGTGACGATGACGTCCTGTTCGGACAGGGCGTTGCCGGACTCCTCGCGCTCGCGGGCGAAGGTGTGGTCCCACGCCTCCTTGAGGTGGCGGAGGTAGCGCGCGGACGCGTCCAGCGGCGACACCCGCTGCACCTCTTCAGGGGCCTGCCACGGCAGCAGCGCCGCGCGCCGGTCCACCCCTGGGTGGGACAGCCAGCTCTTGGCGGAGGACACCAGCCGGGTGGGCACCTTGGCGCCGTGCGTGCGGGCGAACTCACCCAGGAGGATGCTGGCCTCCGGCTTCCACGGCAGCGCCAGGCTGCCCGCGGGGAACTCCTGCGCGGAGGGCAGATAGAGGAAGGAGG
>NZ_JAAIYB010000774.1 GCF_010894475.1 Myxococcus vastator
CGTGCTGCCCCGTCACGCTGCTGCATCACCCCATAGCAGGGCGCGTGCCGCCGCCGATCCACTCCCCAAGGCCAGCATTTCCAAGCACTTGGAGACATCCCCCTGGGCCAACGGGGCCAGCGCCCTTTCCGTCCCGGTAAGAAATCCGGTCCACCGCGGATGGAATACCGTCCCTCCGATTCAGGGTTGCCCGGCGATGCCGCTCAAAACCAAACGTTGGTGTGTGCCTTCGGAGCCAGATGACGGCTTCCGCCTCCTCGTCTGCCGTTACCGGCCGCGAGGTCTGCCCAAGGCCAAGGAGACGTGGGACGCGTGGCAGAGCAACCTAGCGCCCAGCCCGGAGCTCTTCGACGCCTTCTATGGAAAGGGCCGCACACCCATCACGCTGGAGGCCTACCGCGAGCGGTACCTCCAGGAGATGGCGTCGCAGCAAGAAGCCATCACCGCGCTCGCCAGGCGCGTGCGGCAGGGTGAGACGGTGACCCTCCTCTGTTCAAAGGACTGCATCCTCGAACAGGTCTGCCACCGAACAATTCTGGCCGGGCTCATCGAAGCGGAAGCGGCGCGGATGCATTAGAGCGGCTCCGTCCACGTCACAGACCTCCGGGAACGGCGGAAGCCGCGGCCGGGGCGGCGGTGAACCTGCACCGTCACGCTCCAGACCGCGGCCGTCCCCGTGCGGCGTGGACTACTGCTTCATCTTCTCGATGGAAGACGCCATGTTCTCGGTCGTCTTCTCCACGTTGAACTTGGTCCGGACCTGGTCCCCCTCCTTGATTTCACGCCGGAGGTGGCTGCTGATGTCCCGGCCCTTCTCGATGGGCTTCCCATCGATTTGCGTGGAGTGGCTCACGCCCATCGCCACCACCGCGCCGTTCTCATCCTTGATGAAGACCTTGTCCCGCCGCAGGGCCACCACGGAGCCGCTCAGCTCCTGCTGTCCCTGCATCTGGCTGCCGCCCATCCCGCCGGACATCTCCGAGCCGCTGCTGGGTGGCTGCTGCATCGGTGGCTCCTGCGGAGGCATTGAGGGCTCTTGCGGCATCGAAGGTTCCGGCGGCATCGCCGGCTCCTGCGAGCCTTGCGCCAGAGCCGCGCCACCCCACGCCAGACCCGCGATCATCCCCATCACCTTGAGCTTCATGACCGACCCCTTTCGTCCTGGAGGGCGCACCTCGCCTCCGGAGCCAACCGTGACCATGCCCGGCGGCTTTGCCAGCCGGTGCCACGGTGCGATGCGCCCCCTGGAGCGCGCCCCCCAGCTCGTCCGCCCCTCCTCGCGGGGCGATGACAGTCGCGCCCCAGTGAAACGCAGCGCCCCTGGACGCCTGCTCAGTCCGCCCGAAGCGCCACCGCGGGGGAGACTCGCGCGGCCCGGCGCGCGGGCAGCAGCACCGCCAGGACGGCCACCGCCAACAGCACCGCCGCCACCGCCGCGTACGTCAATGGGTCCGTGGGCAGCACGCCGCTCAGCAGGTGCGTGAGGCCGCGGCTGATAGCCACCGCCAGCCCCAGTCCCATGACGAGCCCACAGGCCGTCAGCCCCAGGTAGCGGCCAAGCACCAGCCCCAGCACCTGCGCCCGACGCGCGCCCAGCGCCATGCGGATGCCCAGCTCGCGGGTGCGCTGCAGCACCGCGTAGGCCACGACGCCGTAGAGTCCCACCGCCGACAGCACCACCGCCACCGCCGCGAAGGCCCCCGCCAGCAGCAGGTAGAAGCGCAGCGGCGCCACGGTGCGGTCAACCACCGAAGCCAGCGTGCGAACACTCCCTGGCGCCAGGCTCGCATCCAACGCACGAATCTCCGCGCGGGCCGCGGAGGCCAGGTCGAGCGGCGCCCCCTTCGTCCGCAGCAGCAGCACCATGCTCGTGGTCCGCGCCTGCACGTAGGGCACGTACACCTCCGGCAGGGACGGCGAGCCAAGCCCCTCCAGCGCCATGTCGTCCACCACCCCCACCA
>NZ_JAAIYB010000775.1 GCF_010894475.1 Myxococcus vastator
CAATCCCCTGGCCGAAGCGGCCTCCGCCGAGGCCCCCCTCTCCGCGACTCCACCCGGCGTCTCCGCGTCCCGGCATGCGTTCGCGCTGGCCGGGCTCGCGGGGGTGGCGCTGGTGGCGCTCCTCGGCGTCGAGGGGCCGGTGGCCACGCGCACGGTGCTCATCGGCGGTGCGTGTCTGGTGCTCTGGCTGACGGAGGTGGTGCCGTCCTTCGTGCCCACGCTGCTGCTGCTGGGCGCCACGCCCGTCCTCCTGGGGCCGCTGGACCGTGCCTATCAGTTGCCGTCGGTGCTCGCGTGGTGCGCGGACCCGGTGCTCATCCTGTTCCTGGGTGGCTTCACGCTGGAAGTGGCCGCCATGCGGCACGGCCTGGACGCCTCGGTGGCGCGGCACGTGATGCGGCTGTCGGGTGGACGGCCGCGGCGGCTGGTGTTGTGGGTGATGGCGGGCGTGGCCTTCCTCTCCATGTGGATGTCCAACGTGGCCGCGGCGGCGATGATGCTGGCCGCGCTTCGTCCCCTGCTCCAGGCGATGCCCGCGGGCGCGCCGCTGCGGCCCGCGCTGCTGCTGGGCGTGGCCCTGGGCGCCAACGTCGGCGGCATCGCCACGCCCGTGGGCAGCGGTCCCAATGCGCTCGCCGTCTCCGCCGCTTCCGGGCATGCGCAAGTCACCTTCGCGAAGTGGATGTCCTTCGCCCTGCCGCTCACGCTGCTCCTGCTGCTGGTGGGCTTCGGACTGGTGCTGCTGCGCTTCCGCGTGGGCGGCAGCCTGACGCTGCCCACCGAGGCGCCCGTGTCCCTGGCGCGCTCGGGACGCCGCGTGCTCTGGGTGAGCGCGGCGTGCGTGGTGGCCTGGCTGTCGGAGCCGCTCCACGGGGTCCCCGCGCCCGTGGTGGCGCTGGCCGCCACCGCGCTGCTCTTCGGCAGCGGCCTGCTGAAGCGCGAGGACCTGGGCCGGTTGGACTGGGCCACGCTGCTGCTCATCGCCGGCGGCATCGCCCTGGGCCGGCTGCTGGAACACTCCGGGCTCATCACTCGCGCGCTGGCCAGCGCGGACCTCGCGGGCTGGCCGGTGCCGGTGCAGCTGGGGGTCTTGGTGGTCGCGGCGGCGGTGCTGTCCGCGCTGATGAGCAACACCGGGACCGCGGCGCTCCTCATCCCCCTGGCCACGCAGCTGCATCCCGCCGCGTCGACGCCGATCCTCGTGGCCCTGGGCTGCTCGCTGGGCATGCCCTTCGTCATCAGCACCCCGCCCAACGCGATGGCGGTGGGAGAAGGACTGGCCTCCTCCGAGTTGATGAGATTGGGGGTTCCCCTGATGTTGGGCGGTTGTCTGCTGGTGAGCCTCTCGGGACCCGCCGTGTTGCGCCTCTTTGGATTGCCATGAGTTTCTCTTCCCGCCTGCTCGGCACCCCGGTACGAACGCGGCGTCCCGGAAGAAGCAGTCGCGCGGCATGCGCGTTGAAGAGGCACTGCCTGCTCAGGCTTCGGCGGAGGTGAGCTCGTGACGAATGTGACCATCACTGAGTACGAAACGCGCCTCTATTGGCAGGGAGCGCGCGGCGCCGTGCTGACGAGCGACCGTGCGCCGCCCGTGCCCATTGGCCAGCCGCTGACCGGACAGGAAGCGGTGGCCGTGGGCCCCTGGTCCCCGGAGGCCCTGCTCGTGGGCGCGGTGGAGGGACGCACCCTGCTGGCGTTCCTGGAACACGCGCGGGAGGCGGACGTGCGCGTGCTCTTCTACCAAAGCTCCGCGGTGGCCCGCGTGGTGTGTGGCTTGGACCAGCCGCCGCACCTCACCGACCTCATCGTGCGCCCACACGTGGCCGTGGCCACCGAGGCCGACGCGGAGGCCGTCCGCCTCATCTTCACCGAGCTCCCCGCGCACTGCTTCCCCAGCTCCGTCATCCACATCACTCCGCGCATCGAACCGGTGGTCGAGGCGTGGCACGCTCGTAGCAG
>NZ_JAAIYB010000776.1 GCF_010894475.1 Myxococcus vastator
TGCCAGCAGCGCGTCGCCCTCCAGGGCCTCGCCCCAGCCCGCGAGCGCGCGGTAGTGAAGCTCCACCAGGCCCGCGGGCCCCGCGAGCTCCAGGTGGTGGGAGTCCTCCTCGCCATGACGGGCGCCATCGTCCCGCCGCGCAGACAGGCCCACGCGAGCGAGCGCCTGCACCGCGGCACCGACGTCCGCGCGCGCCACCAGCAGGTCCACGTCCGTGGTGGCTCGCTGCAACGGGTCCGGATACAGCCGCAGCGCCAGCCCGTATCCCTTGAGCAGCACCGGCACCTGTCCCACCGTCGCCAGCGCGTCCAGGCATCGCAGCAGCAGCGCCTTCACCCGCAGGGCCCGCGCCGCGTTCCCCAGGGACTCCCGGCGCAGGGACGCGCTCGCGGGCCCGGGCAGCGCCCAGCCCGCCCGTTCCACCGCGTGCGCCACGAAGCCCACCAGCCCGTGGCGCACCGCCGTGCGCACCAGCGCCTCCGCGTCCCCGCCTTCCGGCGGCGCACCCGAGGGGGCGTCCGGCCACGCACGCAGCAGGGCCAGGAGTGCGCTCGCGCCCACCGGTGTCAGGCGCGCCTGTCGGGTGCGCGGCGCGGCGTGCCCGTCAGGCATCACTTCCTCAGCGCGATCAGGCGCCCGGGCTCGGCGTCGACCCGCGGCTGGAGCCGCTCGGCGCTCTCCGCCACCGCGTCCGCCACCTGCTCCAGCGCCAGCTCCTCATCGCGGTTGATGGCGGCCCGGCCATCCCGCCACACCAGCAGCATCGCGCCCAGCACCTCGCCTTCAACCTTGATGGCGATGCTGACCTCGAACGGCATCCCCGCGCCCGCGAGCCGCTGGGCTTCAAAGACGACGTTGTCCGCGAGCCCCGTGGGCCGGATGCGCTGGAAGCGCAGCTCCTGGCGCGACAGGCCCATGGCGTCCGCCAGCGGGCGCACCGCGTTCCACACCCCCTCCAGCGAAGGCGCCGCGCGCACCGCGCGGGTGACATCCTTCACCAGGGTCCGCAGCCACAGGTTGCGCTGCCGCACCTGGTGCATGTCCCTGGCGCGGCCCAGGTCCAGGTAGCCCAGCCGCCGCATCAGCAACACGATGAGCACGCCCATGCCACACAGCAGCATGGCGCTCTGCGCGCTGTTGGCGAAGTTCAGCGCCAGCGCCACCAGCATGAACAGGCCGCACAGGCCATACAGCACCAGCACGGTGGCGCGGTGGCTGAGCACCAGGTGGCTCATCAACCGGTGATGGATGTGCTCCCGGTCGGCGCTGAACATCGGCCGCCCCAGCAGCGAGCGCCGCACCATGGCCAGCAGCGTGTCCATGATGGGCAGCCCCAGCGCCATCACCGGCACCAGCATGGCCACCGCCGTGCCGCTCTTGGTGCTCGTCTGGATGGACACCGCGGCCAGCACGAAGCCCAGGAACATGCTCCCGGTGTCCCCCATGAAGATGGAGGCCGGGTTGAAGTTGAACACCAGGAACCCGAGGATGGCGCCCGCCAGCGCCGCCATCAGCAGCGCCAGCAGCACGTCGCCTCGCGACAGCGCGAGGAGGAAGTTGGTGCCGACGCCGAAGAAGGCCACGCCGCCCGCCAGCCCATCCAGGCCGTCGATGAGGTTGAGCGCGTTGACCACGCCCACCACCCACAACACGGTGAAAGGCAGACTCAACGCGCCCAACACCAGCTCCGGGCCGAACGGGTTGGCGATGACGTCGATTCGGAAGCCCATGGCATACAGGCCCAACGCCACCGCGAACTGGACGGCGAACTTCAGCCGGGCGCCCGCGCCCCGCAGGTCGTCGTAGAGCCCCAACGCCACAATCGCCGCGCCGCCCAGGAACAGGCCCGCCACCAGCTCCGTGTGGGAGCGGAAGTGGTACCCCACGCCAGAGTCCACCAGGAACAACGCGCACAGCGGCGCGAAGAACCCCCCGACCTGTCTCTTATA
>NZ_JAAIYB010000777.1 GCF_010894475.1 Myxococcus vastator
AAGTAATGGGGGGTTATCGGGCTGGTCCGGAATGGGTGATCGATTCGGCTGGAACACGCATGCAGCATCAAGACCTAAAAATCCGGCTGGAATATCCGGCCTTCGGGATTGGCAGACAGAATGATGCCCTTGACATTTGGGTAGAAGACGCCTCGGGTTCCGTCAGTGCCATTGAGGTGAAGTACATTACGCACGACCTGGCTGCCTTAAGAAATGGCGAATCCTTTCGCCTAGTTGACCAAGCAGCCACCTCGCAAAAGCGGTTTGACTACCTGAAAGACATTAATCGCATCGAGTCGCTGCTGACAGGGAACCCACCGCTGGTTGGATACGCTCTGTTTCTGACGAACAACCCCGGGTACTGGAACAGCAATGCCCGGTCCGCCAAGGGGGATGCATTTCCGCATACCTTTAGAGAGGGAGAAACCCTCTCCGGACTGCTTGCCTGGAAGCCTAATACCAAGAAAAACACCTTGGGGAATCGCACAGAGTCTGTGACGCTGACTGGACGGTATACGATGAACTGGAGGCCGTACAGTACCGTACAAGGTACAGGATATGGGGAGTTCCGTTACGTACTGGTTGCGGTCCAGAGCTCTCATTGAGAGCCTGCTCGATCCATTTCAACAGACGCTGCGGTACCGTTCTAAACGATGGCACGCGACGATTCCGAGTCGTGGGGGCAGGCCAACACAGGCAAGGTGATCATGAGAGCAAAAATTAAGCAGACCGGCCCTGATTCCGCCACTGTCGAACCAATTACCCTGCGACCAGGCAAAACAACCCGCTTGGTCTTCAAGTCGCAACTCGTCAACAACAAGCAGGACGAGAAGAAACCAGTCAGGGGTGAGCTTGTATGGCAAAAACGCAAGTCATCCGAACAAACTGAAGAATGGGTCGATGAAACTCAGGTGAAGCTGACCTCCATGACGGCAGGCTCTGGCATTAAGCTAGAGTTAAGCACCGACGAAATTTACCAACTCACTCATGTCGTGAGAGGCCTGTACGGTGTTTATTGGCGAAACGGAAAACGGCTTCCGAGTACAGGGGATGAATTTGAACTTTCCGACTACGTTCAAGCCGCGAAGGTCCTAGATACCTTAGATGCCACCGCAAGAGTCATTGAGACAATGAACCCCGAAGGACTTGTGTCACTGTTTAAATGGATCGCCGGCCACGACAACGCGATGAAGGTTGTTGAGGCACTGCCGAAGCTTGCTCCAGCAGACTTGGCTGGGCTCAATGCTCTAGCCGGGCTTGGCATGTTGAAGCAGGCACTCTCTATCTGGAACACAAATAGGAGCAACGCTGACGAGAACTTCTGGCAGTCCACCCTCACGCAATATTCGTTCGTCTTCTCGCAGGTGTTCTCCATGCCAGTCGTGATTTTCGGCACAAAGACCTATGTCGGCGGCAAGAGTTTAGAGGACACTGGAGGAAAGCAGCCAGACTTTCTCCTGCAAAGCGAACTTACCAGTCACGTGATGGTAGTCGAAATCAAGACACCCGAGACACCTTTGCTGAGCAAGTCACCCTACCGGCCACCCGATGTCTTTGCCGTCAGCAGAGACGTATGCGGTGCTGTTGGTCAAATCGGGCGGTACAAAGATACGTTCCTTGAGAACTATGCCCAACTGCATTTGAAGTCGAAGGAGAGGTTCCTCTTGGCAGATCCAAAGTGCCTCGTCGTTGTCGGCAACACAGAGCAACTTGAAACTGCCGACATGAAAGACTCCTTTGAATACTTTCGACGCGGGCAGCGAGGCACAGAAATCATCACCTTCGACGAACTATTCAAGAAAATTGAAACTCTCATCCGCCTCTTGGAAAGCGGCGCGGTGTAGGAGTCAAGCGGCGTGGAGTTGGATCGTCGAATCCGTTGTCAGTTTTCATCCACCACTATCGACCCACCCTCGAGCCCTAAACAAC